>JAFZPP010000022.1 GCA_017550285.1 Oscillospiraceae bacterium
AGAAAGGAGAAAGGAGAAAGGAGGAAGGAGAAATTTAGAAGTGAGGAGTTGCAGAATCTGCCTGTCGGCGGATGATTTGAAAATAAGTGAACAGGAAAGAGTGAACAGAAAAGAACAGCGGTGCGCGGGAGTGAGAAAATAGGAAGTATTATATAAATTCGTCCGCGAAGCGGACACAACAACTCCGCTCTCCTATCTCCTCACTCCTCACTTACTTCCTCCTTCCTCCCTGCTCCTTCCTCCATAACAATTCGTCCGGACATATTTATTTCTAATTTCTTTGGCTTGACAGAATATTGATTTTGTGGTATGATATACAAGGAAATTTTTGCGGCAAATGTGCCGCGTTCCCATGGGAAAATCTGATGTTTTCAAACGGAAAGGAACGAGCAGCATTATGATTACTGCAATAGTAGGCGGAAACTGGGGCGACGAGGGCAAAGGCAAGCTGACCGATGTCTTTGCTGCCGATGCGGATTATGTCATCCGTTTTCAGGGCGGCGCCAATGCCGGTCATACGATTATCAATCAGTACGGCAAATATGCCCTGCATATTCTCCCGTCCGGCGTTTTTCAGGAAGGCACGGTGAATATCATCGGCGCAGGCGCTGCATTCAATGCAGATGCGTTCAAGAAGGAGCTCGAAATGCTGAAAGAGCATAATGTTCCGACGCCGAATATTCGTATTTCCGACCGCGCACAGCTCGTCATGCCGTATCATATCCTCTTCGATAAGCTCGAGGAGAAGCGTCTCGGCAAGCATAGCTTCGGTTCGACGCAGTCCGGTATCGCACCGCACTACGCCGACAAGGCAATGAAGATCGGCTTCCAGCTTGCTGAGCTTTATAACGAAAATCTCGCGGAGAAGGTCGAGCGCGTCTGCATCATCAAGAATGCAACGATTGCAGGTCTTTATCCGGATGCAGAGCCGCTCAAGCCCGAGGAGATTCTGGCATATCTCAAGGACGTTGCAGCATTCATCAAGCCGTATCTCTGCAATATGGCAGAGCTGATGCACGAGGCTGTCAAGTCGGGCAAGAATATCCTGCTCGAAGGTCAGCTCGGCGCGCTGCGCGATATCACAAACGGCATCTATCCGATGACCACTTCCTCCTCTACGCTCGCAGGCTACGGTGCAGTCGGCGCTTGCCTGCCGCCGCATGAAATCAAGCGTGTCATCACCGTTGTCAAGGCATATTCCTCCTGCGTCGGCGCAGGTCCGTTCACGACCGAAATCTTCGGCGACGAGGCAGATACGCTCCGCAGACGCGGCGGCAGCGACGGCGAATTCGGTGCAACAACCGGACGTCCGCGCAGAATGGGCTGGTTCGATGCAGTTGCAACCAAGTACGGCGTTGCGGTTCAGGGTACGACCGATGTTGCGCTCTCTCTGATCGACGTTCTGGGCTATCTGGATGAGATTCCGGTCTGTGTTGCATATGAGATCGACGGCGAGCGTACCACGGAATTCCCGAGCGGCGACCGTCTCGACCGTGCAAAGCCGGTCTATGAGAAGGTGCCGGGCTGGAAGTGCGATATTTACGGCGTCACCGAATGGGATCAGCTCCCGCAGGCTGCGAAGGACTATGTCAGCTATATCGAGAAGCTGATCGACTGCCCGATCACCATGATCTCGACCGGTCCGGACCGCAAGCACATGATCTACCGGAAATAATGTATCGCGCTGCGATGATGAATCACGGGCTGCGCCGGAGGGAAATCTCTTTGGCATCCCGTTGATAATCTGAAAGATAAACCGCTCAATTCAGCACAGGAGTCTGAATTGAGCGGCTTTCTGTTTCAGATTATCCGCGCGCCCATTCTCCTTTTACCTTGACAGTCTATGAAACAAGTGGTATAATAGTAAAGCAATACACAATGAAAATAAATCAGGAGGATAATACAATGGCACAGATCATCGACGGCAAGCAGATTGCCGCAAACGTCAAGGCGCAGGTCCGCGCAGAGGTTGAGCAGCTCAAGGCAAAGGGTGCAAATCCCGGGCTTGCAGTGGTGCTCGTCGGCAATAATCCGGCATCGCGCGTCTATGTCTCGAATAAGGAAAAGGACTGCGCAGAATGCGGATTCCAGTCCTATGAATATGCACTGCCCGAGGAGACGACCGAGGCAGAGCTGCTGGAGCTTGTCGCAAAGCTCAATGCGGATAAAAATGTCAACGGCATTCTCGTGCAGCTGCCGCTCCCGAAGCAGATTTGTGAGCAGACCGTTCTGCACGCGATCTCTCCGGCAAAGGATGTCGATGCGTTTCATCCGGAGAATGTCGGCAGAATTATGATCGGTGATTACAGCTTCCTGCCCTGCACACCGGCAGGCGTCATCGAGATGCTCGATGCGATGAAAATTGATATCAGCGGCAAGCACTGTGTCGTCATCGGCAGAAGCAATATCGTCGGCAAGCCGATGGCAATGCTCCTGCTGCACCGCAGCGGCACCGTCACGATCTGTCACTCCCGTACACAGAATCTCGCAGAGCAGACCAGACAGGCGGATATTCTCGTCGCTGCTGTCGGCAAGGCGGGCTTCGTCACCGCGGATATGGTCAAGGAGGGCGCTGTCGTCATTGACGTCGGCATGAACCGCAATGCAGAAGGCAAGCTCTGCGGCGATGTCTGCTATGATGAGGTCGCAGCAAAGGCTTCCGCAATTACGCCGGTTCCGGGCGGTGTCGGTCCGATGACGCGCGCGATCCTCATGCGCAATACCCTGACCGCCGCAAAGGAGCAGTTCGGAAAGTAAAAGGTATCTGCAATGTGTTTGTAACGGGGGCGCTGTCTCCGGATCCTATTGTTTATCAGTGAATAAAGAAAAGCCGCTCAATTTGCGTTATCGCTGAATTGAGCGGCTTTTTTCTTTTATCGTATCAAAACGGGGATTCTAAAGAACGGCAGGAGTGGGTGCGTTTGCCTGCAAATGCAAAGTGAAGTGTGCGGGCGCCTCATTCCGAAGCATCGCTCTGCGCTGCATCGTTCTCCGTTTCGGCAGCGGCAGCGGCTTCTTCGGATTCCTTTTCCGCCTTATTGGCAGCAATCTCATCAAGCAGGGCGTCGATTTTGGCGTCCTTTTCTTTTTTGATCTCCTCTTCGGATTTTGCATCGTCCGCAAGAATCGGCTCTGCGGCGGCTTCTTTTTTGCCGCGGCGCTCCTGCCATGCCGCTTCACGGGCATCGGCTTCGGCGAGCAGCTCCTTCGATTCCTCGGTATCGACATAGAGCTGATAATCCGAGCCGAGGCGCTTGGTACGCAGCAGACCGATAATCAGCAGGATGACGGATGCCGTCACGGAAATCACTGCGACAACCTGCGAAATCTTGACCGTACCGGCATAGAGACTGTCCGTGCGCAGCGATTCGATGAAGAATCTGCCGCAGCCGTACCAGATAATATACATCAGAAAGAGCTGACCGTCGAACTTGCGCCATTTCTTCGAGACAAAGTGCAGCAGCAGGAAGCCCAGCAGGCACCATGCGGATTCATAGAGGAAGCAGGGATGCACCGGCTTGTCGGCGGCGACGGAGCCGTCCGGATAATTCGCGGCGATCCATGACTGAATCTTGCCGCTTGTCATGCCGAAGATATTGTCCGTATTGCAGCCGAATGCCTCGTGGTTCATGAAATTGCCCCAGCGTCCGATGCACTGTCCGATCAGAAAACCGGGCGCGATGACATCATACATCGGGAGCAGGCGGACCTTGCGCAGCTTACAGACGACAGAGCCGATGAGCAGTGCGCCGATGATGCCGCCGTAAATGCCGAGACCGCCGTTGCGGATATTGAAGACTGCCTTCCAGTCTCCGGCGTAGTGATCCCAGTGGAACAGCACATAATAGATACGTGCACCGATGATGCCGCCGATGATGCCGCCGATGATGCCGTCGATTGCACGGTCGGAATCCAGACCGAATTTGCGCATCCGCGAGAATACATAGATCATCGCAAGCATCATGCCGACGGTGATGAGAATGCCGTACCATGTGACGGTAAAGCCGAAGACGGTGAATGCATTGCTGTTGACGGTCATTTCCAGACCGAGCTTCGGGAATCGGATGCGGTTCGGATCAACCGCAGCGAGCATAGCCGAATAGATCATAATTCAGATTCTTCCTTTCCGGGTGATTCAGGTTCAATGACGGAGAGACAGACAGCGTCGCTGCAAAAGCGTTCGCGCAGACAGTGCTGCACATCCGCAGCTGTCAGCTCTGCAAGCAGTGCCGTGCGGTCAAAGGGGGAGTCACAGCCCCAGATATACGCATCGAGCATTGCCGTGCAGGCAGATTCGGGATTGTTCATACCGATGATGCTGTCGCCGTATGCTGCACGTTTCAGCACGGCAAACAGTGCTTCGTCGATGCCGTCGGTCTGTATCCGGCGAATCTCATCGCAGAGTGCCTGCAAAACGGCTTCCGGCTGATCGGATTCGCCCTCAAACAGGACGGTGAACCAGCCGTCACCGGTAAAGCAGTCGGTATCGAAGGTATCGTTGAGCAGACCGGCATGCAGCAGCGTCTGATAAAGCGGCGCCGCGGAGCCGATCAGCAGATCGGCAGTCAGTGAGGCGAGCAGCGAATCGCGCAGACGCGCAAGTCCCGTAACCGGACGGCTCTTGAAGCCGATTGAAAACTGCGTCTTGCCGACCGGCATGCTGCATATCCGGCGGCTTGTAACAGGATACGCGGGCTCCTGCGGGAAAACCGCTTCCGCCTGCATCACCGGAGCCGGCATCAGGCATCTGTCCGCGACCGCGAGAATCTCCTGTACGCGGACATTTCCGGCGCAGCAGAGCACCATATTATGCAGATTATAAAATGCTTTGTGGCTTTGCAGCAGCGTATCCGCCGTGATCTGCCGGATGCTCTCCGCCGTCCCGAGAATATGCGGATGCAGCGGATAGGCGTGATACATGCCTTCGAGCAGCTGCTCAAAATTCCGGTCGGCGGGATCGTCGATCGCTTCCATGAGCTCCTGCAAAATGATATTGCGCTCGCGCTCGACGCTTTTCTCCGTGAAATACGGCGTCTGCACGAATTCCAGCAGCAGCGCAAGTGCTTCATAGTAATTCTGCTGTGTGCGGAAATAGTAGACTGTGCGGTCAAAATCAGTGAAGGCATTATCCGAGGCGCCGAGCAGTGCAAATTTTTTTGCAACGTCGCCGTCCTCTTTTTCAAAGAGCTTATGCTCAAGATAATGTGCCGTACCGGCGGGCAGTTCGATCATCTGACCGCTTTCCCTGCTACGGAATCTGCGGTATGCGGCACCGAATTTTGTGCCGAACTGTGCATATGCAGTGCTGAAATCCGGCATCTCCATGACACGGATTTCCAGTCCGGCGGGATGCAGGATCCGGTAACAGATATCGCCGGTTCCGGCATCTCTGCAAGCAATGATCTCAGATGTCATCCGCTTCCGCCTCCTCCTGCTCTGCCCGCAGCACAAAGACCGTATCAGGCTGCAACTGCTTTGCGGCTTCTGCGATATCGGCGCGCGTGACCTTCTGCATTGCATCCGTGATTTCCTGCGGACTGCGCGGATCGCCGCGGCGCAGCCTGAGCATCTGCTGCATTGCAAGATCGCTGATCGTATCCGAGGCGGCTGCCGCCTGAAATGCATAGCGCAGGATCGCCTTCTGCATCATGTCGTCGGTGAAATCACCGGCTTGCAGTGCATGAATCTGCGCCGCGACCGCTTTTCTGACCGCATCCGTATTCGCAGCATCAATGCCGATATCAATGAACAGCGTATGCTTGAATGCGGCGTGCGAGAGCAGGCAGTAATAGCAGAGCCCGCAGCGCTCGCGCAGATTCGTAAACAGCAGCGAATCTGCAATCCAGCCGAGAATGCTGCAAAGCATCAGCATTACCTCGCGGCGGATATTTTCATATTTATAGGTCAGGACGAGCTTTGTCTGCCCGACCGGCATGATCTCCGATTCGATGCGGATTTCCGGCTGTATCGGGCTCGGCGCTTCAAACCGTACCTGCACCGGCTGACGGTTCAGACTGCCGAAACGCACTTGCAGGAGTGCGGCAATCTGCGGCTTCGGTGCGGGCGTGACGGCAGCGATCTCAATAAACGCTGTCCGCAGGATATTCTGCCAGACCGCATATGCCTGTGCTGCCGTGATCTGTTCTGCTTCGGGACGGAAGCCGTGCGCCGGAATCGCAGCCGGCTCGCCGGAAAATGTCAGCGCGGCAGCCTGTCTGAGCGCATAGCTGCGTTTGTCGTTCTGCTCACAGTCAATATCGTCGAGCAGATTCTGCTTGCAGATGCGGAATACCGGATCGCAGAATGCACCGTTTTCCGCATTCGGATGCAGCAGTGCACCGGTGACAAGCTGCAATACAGATTCTGTAATCTGCTCGCCGTTCAGCGTATAGGCATCGTCGAGCCATGACGCCGTAAAGTCTATGACGGCTGCATCGCCGCAGAGCGAGAGCTTTGCAATGAAATCCGCGGCATAGAGCGATTCCAGCTGCAAGGTCATCGCATTGACGGACGGGAATTCTGCCGAGGATGCCGTCAGAATATCCGGCAGCAGCGCATGAACCGGCGCCGAAATCCGGTCGCGCGGGATATGAAACTGGAGCGTCAGCAGGCAGCTCCGGAATTTCGGATCATGTATTTCGGTATATCGGATGCCGTTTCCGAGCATGGTTTCCGGCATGATGCGCGCTCCTTTCTGTTCAAGATCGTCCCCCCATGCGGGCATACCTAATTATTATACCATATTATTACGAAAAATGCAAGTTGAGAGCAGTCACTTTTTCGCTGACGGTTTGTTTTCTGAGAACTTTAGATCAATGCCTGCGGGCGCTGCCTTTTTATTACGGAAAAGCAAGACGAAAAACGGGTGAGGAATAGAAAAATGCCGCAGAATCACGGTGATTCTGCGGCGCTTTTGTGATTATACGATTTCCATTTGGCAGACTGCCATGGCAGACAGCGCATTTGCGTGGCTTTCCGGCGAGACACCGGCACAGCATTCCGAAATAATCTTGATCGGGACCTCCGGAAAGGCTGCTTTCAGAATCATTGCATTGCTGATGACGCAGATGTCCGTGCAGATGCCGATAACCTGAAATTCCTCAATCTTGCGGCGCTTTCCGATCACCTTCGGCAGATCGGCAGCACCGAATGTCACCTTCTCAAGCAGGATTGCATCCTCGCCGAGCGCGGTCTGAACGGTCTTTTCGAGCGCCCAGCCCTTGGTGCCCTTGATGCAGTGCGGAACCGGCAGCTTTCTGCCCTCCTGCGTGTTGGGGTAATCCTCAGTGTGTGTATCAAGCGTTGCGACGATCAGTCCGTCCGGATTCTCCTTGCGCCATGCCTTGATGTACTTGGCGACCGGCTTGACCACGGCAGCCGTTTCCGGATTGCCGAGTGCGCCCGTGGTAAAATCCTTCTGCATGTCAATGACGATCAGTGCTTTCATCATGAAGCTCCTTTCAAGATTTCATATCGGGGTCTGTTACGCATTCAAATGTTCCGGAAGTGCAGTACAGTATCGTTTCATACGGTGCACCTTCCGTCTGCTCAGATGATTCTGCGGATCAGCTTACCGGCAGTGTGTCTGCGAAGTACGCGGCTGCCTTGCCTGAAGATAGTGTCAACGCCCTTTTCCACGATGCGCTCCGTGACTTCCTCGGTCACTCTGCGCACGACCTTTCTGCCGACCTTTCGTACAATTTTCTTTGCAATTTTTCGTCCCATATGTTTCCGTCCTTTCTGTCTCAAAGCCCTGCGGCAGCTTCGCCGCTCTGCTTAATGCTATGATAGCACATTCCGCCCTGTTTGTCAAGAGATTTCCGCGGCGGCATGGGCTTTTTATGATGTAAAACAGATTCCGTCCGATCCTGCCGCCCGTCTCCGTTTTCACAATGCCCTGTCTGCGCTTCCTCCTGCGAACCGACATTTTTCGCACGAGTTCTGCGGTATAATAAAACAGATAATCTGCATATGCTTATACAATGTGCAAAATGAGGAAGGATGATTCTGATGATTGAATGGAAAGAACTGCGTGAGAATGCATATGTCCGGCGGACGGGAACGCTGCTGCTCTGCATGCTGACGGCTTGTCTGCTCTCACTGGCGAGGTTTTTCGGGATGCCGCTGCCGCTGAATGCGGCGTTTGCTGCGGCAGTCTCACCGGCAGGCGGTGTTGCGGTACTGGCGGGCGGTGCGGCAGCGGACCTGCTGACCGGTACCCTGCAAAAGCAGCCGATTCTGCTCTGTGCATCGGCGCTTGTGACGATCATTCGCTGGCTGCTCAATGTGAAGCAGTCGCCCCGTGCGGCTGCGCTGCTTGCCGGATGCAGTACATGTGCCTCGGCAGTGATCTTTGCAATCGCGCGGCTGACGGGCGGCAGGGAGTGGATCCTCTGGGGGATATTCAGTCTTCTGAATGCAGGGCTTGCATATTGCATCCGGCAGGTTCTGCTGCGGTTTGAGACGGATTTTCCCGTGCGGCTGCATGAGGGCGATACGACAGCGTTTTCGGTCTGTGCGGTGATCGGGCTGACGGCGCTCTGCTCGCTGCGGCTGATGCAGCTCAGCTTCGGAATCATGCTTGCAGCGGCTGTGATTCTGACCGCAGGCAAGCGGTACCGCGTGACAGGCGGCGTCATCTGCGGAACGCTCTCCGCACTGGCGATTGTGCTCGCAGACGGCAAAACAGCATCCTATGCCGTGATGCTGCCTGCTGCCGGATTTGCCGCCGGACTGCTCTCCGGCAGACCTGCCGCGGTCAGCTATATGGTATTTCAGATTTGCGGTGCAGCGGGGCTGCTGTCTGCACATTTGGATGCATCTGCGGCAAATGCGGCGGTCAGCGGGATGATCGGCGGACTCGTCTTTCTGATGCTGCCGACCGTACAGGCTGCGGACAGGCTCGTGCAGTGGAGCGATTCCGAAGCCGATCTTGCGGCACTGACAGAGGCAAGGCTCGAATTTCTGTCGCATTCGATTGCGGGTGTGCGCGGCAATGCGGAGCGGATTGCGAATGTGATGTCCGGCGGCGATCCTGCCGCAGATCAGTTCAAGACCGTTTGTGAAACGGTATGCAGCCGGTGCCGGAGCCGTTCGCTCTGCTGGGATCATGATGACCGCGAGGCGCGGACATGCTTCCGGCAGCTTTCCGAGGCGGATTTATCAGAGAAGCTCAAGGCACCGTTCGGGTGCGTGCAGCCGGATCGGGTGACGGCTGCTTTTTCGCGTACCAAGCGGCAGAATGCGGTGACACGGGCGCTTGCGGCAAGGCTGCATGATTCGCAGAAGCTGCTGTTTACGCAGATGCGCATTACCGAGGAGCTGCTGCACGGTGCCGGAAAGCAGTCGCGGCGCACGTATCACCGCGAGCTGACACGCTATGTCTCGGATGTGCTCGCAAAATATGACGTGCCGGTTCTGGCGGCGGCGGTCTCGACGGGCGAACATCACCGGATGCTGATTGAGCTCTATGCACCGGCGGATGAAAAGCTCGATGCTGCATTGATTTCCGAATGCCTGTGCGATGCGCTGCAAAGACCTGTTGCATGCTGCGGCACGGAGAAGGCGGGCAGCGAGCAGCGCATGATCCTGCAGACCGCAGGCGGCTACGGCGTCCGGACGGCAGCCGCACAGTGCGCTGTCCATGAGGATGAGCCCTGCGGCGACTGCTGGGATACCTTCTCTGACGGTGAGGGCGCATTCTATCTGGTTGTATCGGACGGCATGGGCTCCGGCAGACATGCTGCCGTCGATGCGCGGATTGTCCTGTCAAATTTCCGGCAGCTTGTACAGTCCGGCATGGACTGCAAAGCTGCCGCGCGTATGATCAATGCGATCATGCTGACGAAATCCGGCGAGGAGCGCTTTGCAACACTGGATGTTGCAAAAATCTGTACGGACACTGCTGCCGTCACGCTCTACAAATACGGCGCGGGACCGACGTTTGTCCGGCACGGCAGTCAGATTACGCTCTGTCAGGCGGCGACGAATCCGATCGGGATTCTGCCGAATGCCGAGCCCTATACAACTGTTTTGAAGCTGGAGCGCGGCGATATGCTCTTCCTTCTGACGGACGGTCTGGACGATGCACTGTTCCCGTATGTGCGGCAGAAGCTGCGGCAGGGCGGCGATCTGCAAACACTTGCGCATACAGTCTGCGCAAAGGCACAGCGCGAATCCAAGGGCGCGCCGCGCGATGATGTCACGGTGCTTGCGGCAGCGATCACGGCTGCCGAAATTGATGAATAATGGGGGATATTGCAGGGAAACTGTAACTATATGAAACGCTGTTCGGTGATTATTCGCATAATCTTTACCAAAAATCGCAAGGACTATTGTCAGGATGCACAAAATGCAGATGCGAAATTGTCTGAAACTCCGAAATTTTTGTAAAATTGCAAAAAGGCTTGAAGTTTGCGGCATTATATGGTAAAATGTATATACGGCATATTGGAGGTTGTATAGATTTTGCACAACCTGCACCAGTGCCGTCATTTTGTTCTGAAACGCAGAATATATACAGAAATAATCTGCCGGAATACATATAAAACCGCATAATCCGTCAGAATGGCTATGGGAGGAATCTATGAGAAACGAACAGACAAACCGGAATCCGAATGCGTTTCCGCTTCACCTTTTCTATCAGGGCAAAAACTTTGATGCGCAGCGCTTTTTCGGCGCACATACCGAGGAACGGGACGGCGTGAAAAAGACCGTGTTCCGCGTCTGGGCACCGAATGCGATTGATGTTTCCGTCGTCGGCGATTTCAACAGCTGGGACCGCCACGCGAACACCATGCTGCCGGTCGCGGACGGCATCTGGGAGGCGGCAGTCGATCAGCTCCCGATGTATTCGGTATACAAATACAGCATTCTGACAAAATCCGGTGAAGTAAAGCTCAAGAACGATCCCTACGGCACACATTTTGAAACCGCGCCGCAAAATGCGACGAAGCTCTATGAATCCGCCTACAAATGGAAGGATGCAAAGTGGCTTGAAAAGAAAGCCAAAACCAATATCTATAAATCTCCGATGAATATATACGAGGTGCATTTTGATTCGTGGCGCACCTATGAGGACGGCAATCCGCTGAACTATGTCGAATTTGCAAAGCAGATTGTCCCCTATATGAAGGAGCTTTCGTATACGCATATCGAATTCATGCCGCTGACGGAGTATCCGTATGACGGCTCATGGGGCTATCAGGTGACGGGCTATTTTGCACCGACCTCGCGCTTCGGTACGCCGGATGATTTCCGGCAGATGATCGACATGTTCCATGAGGCGGGCATCGGTGTTATCCTTGACTGGGTCCCCGCACATTTCCCGAAGGACGAGCAGGGCCTTTATGAATTCGACGGCGCGTGCCTCTATGAATATACCGATCCGCTTAAGCGTGAGCACAAGGGCTGGGGCACCAGAGTCTTCGATTACGGCAGACCGGAGGTTGTCTCGTTCCTGATCTCCTCGGCATGCTGGTGGCTCGATGAATTTCATATCGACGGACTGCGCGTGGATGCAGTCGCCTCGATGCTCTATCTGGACTATGACCGCCGCGACGGCGAATGGCGCCCCAATGCAAACGGCGGCAGAGAAAATCTCGAAGCAGTCGCATTTCTGCGGCAGCTCAATGAAACCGTATTCGCGCGGCATCCCGATGTGCTGATGATCGCGGAGGAATCGACGGCGTGGCCGCTGGTCACAAAGCCGACCGATATCGGCGGTTTGGGCTTCAATTTCAAGTGGAATATGGGCTGGATGAACGACATGCTCACCTATATGTCCATGGACCCGCTTTACCGTGCATTCAATCATGACAAGCTGACATTCTCGTTCTTCTACTGCTTCTCCGAGAACTATGTCCTGCCGATCTCGCATGATGAGATCGTGCACGGCAAGTGCTCGATGATCGAGAAGATGCCGGGTCTGGAGGGCGACAAGTTTGCTTCCTACCGCGCATTCCTCTGCTATATGTTTGCGCATCCGGGCAAGAAGCTGCTCTTTATGGGACAGGAATTCGGACAGCGCAGAGAATGGAACTACAAGGAGCAGCTTGAGTGGTTCATGCTCGATTATCCGAACCACAAAACACTGCTGGAATTTTCCAAGGCGCTCAATAAGTTCTATCTGAATACGGCGGCGCTTTGGGAGAATGATGATTCATGGAAGGGCTTCAGCTGGATCTCCAATGATGATTACCGGCAGAGTGTGATTGCGTTCCGCCGTATCGACGACAGCGGCAATGAGATCATTGCTGTCTGCAATTTCGTACCGGTCGGCAGAGAAAATTATAAGATCGGCGTGCCGTATGAGGGCACGTATACGCTGGTGTTTGATTCTGATGCGGCTGCATTCGGCGGCAGCGGCACCGCGCCCAAAAAGGTGAAATCCGATGAATACAGCATGCACGGCTTCGATCAGTCCCTTGAGCTGACGATTCCGCCGCTGTCTGTACAGTATTATAAGCTGGTGCCGAAGAAGACACGTACCGCAAAGGCAGAGAAACCTGCGGAAAAGCCGAAGCGCACCCGTACAAAGAAGGCGGAGGCGCCGGCAGAGACCGTGACGGCAGAAAAGCCGAAGCGTACCCGTGCAAAGAAGGCGGAGGCACCGGCAGAGAACGTGACGGCAGAAAAGCCGAAGCGCACCCGTACAAAGAAGGCGGAGGCGCCGGCAGAGACCGTGACGGCAGAAAAGCCGAAGCGTACCCGTGCAAAGAAGGCGGAGGCACCGGCAGAGAACGTGACGGCAGAAAAGCCGAAGCGTACCCGCGCAAAGAAGGCGGAGGCGCCGGCGGCAGAGGAAAAACCGAAACAGACACGGAAACCGGCAGCGAAAAAGAATAAGGCATAAATTGAAGGAGGCGTTTGACCCATGAATACAAAAAAAGAAGTCGTAGCAATGCTGCTTGCAGGCGGACAGGGCAGCCGTCTGTATGCGCTGACAAAGGATATGGCAAAGCCTGCCGTTCCGTTCGGCGGAAAATACAGACTGATTGACTTTCCGCTTTCCAACTGCACAAACTCCGGCATTGATACAGTCGGCGTGCTGACGCAGTATCAGCCGCTCGTGTTGAATGATTATATCGGCAACGGACAGCCGTGGGACCTCGATAAGATGAACGGCGGCGTGCATGTTCTGCCGCCCTATGAGAGCAACTCCGGCGCTTCGTGGTATGAGGGTACCGCGAATGCGATCTATCAGAATATCAGCTTCATTGAGCGCTATGATCCGGAATATGTTGTCGTCCTCGGCGGCGACCATATCTACAAAATGGATTATTCCAAAATGGTCGATTTCCACAAGGCACAGAAGGCGGACCTGACGATTGCCGTTCTCGATGTGCCGCGCTCGGAGGCGACGCGCATGGGCATCATGATCTGTGACGATCAGATGCGCGTGACCGATTTCGAGGAGAAACCGGCGGAGCCGAAATCGACACTTGCATCCATGGGCATCTATGTGTTCACATGGTCGAAGCTCAAAAAGTATCTGATCGAGAATGAAAACGCGAACACCGGCTCCAAGGATTTCGGCAAGGATATCATTCCGGCGATGCTGAAAAACAGTGAGCGGCTCTATGCCTATACCTTCGAGGGCTACTGGAAGGATGTCGGTACGCTGGATTCGCTCTGGGATGCAAATATGGATCTGCTTGCGCCGGCGGAGCAGCTCAATCTCTATGACAAATCGTGGCGTATCTATTCGCGGCACAGCAACTTCCCGCCGCAGTATATCGGCGCGAGTGCGGAGATCGAAAACGCGATGATCACAGAAGGCTCCGTCATCAACGGCAAGGTTGATTTCTCCGTCATTTTCGGCGGCGTGACCATTGAAGCCGGTGCAAAGGTGCAGTACAGCGTCGTGATGCCGGGCACGGTCATCAAGGCGGGTGCGGTCGTGGAATATGCGATCGTCGGCGAGGACTGCGTCATTGAGGAGAATGCACATGTCGGCAGAAGTCCGGAGGAATATGAAGGCGACGCGCGCGAAAACTGGGGCATTGCCGTAACGGGACACAGGATCACAGTCGGCGAGGGGATGCAGGTCGCGCCTAAGCAGATTCTTTCTGAGTCGATCTGAGCGCGGCTGGAAACGGAGGATAATCAATGGGAATCAATCAGAATGTACTGGGTCTGGTCTTTGCCAGTATCCATGATGAAGTAATTTTCGATCTCACGAAGAACCGTACAATGGGCTCGGTGCCGTTCGGCGGCAGATACCGGCTGATCGACTTTCCGCTCTCGAATTTTGTCAATTCCGGCATCTCGCAGGTCGGCGTCATCACGAAGAATAATTACGGCTCTCTGCTCGATCATATCGGCTCCGGCAGAGAATGGGATCTCGCACGCAAAAAGGGCGGTCTGCATCTGCTGCCGCCGTATGCGCACACCAGCTCGACGCTCTATCACGGCAAGCTCGATGCGCTCGGCAATATCTGGAGCTTTGTCGAGCATTCCAGCGCGGAATATGTCGTCCTGACCGACTGCAATATCGTCACGAATATCGACTACCGTCCGGCTGTGGAGGCGCATATCGCATCCGGCGCGGATATCACCGCGGTCTATGCAAAGGGCTTCTTCGATCAGTCCGCGGATTCTTCTGCGACAATCTTCGGCATCGGCGGCGACGGCTTTGTCAATGATGTCATGATCAATCCGCCGATGACCGGCAACTGCAATCTCGGTCTCGATATGTATATCATGAGCAAGGATTTCCTGCGCCGCATCGTCAAGGAATCCATGAGCCGCAACCGCAACAGCTTCCGCCGCGATATCCTGCTCGACCGCAGCGCAAAGTATAAGATTCTTGCCTATGAGCATGAGAATTATTATTCCAAGATTGACTCGCTTGCAAGCTATTTTGCGGCGAATCTGGCACTGCTCGAAACAGCGAACCGCGATGCGCTCTTTGCAAAGAATGCACCGATCCTGACCAAGACCAAGGATGAGGCGCCGGTTCATTTCGGACTTGCATCGCACATCAAGAATTCGATGATCGCAGACGGCTGCATCATCGAGGGCAAGGTTGAAAACTGCGTGCTGTTCCGCGGCGTGAAGATCGGCAAGGGCTCCGTGATCCGCGACAGCATCATTACGCAGGATACCGTGATCGGCGAACGCTGCGCAATCCGCAATGTGATTACGGACAAGAATGTTGTGATTGCCGATGAACGGCAGCTGACCGGTTCCGTGGGCTATCCGCTGTTTATCGGCAAGGGCGCAGTGATTTAAGACGACTTCCGGGGAGGAGGCAAGATATGAATATTTTATATGCAGCAAGTGAAGCAAGACCCTATGTCGCATCCGGCGGCCTCGCAGATGTTGCAGGCGCACTGCCGCTTGCACTGAACAAGAAAGGCCATGACTGCCGCGTTGTCATTCCGCTTTACAAGGCGATCGGTGACGATCTGCGCAAGGATATGACCTTTATCACCTCGATTACGGTCGATGTCGCCTGGAGAAAGCAGTATTGCGGTATTTTCTCTGCGGTGAAGCAGGGCGTCACCTATTATTTCATCGACAATGAGTATTATTTCAAGCGCGACGGCATTTACGGCTTCTATGACGACTGCGAACGCTTCGTCTTTTTCAGCCGCGCGATACTTGAGATGCTCCGCGTGATCGACTTCAAGCCGACTGTCATTAACTGCAATGACTGGCAGACGGCGCTGACACCGGTCTATTATCAGATCTTCTATAAGTATCAGGAGGGCTTTGATAATATCCATACCGTGTTCACGATCCATAATATCGCCTATCAGGGCAAGTACGGCAAGGAAGTCCTCAATGAGGTCATGGGCATTCCGATGTATCATGCAAATCTGCTGGAATATGACGGCAATGTCAATATGATGAAGGGCGCAATCGAAACCGCCGACAAGATCACGACGGTCTCTCCGAGCTATGCATGGGAGATTCTCGACCCGTGGTATTCGCACGGACTCGACCGCGCACTGACAAACAAGCAGTATAAGCTGACCGGCTTCCTCAACGGCATCGACGTGGACAGCTATAATCCGGAAACGGATGATGCCCTTGCACCGCCCTATGCGCATTACAGCGTGAAGGATCCGTCCGGCAAGCTGACCTGCAAGCGTGCATTGCAGGCGGAGCTCGGGCTGCCGCAGGACGATCAGCCGCTGATCGGCATCTGCACGCGCTTTGTCGCGCACAAGGGCATCGACCTGATCCGCTATGTCTTTGAGGAAATGGTGCATGACGGCTTCCGCTTTGCGATTTTAGGCAGCGGCGAGCGCGTCTATGAGGATTTCTTCAAGGAAATGGCATGGCGTTATCCGCAGTCTGTCAGCGTGACGCTCGGATTCTATCCGCAGCTTTCGCGCCGCATCTATGCGGGCTGTGATATGTTCCTGATGCCGTCGCAGAGCGAGCCCTGCGGTCTGGCACAGATGTATGCAATGCGTTACGGCACCATGCCGATTGTCCGCGAGACAGGCGGTCTGCGCGATTCCGTCCGCGATGCAGGCGGCGAAAACGGCACCGGCTTCACCTTCAAGACCTATAATGCGCATGATATGCTCGGAGCGTGCCTGCGTGCAAAGGGCGCTTACGAGAACAAGCCGTTCTGGGCAGGCATTCAGAAGCAGGCGATGTCGGCTGATTTCAGCTGGGCATCCTCTGCGGAACTGTATCTCGGGCTCTATAAGGAGCTGGAGAGCTGGAATCAATAAACGTGATAACTGGGGGGAGCGCACCGGCTGGGAGCATCAGCCGGTGCGCTGATTTTATCGGGGGTATCCTGCGACTTCTCTTTTCTTGCGGCGAACAGAATGCAAACTCTCATTTTTTGCGCTCCTATTGGATTTTCCTATACAGGGCATACAAAAACTCTATGCCCTTTTCTATTGCTTTCCGGCAGGCAGATATGCTATAATAGAATTGACCGCGCATGCGGAAAAATCAAAGGAGGGGGAAATACTGTGAAGTATTCCAGAAAAGCAACTGCTGCTCTGCTGAGCGGCGTGCTGGCGCTTGCAGGGATGCCGGTCCTTGAGCCGAGCGCCGCAGAGGGTGATCTGCTTGTGACAGATTTTGAGGACGGTGACGTCAAGGCGTTCTCAAAGCGCGGAGATGACGATACATCCGTCATTGCTTCCTGTACCGAGGATGCACACGGCGGAACAAGCTGCATGTCCGTGACCGAACGCTCGCAGGGCTGGAACGGTCCGTCCGTTTCGCTCGAGAGCCTCGGATGCAAGCCGGGCGTCCAGTATCTCGCAACGGCATGGGTCAAGATGAAGTGGTACAATACGGTCCGCCTGAGCATGCAGTATACCGATGAAGACGGCGAGCAGCATTATGATAACCTCGCCCAGATCAAGAGCGACGGCAAATGGGTGCAGATTCCCGAGACAAAATTCAGCTTCACCACAGGCATGAAGGATGTCTCCATTTACATTGAGGGCGACGACAAGGCAGATATGTGGGTGGATGACTTCTCGCTGACTGCCGCGCCGGTTTATCCGATTCAGGAGGATATCCCCGGACTGAAGGACGTCTATGCCGATTATTTCAAGATCGGCGGTGCGGTGACGGCAAAGGAGCTTTCGCCGAAATCCACGCAGGACCTGATCCTCAAGCATTATAACTCCATTACGCTCGGCAATGAGCTCAAGCCGGAGAATATGCTCGATATGAAGGCGACGCTTGCCTACTACGAGGAAACCGGCGACAATACCGTTCCGAAGGTCAAGCTCAACGGCGCTGCAAAGATTATTCTGGATTTCTGCCGCGAACATAATATTCCGGTGCGCGGACATGTCCTTGTCTGGTACAGCCAGACGCCTTACTGGTTCTTCACCGACGATTACACCAAGGAAGGCAAGCTCGTCGATGAGAAAACGATGCTCAAGCGCATGGAGAACTATATCAAGGGCGTATTTGAAGCGCTGGAAGCGGAATATTCCGATGTCGATTTCTATGCATGGGACGTTGTCAATGAGGCATGGGAGGACGGCGGTACACCGCGTCTGAAGGGCAAATATGAGGACAGCAACGGTTCCTCGGCATGGGTTGCGATCTTCGGCGATAATTCCTTCATCGAGCCTGCATTTGAATATGCAAGAAAATATGCGCCGAAGGGCACGAAGCTCTATTACAACGATTACAATGAGTACATGCAGGGCAAGCAGGAAGCCATTATCAAAATGGCGACCGATCTGAAGGCAAAGGGTCTGATTGACGGCATCGGCTTGCAGTCGCACCTGAACTGCACCAACAACGCGACGACCGATCCGTTCCCGTATGCACAGCAGTATGAATCCGCACTGAAAAAATACACCGAGCTCGGTCTTGATCTCCAGATCACGGAGCTGGATGTGACCTATGACAAGTCGGTCGCAAACGGCGAGAAGCTGCAAGCAAAGTATTACAGTGATATCATGGATGCGATTGTCAAGTATAAGGATTATATTTCCGCAGTCGTATTCTGGGGCACGACGGACGATCAGAGCTGGCGTGCAAGTCAGAATCCGCTGCTGTTCGATGAGAAGTATCAGGCAAAGCCCTGCTTCGATTCGATCATCGACGGCATCAGCTATACGACAACCGCTTCGACTGCAACCACGAAGAAAACCACGGAATCCACTTCCGAGACAACTGAGACAACGACAAAATCCACGGAGACAACGGTTTCCTCTGAAAAGAGCAGCGTATCAGAGCCGACACTGCGCGGCGATGTCAACTGCGACAAGACGGTCGATGTGTCCGATGCAGTTCTGCTGGCACGCTTTGTTGCGGAGGATGCAGGCGCGGATATTACCGAGACCGGCAAACTGAATGCCGATGCAGACGGCAAAAACGGCTTGACCGGCGACGATGTGGTGACAATCCTGCGCATTATCGCAAAGCTCGAAACCTGACCGGCATAACAACATGAAAAAGTCCCGAAGGCAGTGCATTTGAACTGCTTTCGGGATTTTTATTTGATTCAGATATGCAGGCGATCACCGGTTCGGAAAAGCCGCGCAGCATTTTCTGCGGTAATGCGGCACATTTCTTCGACGGTGAAGCCTTTTTCGCGTGCCATAACGGCGGCGGTTTCGGTCAGCATGGTGCTGTCGCAGCGCTGTCCGCGGTAGGGGACGGGCGCCATATAGGGGCAATCGGTCTCGATGAGCAGACGCTCCGGCGGGATGCTGCGCAGTGCTTCGAGTGGTTTGCGCGCGTTCTTGAAGGTGATGACGCCGGTAAAGCCGATGTACAGCCCCATTTGCAGAACCTCACGCGCGGTTTCCGCAGAGCCTGGGAAACAGTGCATGACGCCCTCAAGCGGCGCAAATTCGCGCAGAATCGCAAGCATGTCGCCGGTTGCGTCGCGGCAGTGCAGAATGACCGGCAGATCAAGTGCCTTTGCAAGCGTCAGCTGCTCGCGCAGAATGCGTTCCTGCGCGGCTTTGTCATAGCCATCGAAGTGATAGTCGAGCCCGATCTCACCGATTGCTTTCACAGAGGGATGCGCTGCAAGCTGCCGCAGCGAATCGAGATAATCCGCAGGCGGCAGGGGACATTCCGGATGTATGCCGACGGCGGTGACAATCAGCGAAGGATACTGCTCCGCCAGTGCGACTGCCGCGGCGGAATCGCTGAGCTGCGTGCCGCAGACCATGCAGCCGGCAATGCCCTTGTCCGGAAAACTGCCGAGCAGCGCGGCACGGTCTGAATCAAATGCCGGATCGGTATAATGTGCGTGGCTGTCGAATATGACCAGATTTTTAATCATTTCTATATGCTCCTTTGACAGGTTCACAGCTTGTTCACGGAAAATTGAAAAAAAGTGCATTCACTTTTTCGGGCGCTGTGCTATACTATAGTTGTAAACATGATAAATAATACCTCTCTACTTCTTCCCGAAAGGCGGCTGACTGATCATCAGCCGCTTTTTTCATACCCGCGGACAACGCCCGCTTGAAATGATCTAAAGCCCGCCGGCAGTTTACTGCTTGATAAGGCGAGTGCTTTCTTTTCAACTTCCTGCTATAACTCCTCACTTCTTTCTCCTAACTTCTAACTTTCTCCTTTCTCCTTCCTCCCTCCTCCTTATCACAACGTCCTTCTTGCTTTTTCGGAGATACTGTGTTATAATTATAGCATAGCAAAGCGATAAAAACAAGTGCGTCGAACGTGAAAGGAGGACGGCATGCATCGGACGAAACAACCTATCCTGACCGCGGCGCTGGTATGTGCACTGTCGCTGACGGGCTGCTCGCTGGAGCCGTTTCTCCGGCTGGCGGAGGATTATCCGGAGGAGGAGACCGCCCAGACCGAAGAATCGGGCACGGAAACCGCTGCGGCAGAAACACGCAGCGCCGAGGAGGTCAGTTCGCTGGCAGATGATATCCTCAGCAGATTCCGCGACCGTTTCCTCGGTGATCCGGACGGTGCGGATGCATCGCAGCAGGCGGATTCTCTGCAGGAGGGCTATGTGACAGAGCCCGCAGAATCCGGCGGTCTGGCGGTCTGCGGCTATGAGCCGGAGCCCAATCCGTTCAGCGATGAAATGCTGATTGTGCCGGAGGAGATCGGCGGGCAGAAGGTGACTGCCGTCGGCGAATACGGCTTTTCCGGTGCGGATTATGCGCATCTTGTGCTGCTGCCGGAGTCTGTTACATATTTCGGCGAATATGCCTTCAAGGGCTCATCGGTGACGGAGTTTTATCACTGCGCCGAGAAAACCGTGATGGCGGATTACTGCTTCATGGACTGTCCGCAGCTCAGCCATATTATTTTCGGAGAGGAGCCGGTGACGCTCGGCGAATACTGCTTCGACAACAGCGGCGCAGAAGATATCTCCGGTACGCAGTGCAGTCTCGAAGCCGACAGCTACTGCTTTCAGGATATGCCGAAGCTCGAGCATGTTGCACTGGACGGCGATGTGAAGCTCGGAGAATACTGCTTCGAGAACTGTCCGCTGCTCAGCGAGGTGATTCTGGGCGAGGGGACAATCACGCTCGGAGATTATTCGTTTATGCAATCCGCGCTGAATGCTCTCGTCATACAGGAAAACGAGGGCGGCAGCATCGGCGAATACTGCTTTATGGAATGCTGGCGGCTGGAGGATGTCATCATGGAGGAGGGCATTACGGAGATCGGCGATTATGCATTCAGCGGCTGCCGGAATCTCAGCCTTGTGATGCTGCCGGCAAGCATCGAAAAGATCGGCAGCCATGCGTTTTCGGACTGCGGCTTGGATATCATGTTTGAAGTGCCTGCGGATTCCGCTGCGGAAGCATTCTGCAAGGAACAGGGCTTTGATTATACTGTCAGGAACTGAGAAGGGAGGCTCCTATGAACGAACTCAAGCAAATTACACTGAAATACACACAGAACGGCAGCAGCTTCTGCCTGATGACGGACGGCAGCGCGGCACAGACCGGCTCGGTATGCTTTTCCGCGGACTGGGACGGCGGCAGACTCAGCGTACAGGTCTCGGCATCGGCGGAGATTGTGCTGGAGGAGCTTTCGGCGGTCTTTGCCTATGCATTTGACGAGGAGGAACGCATCTTCCTCAACGGCTGGCAGTCGTGGACGGACAGTGTGGAGCACGGCATCCGCGGCAAGATGCGCGGGCTGGATCATCTGCCGCGCAATATTCTCGAGAAATATGCCCTGACGCAGTACGGCGATTATAATTTCACAGCTTATCCGAATCAGGCAGGGCGTCTGCACGGCTGGACCTACGGCTATCTTCGCCGCGGCGAGCAGTTTGTGCTGATCGGCTCACTGAATGAGCAGGACGGCTTCATGCGCATCGAAACCGATACCGAAGCAGGGACGGTCTCTCTGTTCAAGGACTGCGAAGGGCTGCATCTGCAAGGCGATTACGGCATGCAGGCGGTCATTCTTTCCGGCAGTGAGCAGGCGGTCTTCGACGGCTATTTTGCAGCGCTCGGGCTGCCGCCGGTGAAGGCAGAGCCGATCTTCGGATATACAAGCTGGTACCGGCATTATGCGAATATCAGCGAGCAGAAGATCATTGACGATCTGCTCGGACTGCATTCGCTTGATTACAGAGCAGATGTCTTTCAGGTCGATGACGGCTGGGCGACCGCTGTCGGCGACTGGTTCTCGGTCGATAAGGAAAAATTCCCGAACGGGATGGATAATATTGCCGATGATATCCGGAAGGCGAAGCAGCGTCCGGGACTCTGGCTTGCGCCGTTTGTCTGCGAGGAGAAATCCGAAATTTTCCGTGAGCACAAGGACTGGATCGTGACCGACCGGCAGGGCGAATTTGTCAGGGGCGGCTCGAACTGGAGCGGCTTCTATGCGCTGGATATTTATCATCCGGAGGTGCGCGCTTATTTGCGGCAGGTCTTTGATACGGTCATTCACGCATGGGGCTATGCGCTGCTCAAGCTCGATTTCCTCTATGCGGCATGCATCGAACCGCGTCCGGATAAAACGCGCGGCATGATTATGGCGGATGCAATGGATTTCCTGCGCAGCGTCACGAAGGATGCGCAGATTCTCGGTTGCGGCGTACCGCTCGGCAGTGCATTCGGCAAGGTCGATTACTGCCGCATCGGCTGCGATGTTTCACTTGACTGGGATGATAAGCCCTACATGCGCGTGATGCACCGCGAGCGCATCAGCACGAAGAATTCGCTGCTGAATTCGGTCTTCCGGCGGCAGCTCGACGGCAGAGCCTTCGGCAATGATCCGGATGTATTCTTCCTGCGCAGAGGCATCGGGATGCCCGCGGCGCAGAAGCAGTGCCTTGCGGAGATCAATGCGCTGACGGGAAGCGTCCTGTTTACATCGGATGACTGTGCGGAATATAACGACAATCAGCAGATGATGCTGCGGCAGCTCATGCGTCTGCGCGATGCGGAGGTCCTTTCCGCAGAGGTGCAGGACGGTCAGCTGACGATCCGCTTCCGCAGGGGCGGCAAAGAATATACAAAGCAGTATCCGCTTTGATGCGGCAGCGGGAAGCAAAGGGGTTATAAGGCATGTGGCTTGCCATTTTTGCGGTCGTCGGGCTGCTCGGTATCATCAGCGTGATCTTTCTGATCCGCGGCTTTCACAGATTTCACTGTCTGGAGCAGCTTGCGCAGAAGCACAGACTGCTTTCGTGGCTTGCGGCGATGCTGCCGGTCGCGCTGCTGATGTGTACATATTTTATCAATGTGTATTCGATGTTCATTGTGCTGATTCATCTCATGGTGATCTGGCTGATCTGCGATATCACAGGCATCATCATCCGGAAGCTCCGGCACAAGGAACGCACGCGCAATTATACAGGCGGAGCGGCGCTGCTTCTGACCGCTGCGGTGCTCTGTGCAGGCTGGTATTTTGCGCATCATGTCTATGAGAAGGATTACCGTCTGGAAACGGAAAAATCGCTCGGCGGCGAGCCGCTGCGGATTGCGATGCTTGCAGATTCGCATCTGGGCGTGACGCTGAGCGGTCAGGATTTTGCCGCACAGCTGAAACGGATTGAAGCGGCAGAGCCGGATGCGCTGTTCATCTGCGGTGATTTTGTCGATGACGATTCCCGAAAAGCGGATATGCTGACCGCCTGTGAAGCGCTCGGCGATCTGCATCTGAAATACGGCGTGTTTTATGTCTACGGCAATCATGACAACGGTTATTACAATCGCCGCGATTTTTCGCCGGATGATCTCCGAAACGCACTGACGGAGAATCATGTGCAGATTCTCGAGGATGAGGTTATGACATTCGATGACAGGTTTGCCGTGATCGGACGCAAGGATTTCTATGCAGATGCGCGCCTTTCTGCGGATGCACTTGCAAAGCTGCCGGATGACAGCCTCTATCAGATCGTGCTCGATCATCAGCCGACGGATTATGATGCAGAAGCGGCTGCCGGCTTTGATCTGGTGCTCTGCGGTCATACGCACGGCGGGCATCTGTTTCCGGCAGGACTGATCGGACTGGTCATCAGCGAGAACGATGCGGTCTACGGGCTCGAACGGCGCGGCAATACTTCGTTTATCGTGACCTCGGGGATTTCCGGCTGGGCAATCCCGTTCAAAACCGGCGCGACCTCGGAGTATTGTATCATAGATGTGTCTCCGGTATAAGCTGTCTCCAAAGGATTTATCATGGGGGCTCTGAGAATTCCTCCTCGATCAATGATTGAAGAAGTCATTTATGCAGTATAACAAAATAAACCGCGCAGCTTTGTTTGCAGCCGCGCGGTTCTGTTTATATAAAAACGGGATTCCAAAGGGACAGGTCCCTTTGGCGGGGGTTGGAGCAGCGCTCCATTCTAAATCATCGTGCAGCAATACCTTCATCACTTCTTGCTGATAATGTACTCCCATGAGTAGTTCCGTCCGGCAAGGATGTTTTCGGCATAATACCGGAGAATATGCTGTGCATCGGCAACATCGACGCTGCCGCTGCTGTCAACGTCTGCGCATCTGATCTGCGCCTGCGACAGACCGTGCGCCTGACCGGCAATCGCCCTGACATATGCAACGAGAACAATCTGTGCATCCTCGGCGGAAATACCGGAATCGCCGTTGAGGTCGCCTCTAGTCTGCGGCTGCGGCGTTGTCTGCTGCTGCGTCTCCGGATAGCGCGTCATTGCATAGACGGTTGCACTGCTTTGGATTGTGGACATCGGGATTTCGCGGCGCCAGTGGACCTTGCCGTTGAAGTTGCCCTCGGCGACCGTGACGCTGTTTGCGTTGACATAGAGCACAATGACGGAATGCGTATCATTGTTGATGCGCAGGATATCGCCGACGCGAATCTGGGAATAATCGTAGTATTTCCTTGCAGGCAGCGAGCCGAATGCCGCATCGCTCAGCATGAAGGCAAAGCCTGCGCAGCCGTAGCCGCCGCTGAATATGCCGCCGTGCCATGCATAAAAGCTGCTGTTGTCAAAGGGTGTGCCTTCGGGATATCTTGCTTCCAGCGCGAGCATTGCCGCGCGGACGCTGTCTTCGGAATAATCGGCTGCTGCGGCGCTCTGCTGCGGCAGTACGGGCAGCAGAATCAGAATCATCAGCAGCGAGAGACAAATGGATGCAAGCCGTTTCATCGCGTACCCCTCCTCCGGACAGAAATCGTGCAGCATTCTATTGTCATTCTACACTTTTTTGACTGAGAAGTCAATGGAATTTGTTGCCTTCTCGATTCTGCACAGAACAATGAGTAAATTATTGTATAATATGCCAAATTATCGGAAACTGCTTGACTCTGACGCTGCGTCATAGTATATACTGTAATCACGCGAAGGAGGAATCAGCATGAAAACTGTAAAGGAAGTCAGCAAGCTGACCGGCATCAGCGTGCGCACGCTGCAATATTATGACAGGATCGGGCTGCTGCCGCCTGCTGTCCGGACGCAGGCAGGCTACCGGCTGTATGACGATACGGCTCTGGAGCGCTTGCAGCAGATTCTGCTCTTTCGGGAGCTTGCATTTTCGCTCAGTGAGATTAAGGAGATTCTCGGATCGCCGGATTTTGACCGGAATAAGGCGCTCCGGCAGCAGATCGAACTGCTGGAGCTGAAAAAAGAGCATCTGGAGAATCTGATCCTCTTTGCGCGCGGAATTGAATCATTGGGAGTGAATCATATGGATTTTACGGCATTTGACAAATCAAAGCTCGAAGCCTATGCCAAAGAGGCGAAGAAGGCATGGGGACATACGCCGGAGTATGCGGAATCGCAGGAGAAGGCGGCGCAGCGGACACCTGCCGCGCAGGAAAAGCTCGCTGCCGATATGATGCGGCTATTCACGGAGTTCGGCAGTATGCGCGGCATGCAGCCGGATGCACCGCAGGTTCAGCGGCAGGTGAAGCGGCTTCAGGATTTCATCACGGAAAACTGCTATACCTGCTCGAAGCAGGTGCTCGCGGGACTGGGAAAATGGTATGCAGGCGGCGGTGAGGTCACAGAGAACATCGACCGCGCAGGCGGTGTGGGAACAGCACAGCTTGCGGCGGCAGCGATTGCACTGTACTGCGCCGATGCGGATACAGACAACTGAACAGAACGGATGCGGCGCTGTGTGACGGCTTGTCAGACAGTGCCGCTTCTCTTTTGACAGATTCAACGTGGAAACTTTGTTGATAATGCGTGCAGGAAAGGATGATTGCACAGTTAGGATATAATTGCACAGTTGTTTACAGAATACGAAGAGTATAAAATAGAGTTCTTATCACGAGATACAAAAAAAGCCGAGCAAATTGGTGGTTTTGCTACTTGACATTCTCAAATGAAAAGGGTATAATATCACTATTAAATACTATTATTTTGCCATTTTGAACCATTTTCAGAAATAAATAGTATTCCGGAACGGATGTGAAGTCGTTGGATCAAAAAGAATTTCGGCATCTCAGCAAAGGTGAGCTGATCAGCATCATCCGGGAACTGATGAAGGAGCAGGCAGCCGAACCGCTCGGGGGTCTGACGCTCTCCGATGTGGAAGCCGTGCAAAATGAACTTGCTGCCGGCGCAAAGCGAAAGAAGTTCATCCTCCGGATTGTGTCTGTGCTGACTGTTATTGCGGCAGTCGCAATTCTGATCTCGACATTGTATCTGCCGGTGATTCAGGTGACCGGTGCAAGCATGGAGCCGTCGCTCTATGAGGACGATATCCTGCTGCTGGTGCAGTCGAAGAAGCTCGGCCGCGGCGATATCTGCTGTTTCTCATGGCAGAATAAGCTGCTGCTCAAGCGCGTGATCGGTCTGCCGGGCGATGTGGTCCGCATGGACAAGGACGGCAATGTATTTGTCAATGACCAGATGCTGGATGAACCGTATCTTACAGCAAAAAATCTCGGAGAATGTGATATCAAGTTCCCGTATTATGTGCCGGAGGGGATGTACTTCGTCCTCGGTGACAATCGGGAATCATCAGTGGACAGCCGAAGCTCCGTCATCGGCTGTGTGGAGTACGATCAGATGATCGGGCGCGAGGTGTTCAGACTCTGGCCGCATCGGATCAGGAAGGCGGAATAAGGAACAAGACTGGAAAAGAGGACGCAAATGGAAAAACGAGTCGAAGGACTGGTTCGGCAGTTCAGAGATGCGCGCAGACACCGCCTGCGGTTTGAAGCGCTGGTCACTGCATTGTCCGTTCTGGTGACGGGAGGCGTTTTCTGGCAGCTCCGGCAGTACGGAACGGCGCTCGGTGAGAGCGGTTCGGAGACGGAACAGCCGGGGGCGGGACGCACCGTCGTGGAAACAGACGCGGATCCGCCGGAGGAAACGACACGATCCGGCATTGCAGAATCACCGGAGGACTGGGAAACCGGACTTCCGGAATTTACGGATGAGACAACGCAGCAGCGGATTGCAGCGATTGCAGTCTCGCAGCTCGGCTATTCCGAGGGCGGGGAGATAAAGCTCTCCGATGTCGGTACGAGCCGCACCGGATATACTCGATACGGTGCATGGTACGGCAATCCCTACGGCGAATGGAATACCATGTTTACCTATTTCTGCATGTATTATGCAGGCGTCGAAAAAACGGAGATTCCGTATGGCTCCGGCTGCTGGGCATGGTATGAGACACTCTCCGAAAAGGATATGATCGCACCCTGCGGCAATGAGCAGATCGGAGATATCCTCTTCTTTGATACGGATTCCGACGGCGAACCGGATCGGACCGGTATTGTCAGCGGAACCGGAGAGACAGAGGACGGCGTACTGCTCAGCGTGATTGAGGGCAACTGTGAGGGAGCTGTTGCAGAAGTACAGTATCTGCAAGGCGGCTCCGATATCGTCGGCGTACTCTCCGCGGATGCATATGCCGTAGCAGAAGCGTCACTTCCGCCGGAGGTCGTGCTCATTGACTACAGCGCCGATTCGGAATCCGGCATTCATGTGGATGCGCAGGCTGCCGAGGGCGTTTTCCCCGAGGGCACGGTGATGCGGGCGGCTGACGTCGCGGAGGATGAAGCGATACAGGCGGCACAGGATACGCTCGGCGAAAATGCAGCAATCCGCGATGCCGTTGCGGTCGATATTTCGTTCTATACCGCGGACGGCGAGGAGATTGAGCCCGCGGACGGCAATGCCGTTTCCGTCCGGATTTCGCTCCCTGCGGAAAAGCAGCTCTCCGGCGATGTCTATACGCTTGTGCATGTGGACGATGAAGGCGAAGGTGAGCTTGTTGCCGATGCACAGGTCACTTCCGACGGCGCCGCGTTTATCGCGGAGAGCTTTTCGGTGTATGTCCTGACATCCAACGGATATACAGATAAAGATCAGGCGATTACAGTCAATGGACAAGCTGTACCGAACAGTCAGACGAATCCTTATGTGATTACCGTCGGTCAGGAACTTGAGGTTCGCTATTCCGGAGATTATGTCAATCGAGTCGATCAGGGCAATAATAATAATGGCTTTACAGTTTACAACAATGGTTCTAATGTGGTCGGCAGAACAGCAGGCAAAAGCGAAACTGCAGCAGATGGCTACCGGACAGCGTATTTCACCGGATTGAACCCCGGCATCTGCCGTATCGTAAAAATAACCGGCTCCGGAAACTGGGGCTCTGAGCAGTATGTTGCCGATGATCTGTGGGTGAAAGTAGTAGCACCTGATATCTATGTAAAGTCTTCGTTTGAATATAAGCAGATCGACAGAGTGAAGGAGTGGCTGGACCGAAGCGATGCGCCGAACGCAGACGGATATGTCCGGAATACTGCCGGAAATCTTATGAACGGTCCGAATCTCGGCAGACCCTACGCTGTCTGTGTCGGTGATACATTCGAAATCTATGCCGACGGAGTCGGAGAGTATACGTTAACCCATTACAACCTGAATATTAGCAGCAGTACAGGCTATAAATATGAGCTGACGAATTCCAATCAGGAAAAGATCAGACCGCTTGCAGGTGCAGAATCACACGGACCCGGAACAACATCTGCTAAATTTGAAGCGCTTGCACCGGGCGAAGTGGAGATCAGGTTCACGACCGCGCAAGGGGCAACAAGATCCATGTGGGTGCGTGTCATGCCGTTGTATGATGTATTCAATCATGCAGATATGGAAATCGCTGACGGCGGAAAGTATACTTTTTCATACACGACCTATTCAGGCGGACAGAAAATCACAACGCTGAAGGTCTACGATGCGTTTGTCAGCCGCGTGAATTATGCCAAATTACTGGATGCATCGGGTGAACCGCTCGCTCTGAGGGCACAGGATAACGGCAAAATTGAGTATAATTTCAGTTCAGATACAAACGATTATCAAAAGATCGGTGAAAGCGGACAGACACAGTATGAGTTAACCTCAGCATTCGGCCGCCCGAAGATCTACAACATCAATGATGTGAAAAGTGTTGAGTTTGATGTCAATATCACACTGCTTCCGAATCAGCAGTGTACGATCACAGACGGCGTTCCCGGCAGCTGGAGCCCGATTAGCGGTGCGGATGAAGAACTTGAGCATACGATCTGGTCATTTGATAAGCAGGCAATCACTGATGCAATGAACAAATGTCCTATGACAAACGGTCTGGACTTCACGATCCGATCAGACTGTGCGATTGTCAATCTGCAGGCGGAAAAGGAACTGAACGGCGGTACACTGCAAGCTGGTGAGTTTACATTTGAACTGGTAGACCAGAACAATCATGTGATCGATACCGCGGTCAATGATGCGGACGGGAAAATTCTTTTCCTGAATCAGATGTATTCAGAGCCCGGAACCTATACGTATACAGTTCGTGAGGTAATACCGGCGGAACGGGATGCACGAATACTCTATGACGAGACCGCAAAGACGATCACAGTGGACGTTACCCGGACCAACATGCTCATAAACGGCACAACAGAGACTGTCAGCGTCCTAAGGGCGGAAATGACTGACAGCCCGCCGAAGTTTGTCAACTGTATCAGCTATCGTCTCCCCGATACCGGCGGCACCGGAACCCTGCCGTATCTGGCAGGCGGCATAACCCTGATTTCTGCGGCATTTCTTTTGCCGCTGATCCGCAGACGAAAGGAGGACGAATGCGACTCCTGACGAAAGCAAACATGCAGCAATAGTACACCCCTGAGGAAACAAAATGAAAAAACAGAAAGGAAAATGTAAAAATGAAAAAATCGAGATTATTTTCATTCATGGCTTCTGCGGCACTCGCAGTGACATCGCTGGGCGCTGCGGGCTTCGGTGCCTCGGCAGCAGCGGGAGACGTTCAACCGAAGGAAGGCACCGGTTCGCTTCATTCCGTGACAATTACACCGGCTGACGAAAAGACACATACCTATGAGGCATATCAGCTTTTCAAGGGCGAGTTGACTGAGCAGGCTGACGAGACCAAGGTCATGACCAAGATCGAATGGGGCGCGAGTATTCCTGCTGAAAAGGTAACGAAGCTGCAAACAGTCATTGCGGGCAAAGAGACCAACGTTGTAAAAACGGCACTGACTGCTTATACTCCTGCACTTGCAACACCTTATGAGGCTTCTGCATTTGCGGACTTTATTACCGCAAACAAGGCAACAAGCGGCTTTGCCGAAGCGTTAGCAGACATCTTTAATGAGGTGCTTACAGCTGCCCCTGCTTCTGCGGCTTATCAAACGACTACATCGAATGTATTTGACAAGGAAGGTACGACCGGTCTTTCCACCGGCTATTATCTCATTAAGGATAAGGACGGCACACAGAACGGTGAGAACGCTGCGTATACTGATTTCATCCTGAAAGTTGTGGATGATGTCACTGTCGCTTCCAAGTCTGAGGTCCCGACCATTGATAAGAAGATTAAGGTCGGTGATGATCTGAAAACCGGCGATACCGCTTCGATCGGCGATACGATTACGTATCAGCTCAATTCCAAGGTTCCGGCAATGACCGGTTATGATCCCGCTAACGGCGACAAGTATTTCTTTATCGTCAGCGATACAATGTGCCAGGGTCTGACCTTTAAGAACGATGTTACCATCACGATTGACGGCACTCCTTATACCGGTTTTTATGTCAAGACAAAGGGCGATGACGATCATCCGCTCCCGGCTGATTCCACCAAGACCTTTGAGATCGTGTTCGAGAATTTCATTGCGCAGAAGAGCAAGGCTGGCAAGGATATTGTTATTACCTATACCGCAGAGCTGAATGATCAGTGTGACCGTACGACCACGGGTAACCCGAACTCTGTCAATCTGACCTATTCCAACAACCCGAACCAGAAGTATCAGGGTACAACCGGTACACCGGATGAGCCGAACTCTGCTGAGAAGGATGTCATGGGTATTACGCCGAATCAGATCACCAAGGTTTATACAACTGGTATCCGTATTAAGAAGGTTGACGAGAAGGGTGCCCCGCTGCCAGGTGCAAAGTTTATTCTTAAGGGTAATTCCGCAAATAAAGTGTTTACATCTGCAACTACCTTCACTGAGGCAGCTGACGGTGCTTACTATCTGCTGAATAACGGCAGCTATACGCAGACTCCGCCGGAAGACTCCACAAAGAGTCAGTATGCTGTTGACGGTGATAATAATTATAAGAGATTCAATATGACCACTACTGATACTGCGGAAACCTCAACAGTGGTTCCAGCATCTGGTCTTGAAGCAACTGTCGATTCCAACGGCTATTTGGTTTTCAGCGGTCTGGGCGACGGCAGCTATACGATTCAGGAAACAGAGGCTCCTGCTGGCTACAATCTCGATCCAACCGAGTATACATTCGTGATTGGCAGCAATCCGACAAAGGATGCTCCGAACTGGACGGTTGACGGGGCTGCTGCTACGCCTTCCGAGACAAACGGCTGGACTGTCATCACGAAGGAAGTCACCAACAAGAAGGGTATCATCCTTCCGGCAACCGGCGGCATCGGCACCGTGATCTTCTATGTTGTCGGTTCTCTGCTGATCGGTGCAGCAGGTGTGCTGTTCGTCACGAAGAGAAAGAAGACCGCAAAGGAAAAGTAAAAAGCATATCACACGCGAGGGTGCAGCGGAAGCACAGTGCTTCCGCTGCTTCATCGCAGCAGGGAGAGTCCGATGATAAAACTGATTCGCAAGCATTGGCTTGATATTGTCATCGTTTTGATGTTCCTCATCGGACTGTCCGTGCTGCTATACCCGTCTGTCAGCAGCTATATCAACGCAAAGCATGCCTCCAGGGCAATCACGCTTTACAGCTACTCGATCGACAATGCCTCCGATGAAGCAATCGCCGGTATGATGCGCATTGCCAATGACTATAACAAAAGCCTTGCCGGAGACCGCAGCGCATTCTATCTGCCGGATTCGGTCAACGGCTATGAAACGGCACTCGATGTCACCGGAACCGGCATCATGGGCTATATTGATATCGGAAAAATCGGGGTTCAGCTCCCGATCTATCACGGCGTCGATCCCGCAGTCCTACAGGTCGGCGTCGGACATCTCGAAGGAACCAGCCTGCCCGTCGGCGGAAAAAATACGCACTGTGTCCTCTCCGGACACCGCGGTCTGCCGAGTGCAAGACTCTTCACCGATCTCGATAAAATGGAGGTCGGCGACACCTTTACCATTACGGTTCTGCGGCAGACGCTGATCTATCAGGTCGATCAGATCAAGATTGTGCTGCCCTCGGAATCGCAGGATCTGCAAATTGAAAATGATAAGGATTACTGTACGCTGCTGACCTGCACGCCCTATGGCATCAATACGCACCGGCTGCTTGTGCGCGGCGTCAGAATCCGCGGAAATACGGACAGTCCGCGTATCTTTATTCCGAATGAAGCATTCCGGATTGATCCGCTGATTGTCATGCCGGTCGTTGCGGCACCGATGCTCGTGATCTGGATGATCGTCTGGCTTACGCAGCGCAGCCGGTGGCGCAGAAACCGCAAACAGAGAAAGGAGAATAACGCAAAAGCATGAAACATTTGAAAGCGATTATATTCTGCATGATTCTGCTGCTTGCTGCGGCGGTTGCCGTTCCGGCTTTTGCGGAGGGTGTTTCGGATTTTGATCCGGAGAAGCCCTGTTCGCTGAATGTCACGCTGACAACCGATGACGGGCAGAAGGCTGCGGGTGCAGAGGTGATGATCTATCAGATCGCGGATGCGACGGTTGCGGAGGACGGCTTCCGGTATGTTTATACGGAGGCATTTCAGGGCTGCGGGCTTGTGCTGCGGGATCTGGATTCTGCGAAGCTCGCCGCAGATCTCTATGCCTATGCGCAGCAGAAGAAGATTCAGGGTACTGCGCTGTTTACCAATGCCAACGGCGTTGCGCGCTTTGAGAATCTGCATGCCGGTCTGTATCTTGCGACGGAGATCGGCGATACCGGCGAATTTGCAGCGATCAAGCCGTTTCTTGTCACGCTTCCGCGCGTCAGCGAGGACAATGAGATTATCTATCATACGAATGCAATGCCGAAGGTCACCCCGGATCGCTCGACTGCTTTGAAGGTGCGCAAGGTCTGGAATGATGACGGCAAAAAGCGGCCTGCGGATGTGCAGGTGCAGATTCTGCGCGGCAGCAAGGTCTATGACACCGTCACGCTTTCCGAGCAGAATAACTGGTCTGCGCGCTGGGACTGTGTTGTCTATGCAGATGACTGGAGCGTGAAGGAGGTCAGCGTGCCGCAGGGATATACCGTCACTTATCAGAAGGACGGCATGGTCTTTACGGTGACAAATACCGAAACACTGATTCAGACCGGTCAGACAAACCGTCCGGTTCCGTTCCTGGCGGGCGGCGGTCTGGTGCTGATGCTGCTCGGCGCATTCCTGATTTCATCGGGGAGGAAGCAGTCCGATGAGAAAGGCTAAGCTCGGCGCCGGCGTTCTCCTGCTGCTGACAGGCTTTGCCATGATCTGCGCCTGCGGGCTCCTGCTCTGGCACAATGAACGGGAAAATCAGGCGGCGGCGGATGCGGCACTCTGCGATCTGCCGAAGCTCAAGGAAAAGATTGAGGCGGAGAAGGGCAATCCCGATAATATGCTTTATCAGCGGTATCTGCTCGGCGATGCCTATATAGCGCCGGATGCCGATACGGCTGCGGAGGAGTTTGTAATTCCGCTGGACGGTTACAGCTACATCGGTTATCTGACCTTCCCGACGCTCGGACTGGAGCTGCCGGTCATGGACGGCTGGGATGCGGAGCGTCTGCGGAGGGCGCCCTGCCGCTATTACGGCTCGGCGGAAACGCAGGATCTGGTCATTGCGGCGCATAATTACCGCAGCAGCTTCGGACAGCTTGACCGCCTGCAGATCGGCGATGCGGTTTATTTCACGGATGCGGCAGGCATCGTACATCGCTATCTGGTCGGTGAGACCGAGATTGTGGAGCCGACGGCTGTCGGGTACATGATCTCAAGCAGCTGGGACCTTTCGCTTTATACCTGCACATATGACGGACGGCACCGCGTAACCGTGCGCTGTACAGAGCAGGAGCTGCCGGCGGAACGCTCCGATGCAGCATAAACAGAAAGAATGCGGATTCGCCTGAACGGCACCCGTATAAAAGATTTGCCCCTGCGTGTTTCAAAGCACGCAGGGGCATTGTGTTTTAGTAGCGGATGAGCTGATCGGTTCCGATGATGCCGATATAGCTTTTGCCGGGGCTGACGGTCAGCTCGGCGCCGGATGCATCATACAGCCGGATCGGATCGGTCTCGGCATTTTTTGTCCATGTAATCGGCTGAATGCCGCCGTTTGCTGCATAGAAGCCGGAGCCGCCGCTGAGCGCGACGTCCATGAGGTATTCATCCTCGCGCGTATGGATATCGGTTTGCAGGATGATCACATTTTCAAAGGCAAGCTGCGTGCCGGTATGTGCATCGAGATGCGGCGAGCCGGAATGCAGCTTTTTATAGCAGCCTGCGGCTTCGTCATACCGGAATGTGCTGTAATATGCGCCGGAGAAATTGAGCTGAATCTCGCGCGTCGGCATCTGGGCATCATTCAGCGGAATCTCCTCGTCTGCGAACTGAAAGAGCGGGCGGCGGTATTCCGGCATAAGATCGGTGCGGACGCCGCGCTTTGTCATGAACTCAGGCAGCAGTGCGCCGCGCAGATAGCCCGTATGCTCAATCGCATAGGTTTGCCGGCGCTGCTCATCGCGGAAGAACAGTGCGCCCTCGAGCACGGAACCGTCGAAGCGGTCGATGCCGGTGCGCGTCAGTGTTTCCTTGGCAATGGTCTGATCCATGCCCCAGTGACAGTAGACTGCGTCCATGCCGAGGCAGAGGATCGGATAGTAATAGCGGCAGCTCCGGACGGAACAGATATCGGGGACTGCCGTATAATCCGCGTAGACCGCCATGAGCCGCGTGATGCCTGCCTCGACGGGCAGCTCGAAAATGACATCTGCATCGGCGATGCCGTATTGCGGCAGTGCGGCGCGGACATTGTTGACCATGACTGCAACGGGACGCTTGCCGACGGCAGCCGCAGAAAATCCTGCCTGACCGGTCAGCGGATTGCGGTCTGCGGAGACAGGCTTTGTCGCTTCGGTTGTTTCCGGTGCAGCGGTAACGGGCGCCGTTGTTTTGGAGGTGACAGGCTTTGTCTGTGCGGCGGCAGATGTTGCAGACGTAACAGGGGAGGCGACGCTGCCTTCCGGCTCCGTATGCCTGCTGCAACAGCACAGCACCAGCGCCGCTGCAATCAGCAGCGGAATCGGATTTTTACGTTTTGACATGTTTCTCATTCTTTCTTTTGTTCGCGGCGGAATCTCTTTTTTCATATTATAGCACAAACACGCCGGAAATGCAAGCCGTTTTTTGTTTCTGCACCGTGAAACACTGCATACAATCTTAGTTTTTATTAAGGATGCGTGAAGCCGGATTTCAGGCGCAGCCGTTATAATAATATTATACTTCCGGCGGATTGCGTTTTGCGCGGAAGTATGCTATAATAATACAGAATCATAACAAAAGGATGTGAGGTTGTGTCGGAAACAATACTGATCGCGGAGGATGACGCCGATATTCAGGAGATTCTGAAGCTCTATCTTGAAAATGCAGGCTTTCATGTCATCCGCGCCGCCGACGGCAATCAGGCGTTCGAGAAAATCTGCTCAGAGCATCCCGATCTGGCGCTCGTCGATATCATGATGCCCGGCATGAACGGCTACGAGCTGACAAAGCGCGTCCGTGCCAAAAGCAATATCCCGATCATCATTATCTCTGCCATGAATGCGGACAGCGATAAAATCCTCGGGCTGGATATCGGTGCCGATGACTACATCACCAAGCCGTTCAATCCGCTGGAGGTCGTCGCGCGCGTCAAATCCAATCTCCGCCGCTTTTATCAGCTCGATAACGGTCAGCAGAACGGCGGCGATCTGCTGCGCGTCGGTGCGCTGGCGCTCGATCCGAAGAAGTTTTCCGTCACGAAAAACGGCACGGAGATTGCCCTGACGCCGACGGAATTCAAAATCCTGATGATGCTTATGGAGCATCCGGGGCGCGTCTTCACGAAAATGCAGATTTATGAGCGCATCAACGGTGAATACTTCGAGAGCGATGATAACACCATGATGGTGCATATTTCAAAGCTGCGCGACAAGATCGGCGATGACAGCAAGAATCCCGTCTATCTGAAAACCATTCGCGGATTGGGGTATAAAATTGAAGATATTTAAGAAAAGACGCATGAGCAGCCTCAACCGCTATATTATTCTCAATATGCTGGCTGCTTTTATCCTGAGCGGCTGTATGCTGGTTTTCAGTCTGGTATACGGCGTGACCAAGGCGGAAAAGCCGCTTTACGATGCGTTTTATGCAAGGTATCCGGAATATGAATATCTGACGGAGGAAGAGTACGAGGAGTTTACAAAAGCATGGAGCACATTTCAGGAGGATATGTCGCCCGGATGGGAAAAGAAAGCAACGGTGACACTGATTGCTTATTTGCTGATCGGCGGCTTCGGCGGTACATTGCTGATCATGTGGGCATTTGTGTTCAAGATTCGCCGCAGGATCGTCCGTGAGCTGAACAGCTTTGATGCCGCACTCGGCACGATCCCTGAGATTTCCGGCGGCAATCCGGATGCAATCTCGGAGATTCATTCCGGCATCCGCGAATTCGATCAGATCTGCCTGCGGTTCAATCAGATTTCCAACCGCCTCAAGCAGAGTGAGACGGAGCGGCAGAAGCTCGAAGTGCAGCAGCGCAAAATGATCGCCGATATTTCGCATGACCTGAAAACGCCGATTACGGTGATTCAGGGCTATTCCAAGGCGGTGCGCGACAATGTTGCGGACGATGAGACCAAGGAGAAATATCTCGATGCGATCTGCCGCAAATCCGAAATGGTGACGGAGCTGATCAATACCTTCCATGAATACAGCAAGCTGAATCATCCGGATTACAGCCTGCATCCGGCAGAAGGCGACCTCTGCGAATTCCTGCGGGAGCATCTCGCACTCCGGTATCATGATCTGGAGCTTGCGGGATTCAGCATAGACGTTGACATTCCCGATCAGCCGATCTTATACAGCTTTGACAGGCAGCAGTTTATCCGCGTGCTCGAAAATCTGATGAGCAACTGCTTCCGCTATAATGAACCCGGTACAGTACTGTTTGCGCAGCTCTTTGAAACAGAGGATAAAATTGTCATCCGGCTCGGTGACAACGGTACAGGGATTCCGGAAGCGATGCGCGACAGAATTTTTGAGCCGTTTGTCGTCGGATCGGAATCGCGCACGAACAGCCGCGGCTCCGGTCTGGGACTTGCAATCTGCAAGCGGATTGTCGAGGCGCATCAGGGTACCATTGAGCTGATCCGCGATCCGGAGGGGATTCACAATACACTCTATGAAATCAGTTTCCCAAAATAACAACCGCATAAATTGTGCAGCGCGCTGAGAAAATCTCTCGGGGCGCTGCTTTTTTCAGATAAGGAAAAATCCCTCCCCGTCGTGCGAACCGGCACATCGGGGAGGGCGCAAAATCATTCAACAGCCAATAAAGGGAAATTAATCGTGGGGGTGAGAACGGATTGCTCTGCCGGTGTGGGAGACCGGCGAAGCATCAAATTCATTACTGAGCGTCAGATGCCTCAGCAACGGTGGTGGTAGCGGTCTCAGCTTCTGCCTCAGCAGGAGCCTCGGTCTTCTCAGCCTTCGGAGCCTCGTGGAGATGCGGCTTCGGCGGCTCGACTTCCGGCTTCTCCGGAGCGACAGGCGGCTGCGGCTTTTCAGCCTCATCCTTCTCAATCGGCTTCGGCGGCTCAATTTCCGGCTTCTCCGGTGCAACAGGCGGCTGCGGCTTTTCAGCGTCGTCCTTTTCAACCGGCTTCGGCGGCTCGGGCTTCTCGATCTCAGCGTCATCCTTCTCAACAGGCTTCGGCGGCTCAACTTCCGGCTTTGCCGGCTTCTCGAGGTCCTTCTTCAGACCGCCCTTGCAGAACTCAAACCAGCTTGCCTTTGCATCTGCATCCTTGAAATCATCCTTCTCGAAATCGAAGGACTTGCCGATCATATCAACGATCTCGTGCTTGCCGACCGGCTTTTCCGGCTTAGCAGGCTTCTCAGCCTCTTCTGCCTCAGCCTCTTCAGCCTCGGCTGCCTCTGCCTCTTCTTCCGGCTTCGGCGGCTCAACTTCCGGCTTCTCCGGCTTAGCAGGCTTCTCAGCCTCTTCTGCCGTTGCCTCTTCCTCAGCCTTCTCCTCTGCTTCAGCAGCAGGAGCCTCAGCTTCTTCCTCCTTGGTCTCGTCAGCTTCCTGAGAGATCACGGTCTCAGTTGCCGGTGCCTGATCATTCTTCTCAGCAAGATTTGCTGCGAATGCGGTTACGCCGGTTGCTGCGGACAGCACGGAAAGCGCTGCGATTGCAGAAATGATACGCTTGTTTGCTTTCATGGTTTGATACTCCTTTTTTCATTTGATTGCTTCGGATGATACCGGAGCGAAAAGCGTTTTTTGCTTTCTGTCTACAGGATACGAAACGGGGATCGGAAAAAAGGGGTCATTTCAAAAATTTTTTTGAAAATTTTTCTGCGGATTGTATTTTCCGCCTGATTCCTGCATAATCGGCGCATAAAATTATTTGCGCCGCATGCTGATTCTCAAAATACGGTGTTTTCGCAATCCCGCAGAGCGCGAAATCCCCCATGCGTGCAAAACGCCTGCGGGCTTGGGCGTTTGTAAGAGAAGCGCCCATTCCGTAACAGCATCCGTGCAGCGGATTCTTTTTTATAAAATCCCCGATTATCCGCTCCCCATTTTGTGCGCTGCCTTGACAATTCCACTGAATCATGCTATACTGAAACTGCCTGAAAAATACGCAGATGAAACAAAAAAATGCTGCTGTGCTGCTTGTGCCGGTGCCGCAGACGGATGAGGACGGAATATGGGAAAATTCAGCGAATGCTATCTGAAAAAGCTCCGGATCGGAAGTATCCTGACAGATTCCAATGTGTTTATGGCGCCGCTTGCGGGATACACCTGCTATCCGTTCCGGCTGATGTGCAGAAAGCTCGGCGCCGGTCTTGCATTTACGGAAATGGTCAGCGCGAACGGACTGAAATACAATGACAAGGCGACCGCAAAGCTGCTCTATACAACCGAAGCGGAAACCCCGAAGGCGGTGCAGCTGCTCGGAAATGTCCCTTCCGCATTTGAAGCTGCCGCAAGAGGCGCATATACGGCAGATTATGATATCATTGACATCAATATGGGATGTCCCGTGCCGAATATCATCAAGAACGGGGAGGGCTGCGCGCTGACCGGAAATCTGCCGCTGGCATCCCGCATCATAGAGGCGTGTAAGCGCAGCGGCAAGATCGTGACGGTCAAATTCCGTCCCGGTATGCATCCCAAGCAGATTGTTGTATCAGAATTTGCGAAAATGTGTGAGGATTCCGGCGCGGACCTGATTACCGTGCACGGCAGAACCAGAAATATGATGTATGACGGCGAGCCGGTCTATGGATATATTGCGGCTGCAAAGCAGGCGGTTCGTATTCCGGTCATTGCAAACGGCGGCATTGCGTCCGAGGCGGATGCGGTCAGGATGATCGAGAAAACCGGTGCGGACGGCGTGATGATTGCGCGGTACGGCATGGAGAATCCGCTGATTTTTGCGCAGCTGACCGGCAGACAGACGGCGGAAACAAAGCTGTCTCTGATTCTGGAGCAGACCGATCTTGCGGCGTCCTGCTTTGATGAGCTTGCCGCAATGGACTATATCAAAAAGCTGGCTTCCTATTTCATGAAGAAGCTGCCGGGAACGAAAGCCTACAGACCGGCGCTTCACGGCTGCGGAAATATACAGCAGCTGCGGGATATACTCAGCAGGATTTTCGGAGAAACGGAGAATGAACATGCCGGAAGAATATCAAATTGAAAACGGCATCCTGACCGGATACAGCGGCGATGCACACAGTCTTGTGATCCCCGAAGGCGTCCGCGTGATCGGCAGCGCGGTATTCAAGGGCATGGCGTGGATTACGGATGTGACACTGCCGGAGGGATTGACGGAGATCGGCGACAATGCATTCAAGGGATGCAGGCAGCTTGCACAGATCAATTTTCCGGCGGGGCTGAAACGCATCGGCAATTTTGCATTTCACAGATGTCATGCGCTTACGTCCGCACTGCTGCCGGATTCGGTCACGGCGCTCGGGACGGGTGTATTTCTCTATTGCGACAACCTGAAAACGGTTCGTGCGTGCAGCGTCAGACGCATCGAAAAGCAGACCTTTGCAAATAATACGCAGCTCTGCGCCCTGATGCTCAGCAGTGAACTGGACTGCTCGAATCTGAAGGATGATATTTTTACCGGCTGCATCCGGATCAAAGAGATCAGCCTCTCTGACGGGACGCAGTTCCATGCAGATAATCTGATAGATGTATTCGGTTCGGAGCAGCATGTGCATCCGGTTGTCCGCGCGATTGCCGAAAGTGTTTATCAGTCGCTGGAGATTGAAAACGGCGTACTGTATAAGCTGCATGTCGATCTCAAGGCATTTGAACTGCCGGAGGGGATTACCTGTATTGAAAAGGGCTGCTTTTTTGATAAACGGGGCATCGTGTCGATTCGCTTTCCGGAAAGCCTTTCGCGGATTCGGACCAATGCATTCGGCAACTGCATCAATTTGCAGCAGATCACTCTGCGGCATGAGAATGTCGTGATCGACGACGGTGCGTTCAGAGGATGCAGCAGCCTGAAAACGGTCATCATCGGCAGCACGGAATACCGGCTCGGCGGCATCAATTATGCGGAGGATACGCCGTATCTCATCCGCAGAATCAACGAGCAGGTCATGTCCGATTTTTATATCAGCGGCAAAATCCTGATGTCCTACAGCGGAAAGGAAAACCGCGTGACGGTGCCGGAGGGCGTGGAGATCATCGGCGAAGGCTGCTTTGCGGGGAATGACAGGATTGACCGTGTCATCCTGCCGGATACGGTGCGCGAGATTCATGAAAACGCATTCCGGAACTGTACCTCGATGCAGTCGGCAGTGCTGTCGGAATGTCTGCGGCGGATATGCAGCGGCGCATTTGAAAACTGCAAAAAGCTGATTCGCTTCAATGTTCCGGAAAGTCTGGCGGAGGTCGGATTTGCTGCATTCCGCGGCTGCAAATGTCTGGAGCTGACGCAGTTTGAAACGGGCACGCCTGCGGCTGTGCGTGAGCCGGAGCGTTCTTACGGCGCGGATGATATTGCGGCATACAGCTTCTGCGATGATGAAACCGTGACGGAACTGGTGCTGGAAAAGCCTGCTGTCATCGGCAAATATGCTTTTTCAGGCTGTCCTTCTCTGCAATCGGTTGTGATCTGCAATCCGGACTGTACGGTCGAACAGTATGCCTTTGAAAAATGCCCCTCGCTTCGGCGCATCCGCGTGCTTGCCGGAACAATCGAAAGGGGCGCATTCTCCTTCTGCCGGAATCTGGAATATGCAGAGATCAGCGGCATATCCGCGCTCGGGGATGAGGTGTTCGCGGGCTGCGCGTCCCTGAAAACAGTGCAGATTTCGGAGACGGTTTCGGCGCTCGGCAGACGCTGCTTTGATGAATGCACGGCGCTGGAGGCGTTTGATTTCTCGTCCGTGCGGCGCATCGGGGCGCGGGCATTTGAACGCTGCGACAGCCTGACCGAAGTGACGCTGACAGGCGCTGCCGTCGGCTGGCATGCATTTGCGGACTGTGCATCCCTGCGGAGAATCATTCTCGATTCGGAAACGGATTTGCAGAGCGGTGCATTTTCCGGCTGTACCTGCGCGGAGACTGTTGTGCTGGACGGAACAGAATACCCGTTCTCCCGCTTTGCGCAGAGCAGAAATACGGCGGATAATCCGTATCCTGTCCGCGTGCAGGAGGTCATCGGCAGCGTGTATGCCTGCTTTGCGGTCAATATGCAGAACGGCATCGAAGCATACAGAGGCGATGCTGTCTGCGTGCGCATTCCGGATGATATTGTATCGGCGGAGGATGAAGCGTTCCGCGATCATCTGCGCGTGACGGAGATTCGCTTCCCCGCCTGCTTCCGATACAGCGGAAAGCTGACCTTTGCAGGCACAGGCTGGCTGGAAAAACGGCGGAAGGAAGTGCCTTATAATATTGTCAACGGTCTGCTGATCGACGCTTATGCCTGCGGCGAAACAGCCGAAATACCGGAAGAAACAGTCCGCATTTGCAGCTGGGCGTTTGCCGGAAATACGGCGCTCAGAAAGCTGATTCTGAAAAAGGAACGTGTTGCGATTGATGCGTTTGCGTTCCGGAACTGTATCAATCTGAAAACAATTCAGTCTCCGGACGGCAATATTTATACGCTCGAACGGTTCAGCGATGTGACCGAAAAGGCATATCCGGAGCTTGTCCGGCGCATCTTTGCCGAGTGCATCAACTGCTTCAAGCTGAATGCAGACGGTGTACTGGAGGAGAGCACCGGCAATATCAGAGAGCTGGTGTTTCCGGACGGCATCAAGGCAATCGGCGCGCAGGTATATATGGACTGCAATCTGCTGGAATGCATTGTTCTTGCGCCGGAAACCGGACGCATCGGAAAATCCGCCTTCAAAAACAGCAAGTGGCTGCGCAGCGTACAGCATGCAGGCGGTGTAGCGGAAATCGAAGCGCAGGCATTCAGCGGATGCAGGAGCCTTGCGTCCATTGATCTCTCCGATGCGCTGGTATCGCTTGGCAAACGGGCGTTTGAGCATTGCTGCGCGCTGCAAGAGATTCATATTTCGGAGCATCTGACCGTGATTCCGGAGCGCGCGTTTTTCCGCTGCAAAAGTCTGCGGAAGGTTGTGATACCGGCTTCGGTCGAGCGGATCGAATCGCAGGCATTTGCATTTTGCAGCGGACTGTCGGAGGTTGTGCTCTGCAATCCGGAGACACAGATTGCGGATGATGCGTTTGCGTGGTGTGAAAGCCTATGAGATACAGAAAACTCGGAAACACCGGTCTGACGGTCTCGGAGATCGGCTTCGGCACTATTCCGATTCTGAGCGGAAATGTGCCTGTTCTGCCGGATTATTACAGTCCGGAGCTGCCGGAAGCCGTCGATATCATGATGCATGCATACAAAATGGGCTGCAATCTGTATGACACGGCGATTCCGGAGGAATACGGCGATGCGGAATACAAGCTCGGCGTATTTGCGGAAAAGGTCGGCAGAGAGCATATCATCATATCGGACAAGGCACGGTTCATGGACGGGAATGACATGTTCCGCGAGGTGCAGCGCTCGGCGGAGAACCTCGGAACGCATCCGGATATTTATTTTGTGCATCAGGTCGATGAGAAAAATCAGGATGAGACATTCAGCCGGTACGGCGCGCTGGATGCGCTCTGTGATCTGAAGAAAGCCGGTATGATCCGATATACGGGCATTGCGACGCATTATTACAGTGTCGCTGCGCGTGCTGCCGCGGACAGCAGAGTGGATGTCATCCAGACCAGCGGCAATATTCTGGAACGCGGCATTCTGGATCGGATTGCAGAAAATGCGCAGTTTCAGGGCAAGGGGCTGATTCTGAACAAGGTCTATGCGGCGGGCTGCTTGATTCCTGCATTTACGCCTGCGGAGCTGATCGGCGGCATGCTGCATTATCCCTTCTCCTGCGCGCTGATCGGCATCGGAACAGCAGAACAGGCGGATGCCGCGATGCAGACGGAATATGTGCCGGTATCCTTTTCCTTTGATGCGGTCACGCTGCGGCTTGCGCAGCATTTTGCACCGGTGCCCTGCACAAGATGTCAGCGGTGCAGATGTCCGCACGGTTATGAAGTCCATATTCTGCTCCGGCAGTATAATTATTATCATCTCGGGAAGAATTACTGGGCAATGAAAAAGCTGCGGATGAATATTGATGAGGTATATGAGCAATGCCGGAAATGCACGGAGAGACAATGCATGCAGGACTGCCCGCAGAAGCTGCGGATACCGGAGCTGATCGGGCGCATATACGAAATGACGCGCTGAGCACCGGATACCGCATGCCGGAAATAAGACGTATTTGCTGAAAAGATAACGGAACCGCCGTCTGCGTATGCAGGCGGCGGTTCCTGACTGCTGCCGAAAAACGATATTTGACAGCCCTCTGCTTTTGTGCAGATGAGATGAAACAGAATGGTGATTGTTGTACAAAACGTCGATTGACATTCACTGTTTATTATGCGATGATGATAAAAACGAGCAATAATCTCCAAAAATGTTTTGACAACCCAAGACGAAAAGGAGGGCGAATGGAACAGTATTATGCGCATTTGGAAAACAAATACGGTCAAAAAGAGCCGCTGGAAGTGCATCTGCAAAAAACATCGGAGCTTTCCGGACGGTACGCAGCCGCATTCGGTGAAGCATCCGCCGGAAAATGGCTCGGCTGGTTTCATGATGCCGGAAAAGCATCGGCGCTGTTTCAGGGCGTTTTGCAGGGGACGGAGCATAGGGTCAATCACGCGGCAGCAGGTGCGTATCTGCTGATGATAAACAGGTGTATGCCGCTGGCGCGTGTGATTTATGCGCATCATGACGGCTTCCCTGAAAGATATTTGCTTGCCTGACGTCAAGGATTCTGTCGCAGATTATATGGATTTGATTCAGAAAGATTTTCGGGAGGTGACTTAAAATGAAAAAGCTCTGCAATACACTTTATATTTTAACGGAGAACAGCTATCTGCATTGCGAAAACGGTACAATCTGCGTGAAGATCGGCGGGACAGAAAAAACAAGAATTCCGGCGCATACGGTTGATTCGATCATATGCTTATGCAATACGACTGTATCTTCTCCGTTTATCGGGTTCTGCGGTGAACAGGGGATATCTTTGTCTTTCCATTCGGATCACGGCAGGTTTTACGGCAGAATAACCGGTCCCGTCAGCGGAAATGTATTGCTGCGCACGAAACAGTATCAATGGATCGGTTCGCCGGAATCCGCGGAAATCGTGCGGAATATCCTCAGCGGAAAGCTGCTGAACAGCCGGAATCTTCTTTTGAAATCCGCACGAAATACAACAGAGGATAAAGCGGATATTCTCAGAAACGCGGCACAGATGCTTTCAGAACAGCAAACTGCTCTGGAAACTGCGGACAGCATTGACCGTATGCTTGTTGATCCGGCACAATTCGCACAAATCAAAGCGGAGCTTTCAAAAATCATTGATTCGCAGACGGATTCCATTCGGTTTTACCGTCTCGGCAGCAAATGGGAGACCAAAATCGAAACAATGGGGCTGGAAAAGGGAATCAGGCAGGATGAACCGCTGCTTCTGTAAAAGCGATGAGCATAATCCCTGCCTGCGGCAGATCATACCGGTCGGCGCACTGCATAAAAAAATACTGCTTATTCCGTAAAAAATGCTGTTTATTCCGTGATTGCATTGACAAAAATAGACGAATATGCTATATTTATGGTGTATAATCCGGCGCGGTTGTGAATAATTAACAATATTAAAGAAAAATAATGGGTGAGACGGTACAATCACACGGATTCTGTCATCTCACGCACCGGACAGCGCAGTCGGGAAATACTGCTGCACCGGTTATATTTATTTGGAACGGGGGTATATTTATGAAACACAGAACACACAGACAAACTGCACTCTTTTGCAGTCTGCTGCTGACGGCTGGGGCAGTGCAGCTTCCGGCGGTACCGGTCAGTGCCGCGGAAGTCTATGCCGAGCTCTATGTCTCGCCGGACGGTGACGACAGCAATGCAGGTACAAAAGCCGCACCGCTGAAAACGCTTGCCGGTGCGCGGGATGCCGTGCGCAAGTGTAGAGACGGTATGACCGGTGATATTATCGTCAATTTCCGCGGCGGTGTGTACCGTATGACGGAGGCGGTCGCATTTGATACGCGCGATTCCGCACCGGATGGCTGCCGCATCATCTATCAGGCATATGAGGATGAAACACCGGTTTTCTCCGGTGCAGTGCAGGTCACGGGCTGGGAGAAATACAATGACAAGCTCTATGCTGCGCCGCTGGACCGTGACGCGAAGCTGCGCAATCTCTATGTCAACGATCACCGTGCGAACATGGGCAGTGTCCGTGTCGAAGCGCAGGGCGGATACGGAGAATACGGCATTACCGCAGGACAGGCAGACTGGGCGTGGGTCTCCGGCGTGAAATCCGACGGCGTCAAATACCGCGCAGGCGATGTGCCGAAGATTGAATCCAATTTCGATGATCTGGAAATCGTCAACGGCACGACATGGAATGAAAATATCGTCTGCACGCGCGATGTGAAATATGAAAACGGTACGCTTGTCCTGCTTTTGCAGCAGCCGTACGGTGCGATTGCGCAGACGCCCGGCTGGAACTGCGCCTTCAACTGCGGCGGGCAGCATACGATTTACAACGCATTCAGCTTTGTTGATTCGCCCGGCGAATTCTATTTTGATAAAACCGCGAAGATGCTTTATTATTATCCTTATGAGGGCGAGGATATGTCAAAGGCGGATGTCGAAGCGCCGGTTGCCGATCAGCTCATTACAATCGCAGGCAAATCCACGACAGACCGCGTGCAGAATCTGACATTCCGCGGCATCACCTTCGCACATACCGATTATCAGCTCACGGATGTGGACGGCTCGCACGGCAAAACGACCTGTCAGGCGGCACAGACCTATACCGCCTTTGCCGATTCCAACTGGCACCAGTATAAATATGAAATGGTTGATACGCTGCCGGGTGTCATCAATGTGACCAATGCAGATTCTGTCAACTTCACCGGCAATGTCATCAAACACACCGGTGCGGACGGTCTCTCGATGCCGAATGACGTTGTCAACTGCACGGTCTCCGGCAATTACATCACCGATATCACTTCATCGGGCATTACAATCGGACATCCGCAGCATGTGTACATCGGCGACGGTGACGGCTCGAACAAAGAGAAGTATCCGCGCGGCATTGAAGGCATCTGCAAGAATGATACGGTCAGCGACAATCTGCTCTATGATATCAGCGTGGTGCACGGCTTCGGCGGCTGCGCGGCTGTTACGGCGTATTTCGTCGATTCTGTGAAGATTCTGCGCAATCAGGTGCAGAAAACCGCGTATAACGGCATTCATCTCGGCTGGGGCTGGAATATGTTTCTTGATTCCGAGACCTGCCGTGACAATCAGATTTGCTATAACCGCGTAATCGACGCCGTGAACCGTCTGCATGACAGCGGCGCAATCTATACAATCGGGCAGATGCCGGGCACGGTCATCAATGAGAACTATGTAGACGGCATTCCGGCGGGCGGCTTCGGCGCGCCGACCTACGGTCTCCATAACGATGACGGTACGGCATGGATTGAGGAATTTGACAATGTGCTCGACATTGATAAAAATGTGACCTATACGATCAACTGTGAGGATTTCGGCATCAAGCATCATCTGAATATCAAGCGCACCTATGCGACCGTCAACAAAATGGGCAAGAATCCGCCCGACTGCGATATTGATGCACCGATTGTGGTTGCGGATGCGGTATGGAATCAGCCGCAGTATGAAATCTGCGTTAATTCCGGCTTGCAGGATGCATTCAAAAGCATCATGCCGGAAAATATGATGACCGATGCGGATTATGTATTCCCCGCAAGCTGTGCAACAACCGGCGATACGATTATCCCGATCCGCAGTGCAGGCAGCGGCAAAACGGTCTGGTTTGCACCGGACGGCACAACGGCATTCAAAGCCGGCAGCAATATGACAAAGGTCACCGGTACTGCCGCAAAGATCAAAACACCGGCGGAATCCGGCGAATACTACATCTATGTGACCGATACTTCCGGCAAGGTGCTGAGCAAGTCGAAGCATCTGCTGCGTGTCGGCGGCGGCAGTGCGGCAATGAGCGGCGATGCGGTCGAGGCAGCATCCTATGATGTGCAGTCCGGCGTCGATATCGAGAATTTGCAGGAAGGCGGCAGGGATGTCGGCTATATCGAAAACGGTGACTGGATCGGCTTTCAGAATGTCGATTTCAAGGACGGCGCAGATGCAATCGAGTTTTGCTATGCGTCACCGTCTGGCGGTTCTTCGATTGAGGTCCGGCTCGATGCACCGGACAGTACGCTGATCGGCACTTGTGCGGTGAAAAATACCGGCGGCTGGCATGATTTTGCGACCAATACCGCAGCGCTTGAGAAGACAACCGGCAAACATGATCTCTATTTTGTTTTCAAGGGCGGCGAAAGCTATCTGTTCAATCTGATGTCGTGGAAGCTGAAATTCCCGAATGAGCCGGAAATGATTGAAGACTGGATTTACGGTGATCTCAACGGCGATGAGATCATTGACGGGCGCGATCTGACGCTGCTGAAACGTGCTGTTCTGACGGGCACTGTGGCAGGTCTGAAAGCGGGCGATCTCAACGGCGATCTGGATGTCGATGCGGAGGACGTCAGACTGCACATAGATTATCTGCTCGGAAAAATCAAGCAATTTCCGGTTGAAGAATAAAACTGTATGAAACAGAGACCTGACCTTGCCGTCAGGTCTCTGTTTTCGGCATGGAAATACAGAAAATCATATGTGAAAATGCACATTATATATACCGGAGCAGATGCTGTTTTGTCTGCAATCTGGATTTTTGATCGGACATCGGTTTTCCCTCTTGACAAATCAGAAGGTTGGTGATAAAATCTCATTGTTAGCATATGCTTACTGCTGATTTGCTGCGGTTAGATGCCGCTAACAATATGAGGAGAACAATTATTTTTGCTCTCTGGGGACACAGCGACATAAGGAGGTCATAATGAGCGAAGCAGAAAGAAAATTCTTAGAGGTACACGGGCTGAAAAAGAGCTTCGGCAGCGGCGACACGAAACAGGATGTTCTGAAAGGGCTGGACTTCACGGTCAGCAAAGGGGAATTTTGTGTGCTGCTCGGACCGTCCGGTTCCGGAAAATCTACCCTGCTGAATATTCTCGGCGGCATTGACAGCGCCGACGAGGGCGAAATCCTGATCAACGGCGACAAGCTCGAAGACATGAACGAAAAGAGCCTGACGCGCTACCGCCGCAAGCATCTGGGGTATGTGTTTCAATCGTATAATCTCATTCCGAATCTCAATGTCAAGGAAAACATCGAAACCGGCGCCTATCTCTCGGATCAGCCGCTGGACATTGACGAGCTGCTGAAAATCCTCGGCCTGTTTGAGCACCGCTATAAGCTGCCGAATCAGCTTTCCGGCGGTCAGCAGCAGCGCGTGTCAATCGGTCGGGCAATCGTCAAAAATCCGGATATTCTGCTCTGCGACGAGCCGACCGGCGCACTCGATTATACGACATCCAAGGAGATTTTGCAGCTCATTGAAGAGGTGAATCAAAAATACGGTAATACGGTCATTATGGTGACGCACAACGAGGCGATCAAGCGCATGGCAGACCATGTCATCAAGCTGCGTGACGGCAAAATCCGGCACGATGACCGCATCACGGATAAAATCACTGCGGCTGAGCTGGAATGGTAAGGGGGCAGCAGTATGGAGAACATTCAGTTCGGAAAACGCCCCAAAAACCCGCTGCGCAAGCGTGTCCGGCGCGATTTGCTGCGCGACTGGAAACGCTATCTGATGATCTTTGCGATGCTGGTCGTGATCATCGGCTTTGTATCGGGCATGTATGTCGCAAACAACAGTATGATGACATCGCTGGACGGCAATGCGGCAAAATTCAGACGCGAGGACGGCCATTTTGAGCTCTCCCGCATCGCGGAGCCGGAAATGATCGAAGCGAATGCATCCGGCAAAAAAGCGGATATGGTAAAGATTTTCCGTGCGCGTGCTTATACGGAAGCCGAGCCGGAGATTCAGCAGGCAGTGCAGGAAGCCGTCGAAGAACAGGTGCGGGAACAGGTCAGGGCTGCAATCACAGAGCAGGTCACGGCGGCTGTTGATGCACAGATCGAGGCTGCCGGACAGAAGATGCCCGAAGAAATGCGGCAGGAAATGCTGGACACGTCGCTGCAAACCGCAATGGATGAAAACTATGAAAAAGCGGTGAAGGATGCACTGAAAGAGGCATGGGATTCCGCCGAATACAAGGATGCCCTTGCCGAAGCGACAGACAAAGCACATGCGGAAATTGACAAAGAAATCGACAAGGAATATACAAAGCTGGCAGAGCGCTTTGAGCTCGATCAGACATTTGACGCTGTGCCGGTCAATGTATATGAGCTGTTCTATAAAAATGCGGATGAGCATATTTCCGGTGATGCAGAATTTGCGGGGAGTATTCGTGTCTACAATCAACGGAATGAGATCAATCTGTATGATCTGCTTTCCGGCAGAGCACCGGAAAATGACCGTGAAATCATCATTGACCGGATGCACGCGGACAATGCCGGCGTCAGAATCGGCGATACGGTCCGAGCGGACGGCGCGGAATTTGAAGTGGTCGGACTTGCATCATTCACCGATTACATCACGCTGTTCGAGAGCAACACCGATACCATGTTTGATGCACTGACCTTTGATGTCGGTATGGTGACAGAGGAGGGCTTCGAGCGGATCAGTACGTCGGTGCATGCAAATTATGCTTTTTCTTATGTGCATCCGCCGGCTGATCTGTACGAAGAAAAAACATCTTCCGATCATTTCCTGAAAGCGCTGATTACACAGACTGCCGTATCCGAAAAAGAAATGGAAATCAAGGATTATGTGCCGGCTTATGCAAACCATGCAATCACCTTTGCAGAAGAAGATCTTGGTTCGGATCTGGCAATGAGCGGCGTGATTCTCTATGTTATGATTGCGGTGCTTGCGTTCATTTTTGCGGTGAATATCAGCAGCACGCTGGAGAAAGAGGCTTCTTTCATCGGTACGCTGCGTGCGTCCGGCTTTACGAAAGGGGAGCTGCTGCGCTATTACATGAGCGCGCCGCTGCTGATTGTGACGATTGCATCCATTGTCGGCAATGTGCTCGGCTATACCGTATTCAAAAACATCGCAGTCGGGATGTACTATCAGAGCTACAGCCTGCCGACCTATGAAACACTCTGGACGCCGGAGGCATTTCTCCGCACGACAATCGTGCCGTTTTTGCTGATGCTGCTGATCAATTTTGTTGTGATTCTGCGGATGCTGCGGCTCTCTCCGCTGAAATTCCTGCGGCATGACCTCAAAAAAACGCGCCGCAAAAAAGCAGTTCGCCTGCCGCGCTGGAGCTTTTTCCGCCGGTTCCGTCTGCGTGTCTTCTTGCAGAATATCCCGAATTATCTGATGCTGTTTGTCGGCATCAGCTTTGTGATGCTGCTGCTTTCGCTGGTTGTCGGTCTGCCCTCGACGCTTTCCTATTATCAGGAGACCATGCCGGGGATGATGTTCGCAAAGGAACAGGTGATCCTGACGGATTACAAGGATGCAGATGACGCGGTCATCCGCACAGAAACAGACGGCGCAGAACCGTTTTCCATGGGCGCACTGGAATACCGCACCGAAAAATTCAGCGAGGAGATTTCTGTGTACGGCGTTGCAGAAAACAGCCGCTATATCAGTCTCAGTCCGCAGAATCAGCCGGACGATATGTGGATATCAACTGCCTTTTCAAATAAGTATCATCTGCACACGGGCGACAGCTTTGTTCTGCATGAAAAATATGAAAACAAGCAGTATACATGGAATGTCGCAGGCGTGTATGACTATGATGCGGCGCTGTCTGTGTTCATGTCGAATGAACGCTTCAATGCAGTGTTTGAACGCGATGCGGATGCCTTCAGCGGGTATCTTTCAGACGAAACGATTACCGATATTCCTGAAAAGCAGATTGTCAAGCGCATCACATCGGATGACATGATGAAAATTGCAAAGCAGCTTGACCATTCATTCGGCAGCTATATCGTGTATTTCCAGTATGTCTGCGTGATTATTGCAGCGATTATTCTGTATCTGCTGACGAAAATCATCATTGAGAAGAATGAGCGCCCGATTTCAATGATCAAGATTCTGGGTTATGAGGACGGCGAGATTGCGCGGCTGTATCTTCTGACAACGGCGGTTGTTGTGATCGTCACAGAGCTGATTGCAATGGCACTGGGCTTTTATGCGATGAAGCTGATGTGGGAGATTATGCTGCAAACGCTCGGCGGCTATTTCGCATTCATCATGAAGCCGGACGGCTTTGTGAAGGAGTTTGCGCTTGTCACGGCGGCATATCTCGTGATTACGGTATTTGATTTTATCCGCATCCGGCGAATCCCGAAGGTTCTCGCGCTGAAAAATACAGAATAAAAGATCAGACGGACAATGCGCTTTCGGGCGGGAGCGCGCTTGCCGAACGCCTCTTGACAAAATCACAAGAATCTGTTATAATACATTCTGGCAAAAATGATACTGATTATCATTTTGATTTTACGCGGAAAGGGGATGCTGAATATGAAATCCAGATTCACGACGATTCTGATGGCTGTCTTGCTTTGCCTGTCCGTATTCGGCTCCGTTTTCTGCCTTGCTGAACATACAAATCACGAATGCACCGGCGAGAACTGTGCGGTCTGCGCAATCCTCGAACAGTGTACCCAGCGGCTCCGCACGGTCGCAGCGGCTGCTGCTGTGCTGATCCGGCAGCTTGTGCTGTGCATGGCTGCGGCTGTGATATTTGTGCCTCTGTTCAGCAGGATTGCCGCCGCAACTCCCATACAGTTAAAAGTGAAACTTCTGAATTAAATATTGATGCGAATTGCGAAAATGGAAGGGCACCGGCAAAACAGCCGGATGCCCTGTCTTTGCTGTGCTTCAATATTTTATTCGGAGGTTATTTTTTATGAAACACAATCGTTTTACGGCGCTTTTACTTTGTGCGCCGATGCTTTCCGCCATGACCGCATGCAGTGCCGGCAATATTGCAACAGCGGATAATTCTGCAAAAAAAATGAAGATCGTTTGCACAATTTTTCCGGAATATGACTGGGTGAAGCAGATTCTCGGCAATCATGCGGAGCAGGCAGAGCTGACCTATCTGCTGGATTCCGGCATGGATTTGCACAGTTATCAGCCGACCGCCATGGACATGGCAAAAATCGCGGACTGCGACCTCTTTGTCTATGTCGGCGGCGAATCGGACGAGTGGGCGGAGGATGCGCTGGCTGAGGCAGTCAATCAGAATATGCAGGTCATCAATCTGCTGGAGGTCATGGGTGATGCCGCGAAAGCGGAGGAAGTCAAGGAAGGCATGGAGCATGATCATGACCATGAACACGACCATGACCACGCGGACGAAGATCATGATGAACACGATCATGAACATGAAGAGGATGAAATCGAATACGATGAACATGTCTGGCTTTCGCTGAAAAATGCAAAGCTGCTCTGCACTGAGATTGCCGATAAGCTGACGGTGCTGGACAGCGCAAATGCTGCCGATTATAAAGCCAATCTCGAGACCTACAATGCACAGCTCGACAGGCTCGACAGCGATTTCCAGACGCTGGCTGACAGTGCATCGCAGAAAACACTGGTCTTCGGCGACCGTTTCCCGTTCCGTTATCTGGTTGATGATTACGGTCTGGATTATTATGCAGCGTTTGTCGGCTGCTCTGCGGAAACCGAAGCGAGCTTTGAGACCATTGTATTCCTTGCGGAGAAAACGGATGAATTCGGCTGCGGCACGGTTTTCACAATCGAAAGCTCTGACCGTAAGATCGCACAGACGATCATTGACAATACCAAAGACAGAAATCAGACAATCGCTGAACTGAACTCCCTGCAATCTGTTACAAAAGACCAGATCGGCAGCGGGGTAACCTATCTCTCGCTGATGCAGCAGAATTATGATGTACTGAAAAACGCATTGCAGTAACGGGATAAGGAGGATTCGGCGATGAGCGCAGAGATCATCTGTGAACATGTTTCGCTCGGCTATGAAACGGGGATTGTTGCGGAGGGGCTTGATTTTACGGTCAGCCGCGGCGATTATCTCTGTATTCTGGGCGAGAACGGCTCAGGCAAAAGTACACTGGTGAAAACACTGCTGGGGCTGCATGCTGCATCCGGCGGAAAAATCACAAGGAACATCTCCGGCATCGGATATCTGCCGCAGCAAACGGTCGTGCAGCGCGATTTCCCCGCATCCGTGCGGGAGATCGTGCGCTCCGGCTGTCTCGGAAAAAGCGGCTTCCGTCCGTTTTATACGAAAACAGAACGCGAGCGCGCCGAGCAGAATATGCAGCGGCTCGGCATCAATGAACTTGCACGGCGCTGTTACCGGAATCTCTCCGGCGGACAGCAGCAGCGTGTCTTACTGGCGCGTGCGCTCTGTGCGGCAGATTCGATGCTGCTGCTCGATGAACCGGTCACGGGGCTTGATCCGAAAGCACAGATTGACCTTTATGAGCTGATCGCCGGACTGAACCGCGACGGCATTACGATTATCATGGTTTCGCATGATGTCCGTGCGGCGGTGCAGTATGCCTCCCATATTTTGCAGATCGGTGCAAAAAAGCAGCTTTTCTTCGGAACGGCAAAATCCTATCGGGAGAGCGAAATCGGTCAGACATTTCTTGCGGCAGGGGGTGCGGAACATGAATGAGCTGCAAACACTGGTTGATTATTTCGTCAAATATCCGTTTGTGCGCTATGCATTCGCAGTCGGATTGCTGATTGCACTCTGCTCCTCGCTGCTCGGTGTGACGCTGGTACTGAAACGGTTTTCGTTCATCGGCGACGGGCTTTCTCATGTTGCATTTGGTGCAATGGCGGTTGCAGCAGTCACCGGACTGACGAACAAAATGATTATCATTCTGCCGGTCACGCTGCTTTCGGCTGTTCTGCTGCTCCGAACGGGACAGAATACAAAAATCAAGGGCGATGCCGCGATTGCCATGATCTCAGTCGGCGCGCTGGCAATCGGCTATATGCTGATGAATGTGTTTCCGTCGTCGGCGAATGTGACGGGCGATGTGTGCAGTACGCTGTTCGGCTCGACCTCTATTCTGACGCTGAAAAAATCGGATGTCACGCTCTGCGTCATCATGGCGGTCATCGTGATTGCCGTGTTCCTGCTGTTTTACAACAAAATCTTTGCAGTGACCTTTGACGAAAACTTCTGCAAGGCATCCGGCATCAACGCAAATGCGTATAATCTGGTGATCGCACTGATTACGGCAACAATTATCGTGCTTGCGATGAATCTGGTCGGCTCGCTGCTGATCTCCGCGCTGATAATCTTTCCGGCGCTGTCCGCCATGCGGCTGTTCCGCAGCTTTCGCGGCGTGATTCTCTGCTCTGCGGTTATTTCTGTGATTTGCGCGGCGGTCGGAATTATACTTTCCATTCTGTTTTCCACGCCGGTCGGTTCGACGATTGTCACGGCGGATATTGCTGTGTTTTTGCTGTTCTGCGGTTTGTCCGCTGTTTTGAAAAGAGGGTAATCATATGAAACGATTTGGATGTCTTGTTATCATTTCAATGCTGCTGCTGACAGGCTGCGGCAGTACCAATACGCAAAAGATCGACGATCTGATTGCGGAACAGGAACAAACAACGACCGCAGGAACGGAGTCGTCGGTTCCGGAACCGGTCGTATCCGTGCCGGATGCATCGAACGGGGAATACGATGTTGATCTGACCGCGCTTGACAGCAACATGGTCTATGCACAGGTCTATGATATGGTCTTCGGTGAAACGGATTACAACGGAAAACTGGTGCGGGCAAAAGGCATATTTGACTATTATCTTGACCCGAGCACCAACCATGAATATTTTGCCGTACTGATTACGGATGCCACGGCTTGCTGTGCGCAGGGCATAGAATTTGTGCTGGCGGGAGAGCATGCCTATCCGGACGATTATCCGGAAATCGGTTCTGAGATTGTCATTCACGGTGTTTTCAATACATACGAGGATGAGACCGGTGCTTATGTGCAGCTCAGGGACGCTGTGTTTGAAACGGCGTGAGAAACTGTTGATATCAAAAGAAGCCCTGCATTCACGGCTGATGAATGCAGGGCTTTTCTCAAATTGCAGCGAACACTGTAAAAGACAGAATCAGGTTTTGAAGAAAACAGCAAGGTGTTTTTTCACAGGATAACTTCTTCTTTTCATGGAAAACTCTGTCACCTGCATATTATTCCGCAATTGGCAAACAATACCTCTATGCTTTCCAATTTATTAAAATCGAAACTAGGAGGATATCATGAAAGCAACAGGTATTGTACGCAGAATCGACGATCTCGGTCGGATCGTCATACCGAAAGAAATCCGCAGAACCATGCGACTGCGCGGCTGCGACACCTCACTGAAAACATTGATACGGGATTTAGTGTTTTGTATGAGGCTGGAAGCGGAGAGGGAACGGTACATCGGAAAATGAATAGGTAGAAAACCGCCGCCTGCATTTTGAGCAAGCGACGGTTTTGTGTCGGTTATACCCATTCATGGTTGTATTTCATATAGATGCGCTTGAGAATCTGTGCAAGAACCGTGTATACGATCATCAGTCCCGCGAGCCAGAGCAGATACGACGGCACCATGACCGGCAGATCAAACAGCGTCGCAATACCGGTAAAGCCGATCAGCAAAGTTGCAATCACAACGAGCAGCGTTGAAAGACTGAGCTGCGCGGATGCGCGGTCCTGAATAAACGGGATCTTCGGCGTGCGGATGGTGTGAATGACCATCGTCTGCGAAATGACGCCGAACATGAACCAGCCGTTCTGGAAGAATCCTGCAAGGCTCTCGTTATTGAAGCGGAACTCGAACCACAGTACGAGGAAGCACAGCACATCCAGCACGGTACTGAGCAGACCGAAGATCACCATGAACTTTTTGATGCCGGGGATATTCCACTTCTTCGGCAGACGGATACTCTCGTCCTCCACATGGTCAAACGGCATACCGAGCTGCGCGAAATCGTTGAGGATATTCTGCACGAGAATGTGGATCGGCAGCAGCGGCAGAAACGGCAGGAAAATACTTGCGATCAGCACCGAGAACATATTGCCGAAGTTGCCGCTGACCGACATTTTCAGATATTTCGACATATTCGCAAAGGTGCGTCGTCCCTCAATGACGCCCTCATCGAGCACATTGAGGTCTTTTTCGAGCAGGATGATATCCGCGACTTCCTTTGCAATATCGACCGCCGTATCCACCGAAATACCGACATCCGCCTGCTTCAGCGGCAGGCTGTCATTGATGCCGTCGCCCATATAGCCGACCGTGTGACCGTTCGTCTGAAACGCCTTGACGACGCGCTGTTTCTGATACGGCGACAGCTTGGAATAGATATGGCATTTTTCGCAGGCGGCGAGCAGGTCTTCGTCGGTCATTGCCTCGACCTTTGCGCCGGTCAGCGTGTATTCCGTCGGGATGCCGAGCCGTCCGCAAATGTTGATTGCAACGCCCTCAGTATCGCCGGTCAGGACAACAGTGCGCACGCCGTTCTTTTGCAGCGCCTTGACCGCGGATTCCGCAGAGGGCTTCGGCGGATCGAGGAATCCGACAAAGCCGATCAGCACCATATTGTTTTCATCGTCCACGCCGAAATGCTCGATATCGTGAATCTCATTTTTCTGCGCAACGGCAATGACGCGGATGCCCTCAAGATTGTTTTCCGTGGCGATCTTCTGCGCGTTGTCGATCAATTCCTGCGAGATCGGCTTGACCTCGCCCTCAATCTCGATATAGCCGCAGATCGACAGAATTTCCTCGACTGCACCCTTTGTCACGAGCTGCCGCTTGCCGTTTTTATCATGCAGCACCACGCTCATGCGGCGGCGGCTGAAATCAAACGGAATCTCATCCTCGCGGACATAGGTTTCTTTCAGATAGGACAGTTCTTCCTTTTCGGCGCGGTTGATGATCGCCACATCCATGAGATTTTTCAGTCCGGTCTGGAAATAGCTGTTCAGGAATGCATGGCGCAGCACGCGCTTATCCTCACGCCCGAGCACATCCATGTATTTTTCCAGCACGATCTCATCCTGCGTCAGCGTACCGGTTTTGTCGGTGCAGAGAATGTCCATCTCACCGAATGTCTGGATCGCGCCGAGACGCTTGACGATGGTCTGCTTTTTGGACATATTGACAGCGCCCTTTGCAAGCGACGAGGTCATGATGACCGGCAGCATTTCCGGCATCAGTCCGACTGCAATCGTAATGCCGAACATCAGCGAATCGAGCGGGCTGCCCTTTGTGATAAAGTTTGCGATGAAAATAATCGGCACCATGACGACCATGAATTTGATGAGCAGGCTGCTGATCGAGTTAATATTGCGCTCGAAGCTGCTCTTATCCTGATAGGTGTTGAGGCTTTTCGCCATGCTGCCAAGATATGTCTGATTTCCGGTTGTCAGGATGACCGCCTTTGCGCTGCCGGAGATGATATTGCTGCCCATGAAGCCGATGTTGTCCAGTTCTGTGATCTCGTCGCCCTCGGGGTCAGGACCGGCAAACTTCTCGACCGGCTGGCTTTCGCCCGTGAGCTGTGACTGGTCGGTGAACAGGTCTTTCGTCTCAATGAAACGCACATCACCGGGGAGCATATCGCCTGACGCGAGCTTGACCACATCGCCGGGGACGACCTCTTCAATACTGATCTCCATGCTGCTGCCGTTGCGGATGACATCAATTTTGTTCGTGATCATGTTTTGCAGCTTTTGTGCGGCACTGTTTGATTTTTCTTCCTGCACAAAGGAGATGATGCCGGATACCGCGACCACAAAGATCAGCATGAGAAATGTTGCCCAGCTCGGCTTTTCCGCGATGATAACATCGGTCACAAGTGTGACGGCTGCGACGATCAGCAGTACGATATTGAACGGATTGATGATCGCTTCCCGAATGCGCTTGGCAAGGCTGTTTTCATTGCCCGTGTCAATGATATTGCGCCCGTATTCTTCGAGACGGTCGGCGGCTTCGACCTGATTCAAGCCTTCGGGGTCTGTATCCAGCTTTTTGAATAATGCTTCGTCGGAGAGCTTTGCGATCTCGGCAAGCTCTTTTTCTGCGGCGCGCTTCTTTTCGTTCTTGTTTTCTGTCATGGTGTGCAGCCTCCGATTTGTTGATTCTTGAATGCCTATTGGGGTAACAGACTGTTTTATTATATCATATTATAACGAAAAGCGCAATGGGAGCATGAGAAAAAAGTCTGAAAATGAAATAATGGGAGCAAAAATGGAGGGCGGCAGTGCCGCCCTCCATTGATCTAAGGCAACACCGCATAATTGCAAAGCGTTGCAAAAAGTGATATAATAGAGACATGGAAACACAACTGACACTGGCCATGATGAACGACGAGCTGGGACAGGCCAGAACCAGCAAAAAGGAATTTTTGAACAGAATCGAAAACATCATTCCATGGACGGAGTTTCTGAAAATGAAAAAGACACAAAAACGAATGAGGGAGCCGAAGCTCCCTCATCGTTTTATGTGGTTCATCTGACCGTCATAACCTCTGCGTTTCACCATATTCTTATTTCAGCCTGGCGGAGATTGCTGATATAACCTTTGCGTCGTCGCTGTCCTTGATCGTGCAGGTGTCACGCGAATAAAAATTGTCGGTCACATCCCACAGCACCGGAACATATCCGTGCGCGGTCAGCTTATCCAGCACGATTTCGAGGCATTGAGATGAGCTTGTATATTCCGCACCGGCAGCAAAATTGCTCTTCGGATATCTCGAGGTCGTTTCGCCGACAAACACCGGGATTCCCTTGCCTTTGAAAGCCTGATCAAGCAGTGCGATCTGGCTGTCGGTATATTCTACCCAGTTTTTCGAGCCGATCTGATTGATCCAGAACATAAAATTATCGACGTAATGAACCGAAACCATAAGTCTGTCTGAAACAGTATCCTTTGGAACAAGGAAGCGGTTTGACGTAGTATTGTCGATGTTCGTACAGTAGCCCGATATGATCAGTACACGCTCTGCATTGCTGCTGCCCGTTGCACGCACAGCGTTTACAAATATCTGATTGAGTGTGTTCGTCAAAAGGTATGCATCATCCTGTGACGGTTCTTTCAGCTCGCCTCTTTCATTGAACTGCTTTCCGCCGAGGTACTCGTTAAAGCCTTCAAAAACGAGTGTGTCGGGATAATCATTGAAGTATTCTGCTATCTGCGTCCACAGGCTTTCAAAAATATCGCGGCAGTCCGCAAGATTGTTTCGCCTTATGATAAATTCGTCAAAATGGTGGATGTTTACGACTGCGTACAGGTCGTCGTTCATGCAGTAATCAACGATCTCTTTCACTCTGCCGATGTACGCGGCATTGATCGTCCATGTTCCGTCGTTCTTCATCATATTGCCCCAGAAAACGGGTATGCGCACGGTGTTGAATCCCGCAGCTTTTACGCCGTCAATCATTTCCTGCGTCGTCACCGGAGCGCCCCAGCAGGTCTCATAATCGGACGGCTTGTTGTTACCGATCACCGGTATCCATTCATATGTGATCTTCTCGCAGTCTGAAGCCTCATACGCTTCCATTGTGTTCCCGAGATTCCAGCCCAGCCCCATATCCGCGGCGATTTCGGTCGCTGTGCGAAAAGCATCCGCATAAATAGGCGTCGGCGGGGTAATGCCCGCTGCAACGCGCTTGAGCAGCGTGAGGTCGGCAGCATTCAGTGACTTGCTGTTGTCAAGATCGGCATCCGCCAAACGAGTGTATTCCGCTTCGCTGCTTCCGGCACTGTTACCGAGCAGATACGATATCAGAAGCAAGACATCGGTACGGTCGATCTTCATGTCATTGTTGATATCACCGCGGTACCCGTTGATAACGGAACCATTCGAGGCAGATGCCGGAATGACAGGGAGTGAGGAGAAGGAAAGTGCAGTGATGCAGGCTGCCATGAAACCTGCTGCGGTGCGAAGGATACCTTTCATTAGCTTAAATCTCCTTTTTTAATCGAATTGAACAACCTTCACATACGGAAAGCTCCTTGCGCTGTTTCGGCGCAACATCTGTGCCGGTCACTGTGCCGCTGCTAATCTTAATGCCGTTCCGCAGCAGCGTCCATGTGACATTATATTCATTCAGGTTCGTGAAATTGCTTTCGTTGTATACAGATACCTTGCGCGCACTGATCTGTGCAGCATCCGCGCTGAACCAGAAGTTCTGATACTGATATTTGACCTCGGCAAGCTCCGGCTGCGGATCGCGGTCTGCGGAGACCAGACCGTTCTGACAGAAGCTGTTGTCATTCGGGCGGTCGCCCCAGTCGCCGCCGTAGCCGAAGATATAACCGGGCGTGCGGTCTGTATACAGATTTTTATGCGCATCGCCGAAATCGACATTCCTGAAAACGAGGTAGTCGCCGTTTTCAATATAGCCGACATTTTTGGTATCGGTGCCTTCTCCGCCGATCACGACGCCGGACATTGAAGAATAATCCTCTGCTTCGATCCGGTCAAATGCGGAAATTGCAGCTGCTGCGGCAGTACAGACCGAAACCACCCGCTTTTGTCTGAACATAATATCCCACTTTTCCTTATTTCCCTGAATGCCGCAGATACGCTTCGGAAGAAGGGGGGCCTCCACGTATGGAATGCGGCTGTTTATTCAATATCTTTCCTACATTATAATTCATTATGTGAAATGTGTAAACTCATAAAAACGATTTATAGTGCACAAAAACAACTTTTCACCAAATTGCATCCTTCTCAGCGGATGCCGGCGGTCAATCCGGCAACAAGTCGATTTCGTCCACCAATCGCAGATTTTGTCGGTTGACATTTTGAATATAAGTGTTAAACTATAACTATAGAATCTGTGCGTTTGGCATAATCACGCTTGGGGATACGACCGACGTATCGGGAAGAAGGTGTATATATGAGACGAAAAATGACAGCCGTTTTCGCCGCTGCGGCATTGGCAGTCATCGCCGGAACAGCAATCTCTGTTTCGGCTGCGAATCCGATCGTGCAGCACTGCTATACTGCCGACGGCGCACCGCTTGTCTGGAATGATACATTTTATCTGTTTACGGGACACGATGAGAGCAATTCCGTGTTCTTTTCGATGGATGACTGGCGCTGCTTTGCGACAACCGATATGCAGAACTGGACAGACCTCGGTTCACCGCTGCACTATCGTGCGTTTGCATGGGCGCAGGGGGAAGCATGGGCGGCACAGGTCGTCGAACGCGGCGGAAAATTCTATTATTATGTCACGGTCACGGCAAAGGAGGGCGGCAGAGCGATTGGCGTTGCGGTCGCAGATGCCCCTGAAGGACCGTATACGGATGCAATCGGCAAGCCGCTGGTCGGTCCGATGGAAGGCATGAAATGTATTGATCCGACCGTGTTCATTGACGATGATGGGCAGGCATATCTGTATTTCGGAAACAGTGAACTGCGGTATGTTCTGTTGAATCCGGATATGATCTCCTGCATGGGCGAACCGGTGCGCGTAGACACCGGAAACGGCACATTCGGTATCACGTTTGACGAAGCGCCGTATCTGTATAAGCGCAATGACCTGTATTATATGATTTATGCCTCGGACTGGCTGCCGCAGAATGTCTCATATTCATACAGCGATACGCCGCTCGGACCGTGGGCATTCGGCAGGGTGCTCATGCACCATGAGGGCGGAAACTGCGGCACGAATCATCCGGGTATCGCGGATTATAAGGGACACACCTATCTGACCTATCATGACGGCAATCTGCCGGGCGGCGGCGATTTTGCACGCTCGGAATGTGTCGATGAGATCATCTGGAATGCGGACGGCAGTATGCAGGAAGTTCAGCGAACGAAAACCGGTCCGCAGCAGCTCGAACCGCTTGACCCGTATCAGAGAACAGAGGCGGAGACCATTTGCAGCGCATCCGGTGTTGTGACGGAAGAATGTGCTGCCGGCGGGCGGAATGTCTGCGATATCCAGAACGGCGAATCACTCATGGTTTCCGGCGTCGATTTCGGCGCAGGTGCGGCAGCATTCAAAGTCAGTGCATCGTCTGCGCTGAACGGCGGCACACTGGAGCTGCATCTGGATACATCGGACGGCAGTCTCATCGGAATGGTTCCGATTGCCGGAACAGGCGGCTGGCAGAACTGGGAATCGTTTGCATGTGAAATCACCGGCGCGGAGGGTATCCACGATCTTTATTTTACCTTTTCCGGCGAGGGCGATGCGCCGCTTTTCAATCTGGACTGGTGGCAGTTTACATCAACTGCCGCAGAAACTGAATATCGCAAAGGTGATCTGGACAATGACGGCGTCATCAATGCCGTTGATCTGACGCTTGCCAAAATTGGTTTCATGAACAGTTTTACGGATATCGCCGCAAAGAAAGCTGCTGATACCGACGGAAACGGAAAGATTGAAACGGCTGATCTTGAATTGCTGCGGGCTTATCTGCTGACCGCAGCGCCGGACTTCAGCGGAAAGTGATAGCTGAAAAGGGGAGGGATCATTTATGAAACAACAGCACAGAATGCTTGCAGGGCTGCTTTCCTGCGTGATGCTTCTGACATCGGGCGCATATCTGCCCGCCGCAGTTCCGGCGTCTGCGGCGGAAGATGCAGGCATCCAGACCTTTCCGCTGTCCGATGTCACCGTAACAGATCCGTACACGGTGAATGCATATGAGAAAGAAATCGCGTATCTGCTGTCATTTGACAGTGACCGTCTGCTTGCCGGATTTCGTGAAAATGCAGGTCTTCCCGCAAACGGCGCAGCGCGATACGGCGGATGGGAGAATTCGCTGCTGGCAGGACACACCGCCGGACACTATATGTCCGCGATCTCGCAGGCATATGGGCATTCGCTGACAACCGATGAACAGAAAGCGCAGCTGCTGAACATGATGAAATCGCTGACGGACGGCTTGCAGGTCTGTCAGCAGAATTCCAAAGGCAAACCCGGCTTTATCTGGGGCGGCTCAATCATCAATGAATACAATGTTGAACAGCAGTTTGACAATGTCGAAGAGGGCAAGCTTAATATGTTCACAGAGTCATGGGCGCCGTGGTACACGATGCACAAGCTCATTGCCGGTCTGGTCGATGTTTACAAGGCAACCGGATATGAACCCGCAAGAGAGGTCGCATCCGGTCTCGGTGACTGGGCTTATAACCGTGCTTCCGGCTGGAGTCCGGAGCTGCACGAGAAAGTGCTCGATGTCGAATACGGCGGTATGAATGACTGTCTGTACGATCTCTATGATATCACGGGTAATGAGAAATACGCGGTCGCTGCGCATTTATTCGATCAGACGAAGTTTCATGAACGGGTACTGTCACATGAGCCGAATTGCCTGAACTGGCAGCACTCCAACACAACCACCCCGAAATTTATCGGTGCGCTGAAACGGTATATGGTACTCGACGGAAAGACCATTAACGGCGAAACCGTAGATGCCTCACGCTATCTCCAATATGCAGAAGCCTTCTGGGATACGGTCACGAGCCACCACACCTACATCACCGGCGGCAACAGCGATTGGGAGCATTTCGGCCTGGACGATCACCTGGACGATCAGCGTACCGGCAAAAACTGCGAATCCTGCATCTCCTACAATATGGAGAAACTCTCACGCAGCCTGTTCACGATCACGGGCGACCCGAAATACATGGATTACTACGAGAATACATATTACAACGCGATTCTTGCCTCGCAGAATCCCGAAACGGGCATGACGACCTATTTCAACCCGATGGGGACCGGCTATTTTAAGGAATTCAGCAGCGAATACAATGACTTCTGGTGCTGTACCTGCACCGGCATGGAGAGCTTTTCCAAGCTCGGTGATACAATCTATATGCACAAGGACAATACGCTGTATGTCAACATCTATCAGAGCTCCGTTCTGAACTGGAAGGATCAGAACGTAACAATCGCGCAGCAGAGCGATTTTCCGGCAAGTGATACTGCGGTTTTCACAGTCACAGGTTCGGGTAATCTGGAGTTCCGTTTCCGCGAACCGAGCTGGCGCGCGGATGATCTGAAGATCACGGTCAACGGAACGAAATACAGTTATCAGACTGTGCAGGGATACGCAGTTGTCTCCGGAGTATTCAAAACCGGCGACAAAATCAGAGTCACTATTCCCGAAGAGGTCAAGGCATACGGTCTGCCGGATAACCCCAATGTCTACGGCTTCAAATACGGGCCGTGTGTTCTGAGCGCGGAGCTCGGCACGGAGAACATGGTCGCGGGCGCTGAACCGGTTTCTCCCTCGCAGAAGATCAATCTGAAATCGTCCGGCGGAACGGTCAAGTCGTTCATGTACCACATCAACGATTATCTCGTCAAAGAACCGGACGCGATGCGGTTCCGACTGACCGGCACAGACGCTGACCTGACTTTCACGCTGCATTATCAGCAGTATCAGCAACGCTACGGTATTTACTGGTATTTTTACAGCGCGGATGACGCAACGGATGAGGAGCTCCCGCGTGCAAAAACGGTCATTACCGACAGTGTGCAGGCTGGTTACGGGCAGTACGAAAGCGACGAGCTGCACGCGATGGACGAGTCGGATTCCGTCGCTGTTCCGTTCGGCAGCCCTTATCGCTACGCAAAAAGCGGCGGACATTTCACCTACAGAATGGCGGTTGATCCCGATGCGCCGCTGAGCATTTTGCAGGTCACATTCCGCAAGGATGACAACGGCAAGCCTATCTGCATCACTGCAGGAGACCGCATACTGTTTGCGGACAAGCTCAATTACAGCGGCGATTCGGATACTTATGAATTGAAATACATCATCCCGAAAGAGGTCATTGACGCAAATGTCCGGACGGTTCAGGCGAACGACAGGGAATATGATGTCATTGACATCGGCTTCTCTGCGGGCGATGCGGAGGATTCTGCAAAGGTCTGCGATTTCCTCTATATGACCGCCGTCAAGCCTTATTATGAATATGACAGCAATGTCGCGTATTTTGTCGATTGCGGCGACGCTGTCACATCCACAGTCAGCGCAGGCGACAGGTTCGGTCTGTTCAACAGTCTCACTGAGCAAATGTACGGCGCTGACGCGGTGACCGGCATGGTATGGGGCATTGCGGATGAAACGGATCATGAACATACCGGAGACCCGATCTACACCGCCAATACATGGCCGGACGAGAGTACGATCGACAACCGCGACAAAACTGCATCCTTCCGCTACACGAGAGGGCAGTATGAAAATAATATGGACCGGCTGATCGAGTATGATTTCACACTCCCGAACGGAACCTATCAGCTTGAAATCGGATTTGCGAATCCGTGGGACTGCTCAACCGCGCCGAGCGTCACGCTGGAAAACGGCGGAATATCGACAAAACTGATTGAAAATCTCGATCTTTCCGCATCGAAAACCGCAACCGCTCCCTTTACGGTCACCGACAGCGGTGTAAAGCTGAAACTGACATCCGAGGACAAGGCGATCAATGTGACCTATATCAAAATCACCTTCACGGAGCAGGAACCGCTGCCGGCAGCCGGTACTCCGGGCGATGTCAATCTGGACGGCACAGTGGATGTCTCAGATGCAGTTTTGCTTGCAAGATTTGCCGCGGAGGATGCTTCTGCTGTCATAACGCAGCGCGGTCTTGCACTGGCTGACGTGAACGGAGACGGGCAGCGAAATCAGGATGATGTCATTGCGATCCTGAAAATCATCGCCAAAATCGCATAAAAGAAACAAGAAAACGGATTGCTCCGAAAACTTTGTATGATGAAACAGCCGTCCGAATGATCGTTCGGACGGCTGTTGAATGATATGCAATTCTGTCTGTGTCTGAGCGGCTTTGTTTCCGTATCAGCCGCTAAATCTGTATTCACCCGAAATAATCCCGCAGGGCATTCCGGTATTGAATCGGTGTATATCCTGTCTCGGCGGAAAACTGCCGGATGAAGTATTTGCTGTCTGTATAGCCGCAGCGCTCCGCGATGCGTACAGCGGTATCATCGGTTGTCAGCAGCAGATGCTTTGCAGGCAGCAGTCGTGCCTGAATCTGATCCCGATGAAAGCTGATGCCGAAGAACCGCCTGTAAATACGGTTGAAGTGATTCGGATTCAGATGCAGCTCCGCTGCCGCATCCTCCAGACTGCATGCATTCTGCGGCTGCCGGATCAGCCGCTTGTGCAGCTTTTCGAGTTTCTGATAATATGGCTGATGTGCGGCTTGCTGATACTGTTTTTCGGCATCTTCGAGCAATGCGGCAGTGCTTTGCAGTATCTCACTGTAATTGAAATGCGCGGTGCTTTGACTGCAAAGAAACAGCTGCATTGCATCTGCATTTTGCAGAAAATCCGCATCCGAAAGGATTTCCGTTCTGATCGCATCGACAAGCAGAACATCATCTTCACACGCCGGAAATAAAAGCAGAAACTCGTATTCCGAGATACGGCCGATAATGCTGCCTTTACCGTGAAAATGCTTCATGACGCTGACCGCCGCCAACAGATTTGTGACGGTTTTCATTGCCGGCTCAGAAGAATTCAGCGCGTCCTGCGGATAAAGGAACCGGACTGCGACAGCGGTGACAGTCTCCGGCTGCCGCGCATTCAGCATTTGCTGCACAGCATCACGCAGACCGTCCGTACTGAATACGCCGGTTGTGCTGTCATAGGACGGCGAGAGCTTGCGGCATTGCAGCAGATAGCGGACGTCGCCTTTGAGCCGCATGAATTCCAGACAGTTAGAAACTGTTTTCAGCCAGCTGCGGTAGGTATCATCATAGGTATCCGGATGATCGTAATATACGATGCAGAAGCCGAGCAGCCGATCCTTGAAAAAGACCTGATTCAGATAGGCTGCCGGATATTCATACCGCCGGATCAGCGCCGGCAGCTGCATTTTTTCGACGTAAAACGGCGTTCTGTCTGTCCATGTATTGATATGCCGGCAAATCAGCTCCTGACGCTCCGAATCGGACTGCCGGTACCAGTCCTCAAACAGACAAAGTATGATATCCTCTGCACTGCGCACCAAATGCAGGAATTCGCCCATGATCTCTACAAACGCTTCCATCGTTTCGCATTCCGTCAGCCTGGATTCCATTTCGGATTTCAGATTCCACTCTGCATAGTGCTGCAAGATGCGGGCGTTCAGCAATTCCTCATGCAGCTGCAAGCCGCTGCTGCTGCTGACGGTCTGCCCGCCGATCAGTCTTCCCTGCGGCGGAGAAACATGCTGTTCGGGTTCTTCGTGCAGTTTTTGCATCAGCAGATCAACCGCAGCCGCGCCGAGCGCCGAACGGTTCCGCTGGAATGTTGTCAGCAGAGGCGTGTGCAGGTTTCGTTCTGCAATGTATTCATAGCCGATGACGGCAAAATGTGCTGTAATATCTGTACCGGAAGCAGAAAACGTATCCAGCAGACCGAACGCCATATAGTCATTTGCACAAATCAGCGCTTCCGGTTCGGGGCGTTCGCCGCTGAGATATTTCTGCGCAAGCTGCTCTCCGGAATGATACCAGAAATCTCCTTCTAAAACCTGTGATTCATCATACGGGAACCCGTGCTTTTCCAGCGATCTGCGGTAACCGTTCACGCGGCTGCGTGATACTTCAATCGACAGCGGACCGGTCAGCATGGTGATGTTCCGGAAGCCGCAGTCTTCGATCAGATGATCGGTGATTGCCTCGAAATCATTTTCATCACTGGTGTTGAGATATAAAAACTGTTCTGCGTCAAATTCCGGTACCGGCGCGCCGATCAGAACAACCGGAACAGAAGGCTTTTTTTGCAGCATATCATTCAGTTTTCTGCGCAGTGCCGGATTGACAACCGATTCCGTCAGCAGAATCAGTGCATCAAAAACATCGGAACAGAGCAGATCGTAAATGCGGTTATCGGTGCAGTCAGCGTGTTCCGGTTCCAGGGGGTTATAGAGATTTGAAAGTGTAAGAATCTGCGCACCGCGTTTCTGCGCCTGCGAAATAATGCCGGACAGAATCTGCCGCTGTTCATTGCCGTTGACCTCTGCGCCGATGACACCGATGATACAGGTATCGTTTTTCATAGGATTCCCCCTTCCATCTGTATTGGGGTATACACTTATATTATATCATCTTATCGCAGAAAACGCAATGGGAGCAGTGAGGTAAAATGTTTTATTTTGCTTGTTGAAAGCCAGAATGGTGTACGCGGAGGATAACCTTTCATCAAGTGTATAGGAACATCAACAGAAAAAACAGGGATGGTGATTGGAAATGATAAAACTGAAACGAATGACGGCGGCATTGATTGCTGCGGTATTACCGGCAATGTGCTTTGGTTCTGCGGCATCTGTATCCGCGGCAAATCCGGTCGTGCAGACGGTCTACACTGCGGACGGTGCGCCGATGGTCTGGAATGATACATTTTATCTGTATACCGGACACGACGAGGACAACGCAGATTATTTCACGATGAATGACTGGCGCTGTTATTCGTCCGCGGATATGCAGAACTGGACCGATCTCGGCGTCCCGCTCGATTACAAAGCGTTCAGCTGGGCAAGCGGTGAGGCGTGGGCGGCGCAGGTCGTGGAGCGCGGCGGCAAATTCTATTATTATGTGACTGTCACTGCGAATTTCGGCGGCAGAGCAATCGGCGTCGCGGTCGCGGATCATCCCGAAGGTCCGTTTGTTGACCCGCTCGGCAAGCCGCTCTGCGGTCCGGACTGGAGCTATATCGACCCGACCGTCTATGTCGATGATGACGGGCAGGCGTATCTCTACTGGGGCAATCCGAAGCTCTGGATGGTAAAGCTCAATGAAGATATGATCTCGTATGACGGGGAGCCGGTCGCGGTAGATCCCGGATATGAGGAATATACTGAGGCACCGTATCTGTATAAGCATAACGGCAGGTATTATCTGGTATATGCTTCGGACGGCGTTTTTGAAAATATCTCGTATTCCATGAGTGACAGCCCGACCGGACCGTGGACGTACTGCGGCATGATTATGGAAACCGGCGGCAACAGCTTTACAAATCACCCGAGCATCATCGACTACAAGGGACATTCCTATTTCACCTATCACACAGGCACACTGCCGGGCGGCAGCGGGTTTGACCGTTCCATGTGCATCGAGGAAATGTACTACGATGCTGACGGCAGGATCAAGGAAATAAGCCGTACCGATAACGGTCCGAAACAAATTGAATCGCTCAACCCCTATCAGCGAAATGAGGCGGAAACGATCTGCTGGGAGGAGGGCGTCGAGACAGAAAACTGCTCTGCCGGCGGGCGCAATGTCTGCGATATGCAGAACGGTGAATATATCAAGGTATCCGGCGTCGATTTCGGCGCGGGCGCGCAAAAGTTCAAAGTCAGTGCATCGTCTGCGCTGAACGGCGGCACGCTGGAGCTGCATCTCGATAAACGGGACGGCAGTCTCATCGGAACGGTTCCGATTTCCGTAACAGGCGGCTGGCAGAACTGGGAATTGTTTGCATGTGAGATCACCGGTGCAGAGGGCATACACGATCTTTATTTTACCTTTTCCGGTGAGGGCACTGCGCCCCTGTTCAATATGGACTGGTGGCAGTTTACATCCTCTGCTGCGGCAGAATACCGCAAAGGCGATCTGAACAATGACGGCATCATCAGTGCTGCCGATCTGACGCTTGCCAAAAACGGAATGATGAAAGGGTTTGCAGATTCCGCCATAAAGAACGCTGCCGATATCGACGAAAACGGCAAGGTTGATCAGAAGGATATTCAGTGGTATCTGGAATATCTGACCGGTCAGACAAAGGCGTTTCCGAAAGCGGAGAATCCCGTGCCGGCGATTGATCTGTCAAAATACACGGCAGAATTTGCTTCTGTGGAGTGAGTCAAATCCTATAAGAAAGATACCGAGCACAATTCGCTGATTACACAGTATTTCGGCGGCGTGCCGGAAGGAGCAGAATCTAGCCCGAAATGTGCGCGTGTTGTCAAACTCGGCGATGATATGATCAGTTTTGCGGGTATTCCGTAGTGCATCGACGCGCCGCTCACAATTTTACAGGTCACATACCGCAAGGAGGACAACGGCAAACCGCTCCGCATCACAGCCGGAGACCGCATCCTGTTTGCGGACAAGCTCGATTACAGCGGTGATTCGGATACCTATGATGTGAAATATATTATTCCGAAAGAGGTCATTGATGTAAATGTCAGGACAGTTCAGGTAAACAATACGGAATATGACGTCATTGATATCGGCTTCTCAGCGAGCAATGCTGAGAAATCCGCTTTGAAACCGATAATAGACCGAGAAAGGAACTGGTAGAATTTGCTGATTTACAACAGAGAGGCACAAGGATTCATAGAAGTGTGGATGACAAACGAGGAGCAGCAGACGATAAACCGCAGAGTACTGACCGCGCTTATTATTTCACTTACGATCAAAAAATGACAAATCTTTTCCATGCATAAATTCCCGCTCACGGCAAACAATACCTCATAGCTTTGAAAAAGCGAAGCTATCCAAAATAGCGAAACCATAACAGGAGGCACAAAATGAAAGCAACAGGTATTGTACGCAGAATCGACGATCTCGGACGGGTTGTCATCCCGAAGGAAATCCGCAGAACGATGCGGCTGCGAGATGGAGACCCCTCACTGAAAACATTGACACAGGATTTGGCGTTTTGTTCCGGAATGCAGGAGCTTGCCGGGAGAGGATACATCGGGTGATGATACCGGCGGGCTTTTTCGCCTGCAAAACATATGAAAACAATTAAGACCGGCAAGCGCCGGTCTTATCCGTATGATTCATTTACAGCAGTTTGATTTTTTCCTTTTCCCCGCGCTGCTCAGAAGCAAAAAGACAGATCAGTGCAGCAATCGCGCCCTGAAGCCGGTATTTATTACCAATACCGGTGACGGCAAAACTGTCCTGATTGTTGAGTTTCCAGCGCGGATAGCCGCCGTTCGGGTCAAGACGCATGGCGCTGATCTCACGGTGCAGGACGGCGTCCGATTTTTTTCCGTTTACAAAAATGCTGCGTTTATCCGTAATGACAAAAAACTCTTTTCCTCTGGAAAGAATGCCGTCGTCGCCGTAGACAATGATACGCTCACCGGGCTCGACCAGTTCCGTAATCTTCGGCATAATCTTGTCAATCCGTTTCTGATTGATGCCTTCTGAGGCGACATCTTCATCGGTAAGAAGGGTGGTTCGGATGTATTGGGATACGCTCTCTGCGGTTTTCAGACTGTTCAGGCAATAGCGCATCGAATCAAGAACGGCGGTCACATTGTCATACTGTTTCAGGCTGTCCGGATTCCACAGAAAGTCAAACATTTTTTCATTGAGCATTCCGGCGCTGCCGTCATCCTGGATATCGACATCAATATGTGTATCACAAAAAGGGCAGATCAGACATTTATTCATGATCGAGAGTTCCATTTCACCGCCGCAGGACGGGCATTTTCTGGTGTTCATAACATATTCTCCTTTATTGGTTTTTCTTCTTTTTTTTGAGCTTTGTGCTCCATATCAGATTCCCGTTTTCCAGGTATCGTGTCATCATGCATGCATACGCTTCCGGGAGTGACTCTTCTCCAAGGCATATGCCCTTGCTGTCAGGAATCTCGGTGATGCGGTGCGCATCAGCTTCGTCCGCATCCAAAAGCGCGATATTCTTACTGAATGTGACATAAAACCTGCCGAAGTGATAATATCCGTAAACGAAAACGCCTTCCTCCGACGGTCCGTAAATGATTGTGTCATCCTTGATCGTCCGTATCTTTCCGAGCCACGGGAATCCAAGCTGTGTCTCTGTATGTCCGAGCGCATCGCAAAGCTCCCGAACTGTTTTCTTCATGCCGGGAACAGCGTGGATAGGCGATGCAGCTGAATTGAACGGATTGTTTCCGCTGCCGATTGCCCAGAAGACGATTCCTTCTATGAGCAGTAATACGCCTGCCGCTATGGCTGCGCCTGAAAAGGTATCCGTGATCATATAGACGACTGCGCCGATGATCAGCAGAACTGCGGCGACTCTGAAAACGAGCGACATGATCCACTGTGAACGCGGCGATTCTATATGGCTGGATGTGATGGAATACATGACGATCGCTTCGATCAGTAGCAGGATCGCAGCGGCAACACTCCGCTCACTTCCCTCTGTTTTCCGAATCGCAATGATACCGGCGCTGTTCAGAATGATGCCGCACAGTACGAGCAGACTGCCAGATACGACTATGGCTTTTTTTGATTTTATGCTGTCCAGCATGAATCCCATCCGGAAAAAGCCGATACAGAACAGAAACGCTGCCAGCGCAAAGACTGCCCAGAAAAGAATATTTGCTTTTTGCGGCATCAGGAACAGCAGACCGTAGGAAGCAGCAAGACATAGGATATCTACGATAATTTCAACGGTGTTCTGCGGCTTTTTCAAAAACGATCTGATTTTTTCAGTTAGTATCGGCATCTTCACATTCTCCTTTTATTCTGAATAAGTTTTATCTGATAAGATTATAGCACAGAATCCGAGAGAAATCAAGAGATCATGTACGTAGAATCGGATGATACGAATTTCAGGCTGCATAAATCCCCATCTGCGGCAAACAATACCTCTATGCTATCAAGTAAATAGCAAAATCTTAACAGGAGGCACAAAATGAAAGCAACAGGTATTGTGAGGAGAATCGACGATCTCGGGAGAATCGTGATTCCAAAAGAAATCCGCAGAACGATGCGGATCCGTGAAGGAGACCCCTCACTGAAAACATTGACACAGGATTTGGTGTTCTGTATGGGGGTGGAATCTGCGAAGGAACGGTACATAGGTAAATGATCGGACAATCTCATCAGATGCGAACAGCTCCCCATTTCGGAGAGCTGTTTTTAGTATTCACAATATTTTTGCCAAACGCTTCTCCAATTTGCCTGATAGCAGCCCTGTGCCAATTAAGCTGCAGAGAATCGCTTTCAGTTCGTCCGGCAATGCTTCTATTTCTTCGCTCTCCATTTGTTCCAGAATCACCAGCATATCAGCGATTTCTGAAAGCATTTCGCTATCCATGATATCATGTTCACGTCTATAATCATCCAGCATCTTCTCGACTTTTCCAAGTGTATCAGAGTTGGTGAGCTCAATTTCACATACTTCGCAGAACTGCGCAAGGAATGAAAGCGAACGCGCGCCGTGCGTTACGATCATCTTCGGACGCACCCCGCATTCCAGCATCCAGTCTGCAAGCTGCGAAAGCATTTCTCCGGCGATCTCCGGATAATAGCCGTTTCCGAGAATTGCTTTTTTCAGCTTTGACGGAACGCCAGCCGTCAGCAGCAACGGCTGAAACACATCGCGGTCTGCATGTTCATCGCGAACAGAATCGCTTAGTATGTAAATGCAGCTTTCCCATTTGCCCTTTTGCGGAAGCGCACGCAATGCTGCTGCCTTCTCCTCTGAAATCACTGGCTTTGCATAAGGAAACTCCGGTGCATCCGGTTTTTTCATCAGCGACCACTTGTATCCGTTTCCGTCCGGCGTCAGCAGCGGGATGACATTCAGTGTATCATCCAGACCGAGCTTAGTCTTTGAGACCGTTTTCAGTTTTCCGGCAACCTCATGTGCCGCCCGTAAAGCCTCTGCCAGAAGCCGGAAATCCTCCTTGGTTTTTATATAATCGGGCACAAGATAGCTTTGCATTTTCAGAAATGTCGGATAGCGCTTTTTTCCGTTGAATTTGATTGTGTGTGCATCCCCGTATGCTTTTGCAGCATTTACAATCGGCGCAGGAATCTCGCTCTTATCTGTTAGTTCAAGCCGGAGACAATTCTGTGAGATCACAGTTGCAAAGGAATTTTCAAACGCATTCTGAAAAATCTGATACAGTGACCAAAGCCCTTCATCGCCGATATATAACCCAAGAGCGATACATTCACCGATTGAGCCCGTGACGGAGCAGTATCCGATCTCACCGTTTGAAAGACATACAGCAAATATATCGGGATCGTTCAGTTTACTCCAGAGCTTATCACTGCGGTATTGAAACGCTGCCTCAAATACTGCATCGTCAATATCTGCCTTTTCTGTTTTCTCCGGCGGAGGTGTTAGATTGGCTGATTGTACAATCGAAGGCGTGCACTGCTTACGGGCTGTCATCGTAATTGGCGGATACGATTCTTCCGGCTTATCATATTCATCATAGTCAAAGTCCTCGTCAAAAACCGGATACTGTTCCGGCGGATCGCCCTTCATGCGGACAATTTCCGATTCCTTTGTGGTTTCATCGAGGACCTGAAGTACCTTGCACTGGAACCGCCATTCATCTCCGAAATCAAACAGAAATTTGAAAGATTGCCCTTTGAAAAGGCGCAGCTTCGTCAGTTTGATCTCATCTGCAAACGGCGGTGTGTCATCATAGGGGGAATGATACACATTTCTGCGCGACCACCATTTGTCATCCATAAAAAAAGCGTACAGATGATCGTGATCGAATTCAAATGCCCAAAGAATTGTATCCGCAAGATCGTGCAGCGTTTTGTTGCCGGATATTCGCAGATGACGGTAGCACCCTTTTCCGATGGATATGCTGATAATATAGGATATGTTTTTTGCGTAAATCCTTGATTTCATATAATCACTTCCGTATAGTAATAATCCTGCCCGCTTTTTCGGACAAATGTGTCACAATGAATACAATCCACCGGCCTTACAGATACCAAACCGGTATCGCAAGGATATTCTCTCTCAGGACACCCGGCTGCGGGCACATACAAACAATCGCACCGGTTCCGCGCTTTTTGTCAGGGATTTTGTCAAGAACCGTAAAAGCACTTGTCATGTCGGCAGTAACATTGGATGCTTGTTTGATCTCAATCGGATACAGAACGCCGTTCTCTTCGATGATGAAATCAATTTCGCTTTCAACGGCAATCTCCATGCCGTCTTTTTTTGTCCTCTTTTTATCTTTGCCGCGATAATAGGACACAAAATACCGGTAGTCCAGTCCGCGGTTAGAATAGGATTTCAGAATTTCAGTGATTACATATGTTTCAAACATTTGTCCGCTCATTGCACCGCACGCCAATGCCTCCGGCGTCAGCCATCTGGTTAAATATGCAGCAAGTCCGGTATCTCTGAAATAGATTTTGGGCGTTTTGATTGCACGCTTCAATGCCGAAGCCGTGTAGGGCTCCAGAATATATATAATACCCGTTGATTCCAGAATGGACATCCAGTGCTTCACGGTCATAGCATCCTTGCCGATCTCATCTGCAACATTGGTGTAATTGAGCATCTGCCCTGTTCTCGCGGCAGCTGCAACCATAAATCTGCGAAAATCGTTCAGATCCTGAACAGCAGTCAGCTTTCTGACATCCCGTTCCAGATATGTTCTGATATAGCTGCCGAAGAAAAGCGACCAGTCAACATCTTTGTTCTGCAATTCCGGATATCCGCCGCGATGAATCATCTCCCAGATGTTTGCGACCGGAACGGCTGACTGATTCCTGCTTGCCAGATATTCCATCGTGGGGATAAACGGCTCTCTGAACGGACAGTTTTGCAGTTCTCTGAGGGAAAGACCGCTTAATTCCAGAATTCCGACTCTGCCGGACAGGGATTCCGATGCCTTTTCCATCAGTTCAAGCGGCTGAGACCCCGACAGGCAGAAAAGCCCGCGTTCTTTGCTTTCATCACATTTGACTTTGATGAACCGGAATAAGCCCGGTGCCCGCTGCACCTCGTCATAAATGACAGGCGGCGGATTCAGCATCATAAACTCATTCGGATTTTCATTAGCCTGTGCTTCGATAAAAGGGTCATCAATCGGAACATATCTTTTATCAGGAAACAGCTCCTGAAGAAGTGTCGATTTTCCCGTCTGGCGAGCGCCGGTCAAAAGTACACCTTTGAAGGTACTGTTCGTTTTAATGACTATGTCTTCGATATGCCGTTGAATATAATCCATAGCAGTCTCCTTTGTCGACTAATCCAGAATCTCTTTCTGCTTTCGTCACTATTATATCATTTTCTGATACAAAAGTCAAGGCAGCATTGCCGAATTTGAAATCCCGAATTATAGTTTGACTTAAAAGCTTTCACATTCAATATCAAATATCTTGTGCTTTGAGTTCGGATGTGATACAATAATAGCAGAAATGATGCAGAGGTGATTCCATGAAAACACTGATCCTGAACGGCTCTCCGCGAAAAGACGGAGATACTGTTTTCCTGATAAAAAAGCTGCTGTCCCGTCTGCAAGGCGACTACAAGATCGTTGATTGCTATACTGCGGATATTGCACCATGTATCGACTGCCGTAGCTGTCGTGAGAAGCTATCCTGTCCGATGAAGGATGAGATGCAGCAAATCATGTCGTTGTGCTGAGCGGACAAGGAACAACAAAAAGTAAGCGAGAACAGCTTGAACTCGTGCAGAATATTTCTGCCACAGAATCTATGATCATTCTTGCAACAGGCAAATATGCAGGCGAAGGATTTGATGCACCGCGTCTGGATACGCTATTTCTTGCAATGCCGATCTCATGGGACGGGACGCTGTCACAGTATGTGGGCAGACTTCACCGGAGTTATCATGGAAAGAGCAAAGCTGTGATTTACGATTATATAGACATCCATGTACATGTGCTCGCCAATATGTATAAGAAGCGGCTGCGCGGATATGCAAAGCTCGGATATGCGCCGGAAGCCGTCGAAGCAACTGGATTTAAGACAGTTTATACTGCCGACTATATCAATGATCTGTTGAGAGATTTGTCCACAGCGAAAAGGTCGATTATGATTGCAGTATCATATTTCACATCCGGCAGACTGAAAATGCTTGTACAAGCGCTTGACCGATGCAGAATGAACGGTGTAAAGGTAATCATTTACACCAAGAAGTCTGCCAGTATATATGCGGAGAAGATCAATCAGATGTTTATATCTCACGATATCGAACATCATGTAAAAAACAGGATCACAAACAGTTTTGTTGTAATCGACGGAAAGACCGCATGGTATTCCAGCGACGAATTATTCGGGAAAAGTGAGGATGGCAGTACGCTAGGGATTGAAGACGAGGTTTTGGCTGGGGAGTTGACAGAAAGTATCTCGTATTGATCATGCTTCATTGCATATTCTTCCTTGATCTGCAAACACTACCAAGGCAGTTTACTGCCATGAGTATTGAATCAAGGAGATTTGGTGATATGAAAGCAACAGGTATTGTACGCAGAATCGACGATCTCGGGCGCATCGTTATTCCGAAGGAAATACGCAGAACAATGCGCTTGCGAGATGGAGACCCCCTCACTGAAAACATTGACACAAGATCTGTTGTTCTGTATGGGCGTGGAATCCGCAAAGGAACGGTACATCGGGAAGTGAATAGACAATGTGAACCGCCGTCTGCGTTTTAGCAGGCGGCGGTTCTCTAGGTTATAGCGCGCTCTGTCTACGGAGCCGGCTTTTGTTACTGCAAGCGATGTTTTCCGGCGGTGAATCTGTCAAGACAGGTAAGAATGCCCGGCAGAATGAAAACGATCAGCAAGATTGTGCTGGTTGCACCGATGGAAATGGTCTGACAGATCTGCTCTATCGTCGGTTCCCCGAAGCACTGCCCGAGAATTGCAGTCACGGTCACGATGATCAGACCGGAGGTCAGAATGGTGTGGATCGAACCGCGGAATGCCATTTGCAGTGCTTCTGCACGCGGCGCGGTCCTGCGGTTTTCCCGGTAATAATTGCTGAACAGGATGCCGTAATCAATCGTGGAACCCATCAGAATACACTGCACGATCATCAGCGCAAGATAATGGATGCTGTAGCCCTGGAATCCGATGACCGTGACGGTGATATACACGCCGCACTGCACGAGCAGCACAAGAATGACAGGAACCGCAATTGAGCGGAATGTCAGCAGCACTACAAGGAAGATCGCAGCGGCGGTCAGCACAGTGATGAACAGATATTCCTTGCCGAAGGTACGGCTCATCTCATCGTTCATCGCAGAGGAGCCGATCATGTGATAATCGCCGCGCAGATTGCTGCACGCCGCATTGATCTGATCGTAAAACGCCTTTGTTTCTTCGCCCTCCTCCGGTATGGTGACAGACAGGATCAGGCGGGAATACCGCTCGCCTTTGAGCTGCCGGATGCCGTCATTCAGATCAACAGCATATTTTCTGATGTCTGCGGCTGTTTCGTCATCAAGCATAGGTTTGAACGTGTCATCATAGATCAGCGTATCATTCAGGTAGTTCATGAGCTGTTCGATCGACATGGTCTTCGTTTTGTCAGGTGATTGATTTGCGTCATGATACAGATACAGCATTTTGATCGCATTGGCATCCATATCCTCGGTCATGCCGTCAAACAGTGCCGCCATTTCTTCGCTGGTATACTGCGTTCCGGACAATACGGCTTTGATCACCGCAGATGCGCTTGTGAGTTTTTTGCGGTCATCTGCACCGATTCTGTCTGACATTTCCGGAGCGTTCAGAACCTCATCTGCCAGAAATCCGACGAATTGTTCCGTTGAGAGCTTCCAGCCGGCAGTGTCACCTTTTTTGTATGTATAGAGAAGGGAAAGCTGCTGCGCCTGACCGGCGTCCATGCCTGTCAGCTCCGCAAGACGCGCTTCATCCAGCTTTTCGTCCGCCGAAACCGCATCCGTGATGTTTTTCAGCAGACCGATCTTTTCCAGCATTGCAGCGTCTGCCAGTGCGGAAAGGGGTTTCTGATTGTCATTCAAAAACGCCACAATCTCTGCCGGCGTGATTTCCCATGTCGCATTCTGCGAATCTTTCAGCGTATAGAGCAGCTTCATGGTATCGGCATCCATTCCAAACACTCCGGCTGTGTCCCGATAGCTCAGAGTTTTGCCGCTCAAAGCCATATCCATGATATTTTTGAGCATTCCGATCTTTTCGGCTGCGCCTGCATCCATTTTCGCGGCAATCATCGGATTTTGCAGTACATCTGATTGCAGATAGCTGACAAAATCATAGAGTGACATGGTTCTGTCATCGGTGCCGTAATAGAGTGCGAAGAACAGCTTGATCTGTTTTTCGTCCATGCCGAACATCTGCGCATATTCATACGAATGGAACGCGGCACCGGAATCTGCCGCATGGCAAAGCTGCTGCATCATGCGGAGATTCGCTGTTGTTTCCGCATTGAAATACTGTGCATAATCCGGATTCGGCAGAATCGCAGTCACGAGAAAATCTACAAAATCCGTCAACGGCATTGCTGTGACATTCTGTCCCGTCTGCGCGGAATATCCCATGAAAAGCTGTGATATCATCCCTTCATCCATTTGCAGAATCTGCGCCAGTGCAGAAGCCGGCAACGCCTGCCCGGATGCAGCCAGATCCGTGATTCGCTTCAAACTGCCGAGCTTTGTGCGTGCTGCGTCATCAAAGCTGCCGCCGAGCGTCGGATCCTGCATCTTTTTTTCCAGGAACGCAGTAAATTCCGGTATGGTCAAGGTCGTTTGGCTGTAGTCCCAGATGCTTGTGTCCATGCGGAACAGCTGCTGCACATACGCAGTATCCATACTGAGATACTGCGCAAGACCGGCAGCATCGCGCTCTGCTGTGATCTGTGCCGGATCGGTAAAGGCTGCAAGCTGTCCGATCTTTTCAGCCGTATCCCCCTGAAAATATGCGGAGAATGTCTTGTCCGAAGCAACATCATTTTTCAGGAATGCTGTTAATGCCTGAATTGTCATCGGTTTCGGCTCATAGTCCTTCTGCTTTGCAAAATAATAGACAAACAGCAGCTTGGCATCGTCCTCTTTCATACTGAGCATGTCTGTGATCTGCTTGACAGTGCATTTTTTCTGCAATGCGTCCTTGTCTGTAAAATTGTGCAGCAGCTTCATCTGCGAAAGCTTGTCTTCGTCAAACATCTCCGCATAGGTTTTGTCTTTGGCAAGATCATTCAGCACGAAATCCACAAACTGACTGACTGTCATCTGCTTTGTTTCCGCACCCTCATGCTTGATGAAATAATACAGGAAAAGCTGCTCGCAGTCTGCCTGCTTCATACCGAAGAATTCTCCAAGCTCCGCCGCATTCATCGGCTTGCGGAGTGCTGCCGCATCGGAAAACTTTTTGATCATATCCGTGTTTTTTGTCATATCCTCGCTGATATAGTCTTTGAATGTTTCATTTGTCAGCACATCTTCCATGAGAAAGCACATGAACTCGCTTGCCTTGATTCTGCCGGTTTCGCCGCCGTAATATTTATAATACAGCATATTGAACAGGCTTTCATCCGGGTTGATATCCCGCTTTTTACTGCTGCCCATGCTTCCGGACAGGTCATTGATCGCATCGACCATATCGGCTGCGGTATGCTGCCTTGCAAGCGTGTTGGAATAATTTGCGGCACTTTTGACATTGTCCTGCTGTTCCAGCTTCTCTGCAAGTGCCGTGATCTGTTCGTCGTCCCGATTGTCATACAGCAAAACGACTGTGCTGCTTTTGGGGAAAATCTCGGCAATCGGGTCTTCCACGCCGATATAATAGCTGATACCGGTGCGCTGCTGGAGCAGATAGGCTCCGGCAAACAGTGCAGCAAAACAGATTGTCAGCGGCACACGCAGCTTGTTGCAGAGCTTTGCCAGACCGCCGGTCGGAATATTCGGGGTAGGTTTAGCTGTTTTTTCAAGCAGACGGGAGAACAGCAGGAGCAGCCCCGGCAGCACCAGAAACACACAGACGACACTGAGAAACACGCCCTTTGCCAGCACCACGCCCATATCAAAGCCAATCTTGAAGCTCATGAACACCATTGCGAGCAGACCGACGACGGTCGTCAGGGAACTGCTGGAAATGGAGGAAAACGCGCCGACGATTGCCGATTTCATGGCTTCCTGTTTATCGGAAGTTCCGGCAAGCTCCTGACGGTAACGGTTGGTTAGAATAATGGAATAATCAATCGAAAGAATAAGCTGCAAAATGGCAGCGACAGAGAAGGTCTTTTCGGAAATCTCACCTAGAAAGATATTCGTGCCGAGGTTGACTGCAACTGCAATGCCGATCGTGAACAGGAATAAAAACGGCTCAATCCATGAACCGCACATGATAATCAGAATCAGCGTCAACAGTACGACTGCCGTGATCACGACCCATGTCGGCAGATCAGGTCCGTTCGTGCTGTCGTTTTGATACTGCATTTCATGCTGTGCAAAATCCGATTCAAGTGCCTGCTCAATCGCAAGCTCCTCCACAGTGCTGTAATCATACTCCGTGTGCAGCAGATATTTCGTGTATTCACCGCGGTTGTAGTTCTCATCGTCCGGTTTATAGTCAACATCCGTTACATACTGAATGCCGGCAAGCTTCTCCTGCATGTTGGTTTTCTGCTGCGGCGTCAGCCCTATGAACATGACTCGGATCGTGTAGTCCGGATCCACATCCGGAAATTCCGCGTCCATGATGTCCATGCCGATTTTCATAGAGGAACTGTCCGGCAGATATTTCGTCATGTCAGTATTGATTCCAACCTTTGGGATCAGGAACCCGCACAGTCCGGTCAGCAGCAGAACTGCAATCAGAATAATTGTTCTTTTCTCAACAATAAAGTCCGCAATCTTCTTCATGAAAACACTCCTTGACAGTTTCAGATTCACATGATATAATATAACATACATCAGTTGTAAAGTCAACCAACTGTTTATCTGATATTGATGTGCGGCATACAGAATGAGCTGTTTTTGCCGCAAAGTCAACACATCCCGAAAAAATGTTGAGGTGAACGCATGGAGAACCAGCGGATACGACTGACCAAACGAATGCTGAAAGAAGCACTCGTCCGGCTTCTGGAGAACAAATCCATTGACAAAATCACAGTCTATGAGCTTTGTGGTGAGGCAGAGATCAACCGCACAACCTTTTATAAATACTACAGCAGTCCGTTTGCGCTGCTGGAGGATATACAGGCGGATTTTCTGTACGAGCTGGAGAACAGTTTGCGGGAAAATGACCACCCGATCAGCCTGCTGAATATCCTGACCTATATTGATACGCACAGAACGTCATGCAGGGCGCTGCTGCGGTCCGCGTCGGATACCGGTATTCTGCAAAAAATCCTCTCTCTTTCGCTGATCATGCAGAAGATGGAGAAGCAATTTGTGCCGCGTTATACCGGTTCCCGGAAAGAATATGCGATAGAGTTTGTGGCGTTTGGTTCGTATGCAATCGTGAAAAAATGGCTGCTGTCAGAACAGCCGGAACCGCCGGAGGAAATCACTGCACTCATACTGGAACTGATCGGAGATATTTGAACGGTGTGCCGGTATTCATTCGGAACCTTTGGTGGAAACCGCCTGCGGAATGGTACATCGGGAAATGAATACAGAGAACCGCCGTCTGCGTTATTGCAGGCGGCGGTAATCATTATGAAAGATAAGTCAGATTCTATCCAAGAGCAGCAAAACCGCGCTGATTCCGGCTGACAGTAAAGCCAATGACCAATCATGTTCCGGTGAAAGTTTCGGAACCAGAATTCCTGCCGAACGGAAGATTCACAAATACTGCGAAAGGAAATCCCAATGATTCAGTATCAGCATGGATGCGCCCAGTAAGGTCAGCACTGCACCGGTCACAAGTCCGACTGTCCGGTTTTTCACGCGGCTGGCAAAGCGCGCGGAATACAGCGAAGCAGCCGTCGCAGCAATGATACAGACAAGCATTACATTCCATTTATCCAGTAAAATCGCGGGGGGAATCAGAATGTGGCTGACCGATCAATCATGCGATCATACCGTTTTATATGAAAAATAATTCCAATGCATAGAATTCTTCAAAAGGCAAACAATACCTCTATGCTATCCAAAATAGCGAAATTAAAACAGGAGGCTTAGAATGAAAGCAACAGGTATTGTACGCAGAATCGACGATTTAGGACGGGTGGTAATCCCGAAAGAAATACGCAGAACGATGCGACTGCGAGACGGCGCCCCCTCACTGAAATCATTGACACAGGATTTGGTGTTCTGTATGGGAATTGAGGCAGCGAAGGAACGGTACATCGGAATGTAAACAAGACAAACAGGAGCAGCCGCCTGCGGGCAGCTGCTCTTCTATTATGCTTTATACCTGAACCTGTTTCATTGATAACGCGATCTTTTTATCCTAATATAACCGGTTTGGCATTTACGGCAGGAATTTACCGGATGCAAGATACAGCGCATACCAGTCATGATGTGAAATCGTCACATCGCCGGCTGCACAGATATCCTTAATGTGCGCAGGATTCATTGTGCCAATGATTGCCTGCATCTTCGCGGGATGCCGCAGAATCCAGGCGATCGCGACAGCGGCTTTTGAGGCATGCTCTCGTTCTGCAATCTCGCCGAGGGCTTTGTTCAGCTCCGGAAAATCCGGATTGTCAATGAATGTGCCGCCAAACATGCCGATCTGCAGCGGCGACCATGCCTGTACCGTGATATCATGCAGACGACAGTAATCAAGCGCGCTGCCGTCGCGGCTGATTGAGAAATCGGTCGTTTTGTTGTTCATATACAGCGGCTGGTCGATCAGCTGCGACTGCTCCAGTGACAGCTGCACCTGATTGATCACAAGCGGCTGCTTCACATATTTTTTCAGCAGTTCGATCTGCATCGGCATGAGATTGCTGACACCGAAAAAGCGCACCTTTCCTGCCTGTTCGAGCAAGTTAAATGCTTCCGCGACTTCTTCCGGATCAAAGAGCAGATCGGGACGGTGCAGCAGCAGTGTATCGAGGTACTCCACGCCCAGTCTTCTCAAACTGTCATCGACGCTGGAAAGGATGTTTTCCTTTGTCCAGTCAAATTCGTTCCGGTCAAAGCAGAGACCGCACTTGCTCTGAATGACAATATCCTCGCGCTTTAAGCCGGTCAGCGGGAAAGCTTCGCAAAAGCGTGTTTCAGCTGCACCGCTTTCGCCGTAGCAGGTCGCATGGTCAAAGAAGTTGATGCCGCAGTCAAATGCTGTGCGGATGACCTTTGCCGCACCCTCTTTGGAGAGTGCCGGCATCCGCATACAGCCCTGAATGATCGCAGATACCTGCTGCGGTCCGTTTGCGATATTGATGTATTTCATTGTTTGCCTCCTTCAAAAACATCCTTGTAAATCTGCTCCGGTGTCAGGTGGTTGGCTTTCAGCACATCCTCAACTGCATACCGGTCCAGAAATTCCTTTTTCAGTCCGAAGCAATGCACTTTCATGTCCGACGGACCGAAGAACCGTGCGATCTTTTCGCCGAATCCGCCGTTCAGGATACCGTCCTCCAGCGTGATCACGGTGTCATGATCTGCTTTCAGCTGTTCCAGCATTGCATCATCCAGACCGGTGATATACCGCGGATTGATCAGCGTCGGTGCAATACCGGTTTTCTCTGCAATCAGCTTCGCAAGTGCTTCGCCGATCTGATAAAAATCACCGAGCGCAAGAATCGCCGTTTTTGTGCCCTGCTGTATGACCTGATAGCGGTTCAGGCTGTTGTAATCCGTATCGACCGGCTGCGCGGTGTGATGCACGCCGTTGCAGGGAATTCGTATCGCAACCGGATATTTGTCCTGTTCGATACTCCATTCCAGCATCGCGAAATATTCTTCGCAGTTTGTCGGCGCAAGATAGACGAGATTCGGAATGTTGGACATCATAGCGATATCGAAGATGCCGAGATGCGTGATATCGTGCATACCGTATACAGATGCGGTATTGACAAGAAGCGTCGCGGGATTGGAATTGATGCAGAGATCCTGTGAAAGCTGATCGTATGTTCGCTGGAAGAAGCTGGAATGTGTTGCAAAGACAGGCTTGCCGCCGCTTTTCGCAATGCCTGATGCCATTGCAATTGCGTGTTCCTCTGCAATGCCGACGTCAATAAACTGCGCGCCGGCATCCTTTCGTTTATCCGGCGAAAAGCCGATGCAGACCGGGACGGCAGCGACCATTGTGACTACACGCTTGTCCGCTTTCATCTTTTTCAGCAGAAACTCACAGGTCAGATCACCGTAGTTTTCACCGCTGCCTGAGGCCGGCGATTTGCCGGTTTCCGGATCAAACGGCATATGCCAGTGCCAGTTTTCCTTCTCGGTTTCCGCCGGCGTATAACCCTTTCCTTTTTTCGTGACGATGTGCACAACGGTCGGATGATCAATGTCCTTTACAGCAGAGAATGCTTCGATCAGTGCTGCGATATTATTTCCGTCCGCCACAAAGCGATAATCCAGCCCCATTGCACGGAACAGGTTGTTGCAGCAGCTGCCGTTTGATTCACGCAGTGCTTTGAGATTCTGATACAGACCGCCGTGGTTTTCTGCGATCGACATATCATTGTCATTGACGACGATGATGAAATTGCTGCCGAGTTCAGCAGCAAAATCAAGACCTTCCAGTGCCTCGCCGCCGCTCAGTGAACCGTCCCCGATAATTGCGATGACATTGCCGGTTTCGCCTTTGAGATCACGGCTCTTTGCAAGTCCGCAGGCAAGGCTCACCGATGTGGAGGTGTGTCCGACATTGAAAAAGTCGTGTTCGCTTTCCTCCGGGTTTGTATAGCCGGATACATCGCCGAAACAGGCATCGTCAAAAAATGCGTCTTTTCGTCCGGTCAGGATTTTATGTGTATAGCACTGATGCGATACATCAAATACGAATTTGTCCTTCGGCGACTCGAATACGTAATGCAGCGCGATTGTCGCCTCGACGATTCCGAAATTCGGCCCGAAATGACCGCCGCATTTGGAAAGCCGGTTCATCAATCCGCTGCGGATTTCTGCTGCAAGCGCGGTCAGTTGTGCTGTGTTAAGTTCTTTGATGTCAGCGGGTGAGTGGATAGATTCAATCAGCATAGATTACTCCTTTTCTGTTCAGATCAAAGATCCGGATGTTCGCCGGACCATCCTCTTGGGGGCAGGCAGGATAGATATGACATATCATCAACAGAAATCGTGAAGCCGAAAATGTCAAGATTCTCCAGCATACGCTCTTTGGAAGAGGCTTTCGGAATGACGGGGATGCCGCGTTGATTGAGATATCTGAGGAGCAGCTTCGCAGCGGAGCAGCAGTATTTTGCTGCGATCTTTGTGATTTCCGGATCGTTCAGCAGTTTTGCTCTGCCGAGCGGGCTCCATGCCTGCGGCAGAATGCCCTGTTCTCTGAGATAGCCGAGCGCATATTCCTGCATATATCCGGCGTGCAGCTCCAGCTGATCGACCATCGGCCGGATGCGGGCTGACTCCAGAAGCGGACGGATATGATGCGGCAGGAAGTTTGACAGACCGATCACGCGAATCCTGCCCTGTGTATACAGGTCTTCCATTGCAGTCCACGACTGCCGGACCTTATCCAGCCAGTCCGGGTCATCCGCTTCATTTTTCGGCCAGTGAATCAGGTACATATCCAGATAATCTGTTTTCAGCTTCCGGCAGGATTCTTCAAATGAAGAAAGCGTATTTTCCCTGCCGAGATCTGTCGGCCAGACCTTGCTGCACAGGAAAATCTCTTCACGCGGGATACCGGATTTTACGATTGCTTCGCCGATCTCCGCTTCATTCTCGTAGAATTTCGCTGTGTCAATATAGCGGTATCCGGCATCGAGCGCATCAAGCACAGTCTGTATCCCGTTCATTGTAGAGAGATATGAGCCGAATCCGACAGCAGGAATCTCTGTGCCGCTTGGGAGAATGAACGATTTCCGTGCATCAGCATATCCGACTGCATCAAGAATCCGGTCGAGCAGACGCATATTTCGGAGCGAAAAGTCCTCTGTGATATGCGGTGTTGCATTGCCGCGGATACAGGCATTCATCTGTTCGATCTCCAGCGCGTAATTTGAGCCGGTCGTGACTGTTTCCGTGCGGGTAATCCGTTCGCCGTTTCCGTTTTTTACGGTTACCTCAAAGGTGAGCGTGCCTGCACCGTTGTATTCGGCATCCGAGCGGATACAGCCTTTTTCACCGTGGATAAACAGCCTGTCATAGCGGTCGCAGGTATCTGTTCCGAGAATCATTCCGGCGTGGAATGAAGCTCTTGCACCGTCTGCAAAGCCGATCATCACCGATGCCATATGATCGACGCCGGTGCTGTCGCATTCTGCATCTGCTTTGAGATACTGCACCGGCGCATAGATCAGCGAGAGAATCATGGAAGTGCAGTAGCAGCCGACATCATAGATTCCGCCGCCGCCCTGTTCCTTGTGCAGCCGGAAATCCGATGAATACCCCTGAGTCAGGAATGCCGTGTCGATATAGTCAATTTTGCCGATTTCGCCGGATGCGATGATTTCTTTCAGTCGGCTGATATAAGGGCTGTGCAGATATGCAAACGCTTCCATCAGAATCACACCGTTTTCCTTTGCCGCGGAGAACATTCTGCGCAGCTCGCTCTCATTCATTGCGGCCGGCTTTTCACAGAGCACATGCTTTTTTGCTTTCAGCGCCTTGATCACCCACTCGCAGTGGAGATTGTTGGGAAGCGGGATATAGACCGCTTCGACCTCCGAGTCTGCGAGCAGAGCGTCATAGCCCTGATATGCCTTCCTGAAGCCGAAACGCGCTTTGAACGCTTCCGCCTTTTCGCGGCTCCTGCCTGCAATCGCATACAGCTCGCAGCCCTCTGCAATCTGCATACCGGGAATGGTGCATCCTGCCGCGATGCCCGCCGTGCCGAGCACGCCCCATCTGACAGGACGCATGGTTCCTGGTTTGTTGTTTTCCATTTTTTGTATTCCTCCTCGAATTCGGCTGATTTTTCATCTCCTTTTGATGTCGCTTTTTTTCAGCTGATTTCATTATAGCAGATTCTTTCGGGATTATCAATAGGAATGTGATAAAAACGGTCCGTGTATAAAGTGCTTGCTGTCTTCCATCTTGACATTCTGTACCTTTTCTGCTATGATGAAAATGCAAGAAAAAGCATCAGGATTTTGTTTCCGTGACATTTTATGCAAATAAGGAGAAAACACCATGAAAGTACTGATTCTCAACGGAAGTCCGCATCCAAACGGCAATACAGCTATTGCTGCAGCGGAGCTAGTCAGAACCTTTGCCGCAGAGGGGATTGAAACGGAGGTCTGTCAGATCGGCAGCAAGAGCATCCGCGGCTGCATTGCCTGCGGAAAATGCGCAGAACTGGGCAGGTGCGTGTTTGACGATGCAGTCAATGAAGTTGCACAAAAGCTGGAACAAGCGGACGGTCTGATCGTTGCGTCGCCGGTATATTACGCTTCCGCGAATGCGACGCTGATCGCCTGCCTTGACCGTCTGTTTTACAGCTCGCATTTCGACAAGACGATGAAGGTCGGAGCCAGTGTCGTGATTGCAAGACGCGGCGGCTGTTCTGCAACCTTTGACGAGCTGAACAAGTATTTCACGATCAGCGGGATGCCGGTCGTATCCAGCCAGTACTGGAACAGCGTCCACGGAAGAAAGCCGGGAGAGGCTGCGAATGATGCGGAAGGTCTGCAAACGATGCGGACACTCGCACGGAATATGAGCTTTCTGATGAAATCCATTGCGCTCGGCAGGGAACAGTACGGTCTGCCGGAGAAAGAACCATGGCAGTGCACGCACTTTATCCGTGAAGATCTGGAGGGAGAATTATGAAAACGATCGTGATTTATTTCAGTGCCGAAGCAGGCAAAACAAGAAAGATTGCAGAGGAACTCAGCAAGACGCTCAGTGCAGAGCTGTTTGAGATCAGACCGGAACAGCCGTACAGTGAAGCGGATTTGAAATGGATCAATCCGTTTGCGCGATGCAACAAGGAGAAGCGCGGAAAAGCGGATGTTCCCGTCACCGGCAGGATTGAAAACTGGGACGAATACGATACGGTGTATCTCGGGTTCCCGATCTGGTACTATGCCGCACCGAATGTGGTCAATACCTTTTGCAAGGGATATGACTGGAACGGCAAAACGCTCCATATTTTTGCGACATCCGGCAGCAGCGGAATCGGCAAAACAGCGGTCAGGCTGGAACCGTATGTCAAAGGCGCAGACATTGCAGATGCAAAGCGCGTTACATCTGCATCAGAAATCATATCAGAAGCGAAAGGAGAATCCCTGTGAAACGAATGGTAGAAGTGCATTATTATCTGAAAGACGGAAAGCGGAACGATTTTTACAATGCGATTATCAGACAGGGCATTGCAGATGCCGCCCGTGCAGAGGACGGAAACGAAAAATATGATTATTATTTCAGCCCGGAAAACGAAAATGAACTGGTGCTGTTGGAAATCTGGCAATCGGCAGAAGCCGTGCAGTTTCACATGGAAACTCCGCATTATCAGGCACTGGCTGAACTGAAAAAAGAATATGTGAAGGATACTGTTTTCAGACGTTTTGAGATATCAGAAATCTGAAGCATGTCAGTCTTTGATTCAATAAAGAGATAACGGTATGAACAATTGACATATTGTCATAGAGCCGTTCATTCTATATTCGGTTTGCTGCGTGAAAATTTGCGATTTTAGATTCTGGATTGTTGGTTGTATATAGGAATTATCTGTCAATGCATATATTCCCGCCTGCAGCAAACAATACCTCTATGCTTTCCATTACAGCAAAACTATGATTAGGAGACCAGCTATGAAAAGTCAATAGGGAAATGAGAGAATTCACAGAAAGTTTACAAGGGACAAAAAGAGTCACCCACCTATGAAGAAAAGGAGAAACTTTTTCAAACAAGAGCAAAAGCAACGTTATCGTTCAGGAGCT
>JAFZPP010000023.1 GCA_017550285.1 Oscillospiraceae bacterium
CGGCGGTACATGGTATGCTTATGAGAGCAATTACAAGCATCTGCTTGCAAGCGTGAAGGAGCCGATCTCCGAGCTGCCGGATGAGCCGGTCGAGGATGTTCCGGAAAGCGAAAGATATTACACCGAAAAGCATGATACCGTAGAGAAGCACGTTGAATTTGAGATCAATACCGCAGAGATTTCTGCTGACGAGCTGGAAGCAATGGGTTACACGATTTCCGAAGACAGAAGAACAGCTTCCAAAGATGTCACGCTCGCAAAAATCACTTACACATTTGACAAGCTGCCCACGACACTCGATGATCTCAAAAAGTTCAGCCTGAAATCAAAGGTTGAGGGCGATTATGACTACGGCATGTTCGCACCGATGGCTGCAACGATCATTGCGCTCCATACCTATGGCACAAACAAGGACGAAGCCTACAAAATGCTTGAGTATGTATACGGTCCGAATCAGACATTCAGCAACTTTGACAAGCAGTTTGTCCAGACGCAGTTCAGTACTGCTGCAAACAAGGTGCTTCAGGACTGCTATTTCGGCGGTGCTGCACCCGAAAACGGTTATACGCCGACACAACCGATCACGATCACGCTGGAAGAAGGTCCGTATTTCATCAAGGCATCCAACGGAAAACCGGAAAGACATATGTCGCTGATCTACTTTGCAGGCGCAGATACCGAACGCTATATGGATGTGTTCAAATCCTCCGGCGGAACATGGTATGCTTACGAGAGCAATTACAAGCATCTTCTTGCCAGTATCAAGACAGCGACCGGAACAGCACCCGCAACAACCGCAACTACAACTGCCACGGTGACTACCACAACATCCACCTCGCAGCAGCAGACAACCACCACGACAACATCCACCACGCCGCAGCCGACGACTACCGCGACAACATCCACCACGCCGCAGCCGACGACTACCGCGACAACATCCACCACGCCGCAGCCGACGACTACCGCGACAACATCCACCACACCGCAGCCGACGACTACCGCGACAACATCCACCACGCCGCAGCCGACGACTACCGCGACAACATCCACCACGCCGCAGCCGACGACTACCACGACAGTATCCACGACAGGTTCGACCGTGTCAACCGGACAGACGACGACCTCTGCGACCGGAACAACCGAACCGGCAGTCGTGACCGGTGACGCAGACGGCGACGGCAAGGTCAGCGTGGAGGATGCGCAGCTTGCCCTGCTCGCGTATGTGCAGTCCATGGCTGGAATGGAGACCGGTCTGACGGAACAGCAGATCAAAGCCGCGGATATCAACGGGGATAAAACCGTATCCGTTGAGGACGCGCAGCTGATCCTGATCTATTATGTCAGCAATACCCTGTCCGGTCAGAATGTCACATGGGACGAACTGCTCGGCAAAAAGGCACAGCCGCTGCCGTTCCTGCTGAAGCTGAAATCATGATCACGGATGACACGACAGAAGATGCGGCATAAGACAGAATCCGGATAAACAGCATAGCATAATGAAAACCACCGCTTGATTGTATGAACGTCAGGCGGTGGTTTTATGCATCATTTGGCAAGATGTATACTGGTTTTCCATATTCTGAAGCCTTGCTCGACGATCCGGGAGGTGTGTGATATTCACGAAAACAGCGGGGCATTCAATTCAAAAGGAAAAACGGCAAACCCGGAGTATCCGTATACTTTCGATTTCGCGGGAATAGCAAGCACAGAAAGTGGTGCATTCTTTCCACTTTCGGAGATTTTTCGGTGCGTACCCCCTCAAAAATCTCTGTTCAGGGAACCTGCCGTCCTGAACAATCTCACTTCATTTTCCAGACTCAGCCTGAAACCGCATTTTTCTGAGCGGAGGAAGAAAAATGAGAAAGTACAAGCAGGTCGAAGAGAAGCGGGTCACATTTGAAATGCAAGAGTGGGCAGAGGTCAAACTCCGTGCCGCAACCGAGGATTCAGATAAAGCGGGCAAGCAAGCCCTCAATCCGCATCTTGACTTTAAATTGTGAAAGTGCTGTAATGATGGTGATATATTCGCTGTCGGAAACGGAGGTATTATGAAGCAGACAGTATGCGCCATCGCAATCAGAAAGGCGGCGGTCAGATGAACATTCAGGAGCGCAGAAACAAGGACGGAAAGATCACCTCATATCGCATCAGGGTGTTCGATCATCGGGATACGCAGACTTACAGGCAGACTTACAGGCAGATTTTCAGGACACTATCAATCAAGTATGATACCAGCAAGTCCGAAGCATGGAACCGAAAGAATGCTGAAAAGCAGGGCGCGATCTTTGAAAAGCAGATCGAGGAGCATACGATCAGCGATTCGCATATCACCTTTGACAGCTACTGCGAATACGCAATCGGCATGAAGGAGCAGGCAGGACTCTCTCCCTCGACGATCTACAGCTACACCGGCTGCCGAAAGCGTGTCGCGCCGTACATCGGGCATATACAACTCAAACAGCTTACCCCTGCGGCAATCAACAAGGCGTATTCGGATATGTTGAGCGCAGGTGTATCAAAGGCTACGGTCTACCAGTATCATCTGTTTATCCATTCGATGCTCGCTATGGCGTTCAAGGAGAACCTTATCCCTCGCAACTATGCCAGTGCAGCAACTCCGCCGAAGCGCGACTCAAAGGAAGTCGATGCCCTCTCAGAAGATGACATTAATGCATTTTTCAATACACTGTATGCTGACAAGAAGCACTATATGTATCAGGTCATGTTCAGTGTGATGCTTGCGACAGGATGCCGTATCGGTGAGATTTGTGCATTGACATGGGACAATATTGATTTTGAGATGAATCGTATCCACATCTGCCGGCACTTTGTGATGAGCGATTCCGGTTCCCGTATCCAGGACGGCTGCAAGACCAACGCAGGTGACCGCTGGCTCACAATGGACGAAGGTATCATGGAAATGCTCCAAGAGTACCGCACCTACTATCTGAAAAAGGCGGAACAATTCGGCAGAAAGTGGGATTATGAAGCAAATTCGGTATTCTACGCTGAAAAGCGATACGGCGGTTGTATAACCCCCGATACGGTCCGTTCTTTTCTGAACAGTTTTACTGAAAAGAACGGACTGCCGCATATACACCCGCACATGTTCCGCCACACGGCGGTTAGCCTCCAGCTTCAGGCGGGTATCAGCATTGCCGATGCAGCCAAGCGGGCAGTGCCCGCATGCATTGATCTAAAGTTCTCCGGCAGAAACCATAGATCATAAATAATACTGCTCTCCGCTTGCTTTTTTGCTGTATAATGTGCTATAAGGCGGCAGTGCCGCCCTCCATTGACCTAAAGTTCTCCGGCAGAAAACACAGATCATAAATAATACTGCTCTCCGCTTGCTTTTTACCGTATAATGTGCTATAATAAGAAAGTACGGCTTTCCGTACACATTTCATGCAGATGAAAGATCATCAAACCGCATCGCGGTATATGAAAGGAAAACCAGAAAATGGCTAACAACAATCCGAGCTTTATGAAAAGAGTTCCTGTCAGCAAGCCCTACCTCGTCACGAGAAATCAGGCACTGCGGCTGTCTCCGTCTAATTTCACCCAGTTCATGAAAGAGAGCACCGTCTACGGCGTTGTCGTCGATATGCCCATGGCACCGACCGTCATGACATCGCTCGCCTGCTACATCAACGGTGCCGCAAACCTCTATTTCAGCAACGGCAACGATTATTCCGGTGCTGCACAGCGTTATCCGGGCGTCGTACAGGCTGCACGCATTTTCGTCACCAATGCAGCCCGCTTCATCAGCGATGAAAACCGCGTCAATACGTTCGAGCTGCCGAACAGCAGATCACACTACGCCTATATCCTCACCACGAAGGGCATCCACCGCCTTGAGATCAACCCGATCTCGAGCCAGCAGAGCCCGGGCGAGCGCGCATTCATGACGCTCTATCAGCGTGTCATGGGCGAGCTTCATTCCGCACAGCTCAAGGATAAGGCAGCCGGTCTCGACCTTTCCGAAACGCTCGTCGCAACCCGCTGATTACCCGAAAAAGGAGCATATTCATGGAAGCACAGAACACACAGCCCAAGAAGCAGCGCATTTTCAGTGCAATTCAGCCGACCGGCGTCTTTACGCTCGGCAATTATATCGGCGCTGTCCGCAACTGGGATTCGTTGCAGGAAGAATACGAATGCATCTATGCGATTGCCGACCTGCATGCAATCACAGTCATGCAGGAGCCGGCGGAGCTGCGAAAAAATACCATGCAGGCATTTGCACTGATGCTCGCCTGCGGCATGGACCCTAAGCGCAGCGTCACCTTTGTCCAGAGCCAGAATCCGCATCACGCGGAGCTGAGCTGGGTACTCTCCTGCTCGACCATGTTCGGTGAACTGAGCCGCATGACCCAGTTCAAGGATAAGAGCCAGCGCCACGCAGACAATATCAACGCAGGTCTGTTCACCTATCCGGTGCTCATGGCTGCCGATATTCTCGCATATAATGCCGATCTCGTGCCGATCGGTGCAGATCAGAAGCAGCATCTTGAGCTCGCACGCAATATCGCACAGCGCTTCAATCAGCGCTACGGCGAGACCTTTACTGTGCCGGATGCCTACATTCCGAAGCAGGGCGCAAGACTGATGTCCTTGCAGGATCCGACCAAAAAGATGTCCAAATCCGATGAGAATGCGAATGCATGCGTCTTCATCCTTGATGACAAGGATACGATCCTGCGCAAGTTCAAGCGCGCTGTCACCGATTCCGATACCGAGGTCTGCTACAGAGAAGGCAAGGACGGCATCAATAATCTCATGACCATTTACGGCGCTGTCACCGGCAAGACAATGGATGAGATCACAGCAGAATTTGCAGGCAAGGGCTACGGCGACTTCAAGATCGCTGTCGGCGAAGCAGTTGCCGATCACCTGGAGCCGGTCCGTTCCGAATTTGCTCGGCTGATTGCGGATAAGGCGTATCTGACCGAATGCATGACAAACGGCGCACAGCAGGCATATCACCTGACTTCCAAGCTGATTCGCAAGATTTACCGCCGTGTCGGCTTTATTGACAGACTGTAAGCCGTAGAGAAACAGCTGTCATTCTGCCGTGTAATTCACTAAAATCAGGCAAAAAGCACTCGTCCGTTTTGGATGTATGCTGAAATTTTCAAAAAATACGCAAAAACACTTGCTTTTTGTTGTAAATAGAGGTAAAATAAACTATATGAGAACAAGCGAAGAAACGCTTGCAGCACTGCGGAACTGCCCCCACTACGGCATCTCGGAGCTGCTGCAAATCATGCAGGTACTGCGCAGCGAAAACGGCTGTCCGTGGGACAAAGAGCAAACGCACCAGAGCATCCGGCAGGATCTGCTCGAGGAATGCTATGAAGCCGTCGAGGCAATCGACTTGAACAGCGTTCCCATGATGCGCGAGGAGCTCGGCGATGTACTGCTTCAGGTTGTATTTCACAGCCAGATTGAAGCAGAGCAGAACCACTTTACCTTTGACGACATCTGCGATGAGGTTTGCAGAAAGCTCGTCATCCGGCATCCGCATGTCTTCGGAACAACCGAAGTCTCCGGCAGCGAGGAGGTCCTCAAAAACTGGGACAGCATCAAGCAGGAGACCAAGCATCAGCAGACCGCCGCGGAAACACTGGACGGCGTCTGTAAGGCACTCCCTGCCCTGATGTATGCGCAGAAGCTCGGCAAGCGTGCCGGCAGAGCAGGCATGGACTGGAAATCCGCAGAGGATGCGTTCCAGTATATCCGTAAGGAAACGGATGAGCTGGAGGCAGCCATACAGAGCGGAGACAGCAAACAGATCGAGGAAGAGCTCGGCGACCTGCTGTTCTCCTGTGTCAATACGGCACGGCATCTGCATATAGATGCGGAAACCGCGATGCGCGATGCAGCGGAGAAATTCCGGAGGCGCTTTGCGGAAACAGAAAGGCTTGTCCTCGCTGACAAAAAAGATATGACAGCACTTGATCTGGACACACTCGATGTCTACTGGGCGGAAGCAAAAAAGCATCTTGCGGAGCCCGAATCATAATTTACAAGCGCGCATCAAACCGGCGTGCTGTAAATAAAACAGAGAATGAAAATTGGAGGATCTTCACAATGACCAAAATCGAACTGATTACCGCACTGGCGCAGAAGGGTAACTGCACCAGAAAAGAGGCTGATGACGCACTCGCACTCGTCACATCCGTCATCGTTGATTCGCTGATCGCAGGTGAAAAGGTTCACCTGACCGGTCTCGGCACTTTCGAGATTCACGAGAGAAAGGCGAAGGAAACCAAGAATCCGCGTACCGGAAAGCCTATGACAACCCCGGCAAAGAAGGCGCCTGCCTTCCGCGCATCGAAAGCACTGAAGGAAGCTGTTAACAAGTAATGAGACTGGATAAATATCTCAAGGTCTCCCGCCTGATGAAGCGCAGAACCGTCGCCAACGAAGCGTGTGACGCCGGCAGAGTCTCCGTCAACGGGAAGCCTGCGCGTGCCTCCTATGATGTCAAGGTCGGCGATCTGATCGAGATTGCCTTCGGACAAAGAACCATGAAGGTGCGTGTTGCCGCTGTTTCCGAGGTCGTTCGGAAGGAGGAAGCTGCGGCACTCTATACGGTTGAACCGTGAATCTGCCGCGATACTTGCAGATTCGGATCAAGCTGAAAACAAAGCCGGAGAGGACGCATCTCCGGCTTTTTTCTTTGCTGTACGGCACAATGCGCGCATATCCCGCAATACAAAATGCCCCCGATCAAAAAGATCAGGGGCATTTGATATCGCTTCTGATTAGTCAGCGGTGTACGGGATCAGTGCAACATATCTGGAGCGCTTGATCGCGGTCGTGAGCTCACGCTGGTGGAATGCACAGGTGCCGGTGACTCTGCGGGGCAGAATCTTTGCACGCTCAGTCATGCACTTCTTCAGACGGTTGATATCCTTGTAGTCGATGCTCTGAACCTTATCGGCGCAGAACATGCAAACCTTTCTGCGCGGTCTCTTGCCGCCGCGCTGCGGTCTCTCATGATCCATAGGCATGATATATTTCCCTCCTTTTCAGGAAATCAATTTAGAACGGAACTTCTCCGTCGCTGAGGATTTCTTCAAATTCACCGATCTCACCAATGGAGAGCGCATCCTGTGCCGGTGCTGCCGGACGCGGTGCGGAAGGTGCCGGTGCGTTCTGATAGCCGCCCTGCGGTGCATAACCGCCCTGCTGCTGATAGCCGCCGCCCTGCTGATAACCGCCGCCGCTGTAGCCGCCCTGCTGACCGCCGGCGTAATCGCCGCTGCCCTGTCCCTTGGACTCGCAGAAACTGACATTATCGACAAACACATTCATGCGGTAATGCTTGACACCATTGTTATCGGTATAATTGTCGTTCCGGAGCTGACCTTCCACCAGAATCATATTTCCCTTGCTGAAATAGCGGGAAACAAATTCAGCTGTATTTCTCCATGCCACGCAATCCACAAAATCGGTTTCGCGTTCGCCTGTCTGCTTATTTGCAAACTGACGATTGATCGCAATGGAAAAACGGCAAACCGGAACACCGGAGGTCGTCTGCCGGAACTCAGGATCACGGGTCAGACGTCCCATTAAAATAACCTTGTTCAGCATATACCGAACCTCCTTTGATTGCTCTGGGATATTACTCCGTGACCGTGATCATGGAGCGCAGCACACCGTCCGTGATGTTCAGGACACGATCCAGCTCTGCCGGGAAGTCCGGCGTGGACGTGAAGCCTGCCACGATGTAGTATGCATCGGACTCGTAGTTGATCGGGTATGCCAGCTTACGCTTACCCCACTCATCAACCTCGCCGAGTTCTGCATTCTTCTCGATGAGGGTCTTGATCTTCGTCCAGATGTTCTGAACTGCCTCCTCACCCTTGCTGAGGCTGATCACAACCATCAGTTCGTAGCTTGCAGATTTCTTCGCCATGTTTGATACACCTCCTTTTGGATAAAGCCCGTCCGTTCAGATTTCGGGCGGACAAGGAATCGGCTTTCGCCTCGGTACGGACAAACCGTACCTTACTATTTTATCAGAAAAAAGCAGATTTGTCAAGAGCAAACCGAAAATTTTTCCGGAGAATGCGGCATCATCTGACCGGATGTGACAAAATATGATAGACTGTGTATCATTTTTATATTGACAAATCCGGAATCCTCTGCTATAATGAGTATAACATACAGTTGTGCCACTGAATACGCCATTAGATGACCGACGAAAAGAGGGATACCATGAAACCGATTCTGATTTCTATCAGCCGTGAATACGGCAGCGGCGGCAGAGAGATCGCGCAGAATATCTCAGAGCGTCTGGAGCTGCCCGTCTTTGACCGCAAGCTCATTGACATGACCGCTGACCAGTGCGGTTATTCCACCAAGTTCATTCAGGAAAATGAGGAGCGCATGACCAATTCCTTCCTCTATAATATCGCCGTTGCAGGACCTTATTCGCCTTTTGCAGAGGCGGAAGCTCTGCCGCAGGACTATGTCTTCCTGACACAGAGCAAAATCATCACCAAGCTCGCTAACGAGAATCCGTCTGCCGTATTTGTCGGACGCTGCGCAGATTATATCCTGCGCGACCACCCGAGCCTGTTCAGTGTCTTTATCACTGCGGATATGGATTTCCGTGTCCGCCGCGCGATTGAGCACTATGACGTTCCGCCGGAGAAGGCATATGCGATCGTCAGCCGGCACGATAAGCAGCGCCGCCGCCATTATAATTACTACACCGGCATGGAATGGGGCGCAAGTTCCAATTATCACCTGATTCTCAATACCGGCAAGCTCGGCATCGAGACCGTCACAAGCATTCTGATCGAGCTGATCAAGCACGCATAATACCGTATCCCCGATTCACAGATCGGGGATGCTTTTTTGATTTGTATACGCTGAAACTGAGGTAACGTCTATGCTGAAACATATGCGCGGCAGTCTGCTGCTGCTGACCGCCGCAATCATCTGGGGCACCGCCTTTGTCGCGCAGCGCAAAGGCATGCGCTATGTCGAACCGTTTACCTATAATGCAATCCGCACGCTGATCGGCGGTCTGGTGCTGATTCCGGTCATACTCGGCGTCCGTCTGCTGCGGAAGAAATCCGCTGCCGTATCCCCTGCCGTCAGCCGGAAAGCGACGCTGCGCGGCGGCATCTGCTGCGGCATCACACTGTTCACCGCAAGCTCCTTGCAGCAATGCGGTATCGCGCTGACAACCGCCGGAAAAGCCGGATTCATTACGGCGCTGTATATTGTGATTGTGCCGCTGCTCTCGGTTTTTCTGCATCAGAAGCCGCCGAAAGTGATCTGGATTTGTGTTGCAGGCGCAGTTGCCGGCTTCTGGATGCTCTGCATCCGCAGCGGGTTCACAATCAACCGAGGCGATCTGCTGACGCTTGGCTGTGCGCTGTGCTTTGCGGTGCATATTATGGTTATTGATCATTTCTGCACGCAGCAGGCAGACTGCATCGTCTTGGCATGCATCCAGTTTTTCACTGCCGGCAGCCTCATGACGGCGGTGATGCTGTGCTTTGAGCATCCCGACCTGCAAAACATCCTCGCGGCAAAGGGCACAATCCTCTATGCAGGCATTATGTCCAGCGGCGTTGCATACACCTTCCAGATTCTCGGGCAGCGCGAAACGCCCCCGACCCTTGCCACTTTGCTGATGAGTCTGGAATCAGTCTTTGCAGCGCTCTCAGGCTGGCTTTTGCTCCATGAGCATCTCTCCGCCGCTGAATTCAGCGGATGCGTGCTGGTCTTTGCTTCCGTGATAACCGCGCAGCTCGTCGTGAATAAGACGTCTCCGAAAGATTGAAAACAGGGCTCTACAGTAAACTGTAGAGCCCTCATGATTCATCTCTCGGATATAACTTTACGCATCCTCAGGCATATCCCAGTTATGCCACACGTTCTGGACGTCGTCGTCGTCCTCAAGGTGCTCGAGCAGCAGACCCATTTTACGGAGCGACTCCTCCTCGGTCAGCGTGACATAGGTGCTCGGGACCTCCTCCGCTTCCGCAGAAGCAACGAGATACCCCTTTGCCGTCAGACCCTCGCGCAGATCGCCGACCGCTGCCGGATCACAGACAATCTCAATGCTGTCCTCGGAATAGGTCATATCGTCTCCGCCGAGCTCCATGACGTCCTCCATGACAGCGTCCTCATCCAGCTCGCCTTCATGCTCGATTACGACAATACCCTTCGTCGAGAACAGATACGAAACGCAGCCGGTCGTGCCGAGGTTGCCGCCGAACTTATCAAAATAGTGGCGGATATTGCCTGCGGTACGGTTCTTGTTGTCGGTCAGACACTCAACGATAACCGCAACGCCGTTCGGACCGTAGCCCTCGTAGGTCAGGGATTCGTAGTTGTTCTTGTCGCTGTCGCCGGCTGCCTTCTTGATCAGGCGGTCGATGTTGTCATTCGGAACATTGTTCGCCTTTGCCTTTGCGATCAGGTCGCGCAGCTTGCTGTTATTGTTCGGATCAGGGCCGCCCTCTTTGATGACAACCATCATCTCTCTGCCGATCTTGGTAAAGATTTTCGCCTTTACCGCGTCGGTCGCTTCCTTTTTCCGCTTGATATTATTCCACTTGGAATGTCCGGACATGAAAAACGCCTCCTATTCTGAAATTTCATGCTCCTGCGTGTGTTCCTGCCAGATCACCGCAAACAGCTCGCGCAGCCTTGTGATCTCGCCGCAGAGATATAAATATCCGAACAGGCATTCAAAGCCTGTTGCCTTACGATAATCCGCCGGTGTGGCATGCTTCGGCACGCTGATCCCGCTTGCGTTCCTGCCGCGGCGAAGGATATCCGCTTCCTCGTCCGTCAGCATCTCAGCGATTCTTGCCGCCGCATCCGCCTGATAGGCAGCGCGGACATGTGCAACCGCCTGCGCATGCAGCTCACGCGCCGGACGGTTCGCTTCGCGCAGCAGCGTCTCACGAACCATAACCTCATAGACGCTGTCTCCGAGAAACGCGAGCGTCAGCGGACTGTACTGCTTCGCCTCATCGGGCGACAGCGGTGCCTGTGCAGAGAGCATATCAATCGACATAGTCAAACTCGAAACCGTTGATCGAAACGGTTACGCCCTCCTTTGCACCCATTTCCTCCAGCTTGTCGATGATGCCGCTGGTGCGCAGAACACGCTCGAAATATTGCAGCGATGACCAGTCATCCGGATTGATCACGCGCATGATCGGCTCCATAAACGGCGCTTTGACCTGATAAACGCCGTCCGCGTCGATCTCAATCGTATAGCGCTCCTGCTCCTCGGGTGCTTCCTCCGGTGCTTCCTCCGGTTCAAACCGCTTGACCGGCGGCAGCGTTTCGAGCGTTTTTGCGATCTCATCCAGCAGCGGCTTCGTACCCTGCGCAGCAGCCGCAGAAATGACATAGAACGGCAGCCCCTTCTCTGCAATATATGCATGCAGGCGCTCAATCTGCTCCTCGGATGCAAGATCGGCTTTGTTCGCAGCGACAATCTGCGGACACTTGCTCAGATCCTCCGAAAAATCACGGAGTTCCTTGTTGATCTTCTCGAAATCGTCGATCGGATCGCGGTCCTCGCTGCCGGAAACATCCAGCACATGCACGATCAAACGGCAGCGCTCCACATGCCGCAGAAAAGCATGTCCGAGACCGGCGCCTGCTGCGGCGCCCTCGATCAGTCCGGGGATATCCGCCATGACAAAGGATCGCTCATCGTCAAATTTCACCACGCCGAGCACCGGCTCCAGCGTCGTAAAATGATAGTTTGCAATTTTCGGTTTTGCAGCAGATACGACTGAAATCAGCGTCGATTTGCCGACATTCGGGAAACCGACAAGTCCGACATCCGCGAGCAGCTTGAGCTCTAAGATGACATCGAACTTTTCACCGTCATAGCCCGGCTTTGCAAAGCGCGGAACCTGTCTTGTAGAGGTTGCAAAATGCTGATTGCCCTTGCCGCCTCTGCCGCCCTTTGCGAGAATCACCGGTTCATCGCCGGAGATATCCGCCATCACTCTGCCGCTTTGTGCTTCACGGATGACGGTTCCGCGCGGCACCTTGATCACAAGATCGGGTGCGCTCTTGCCGGTACAGCGCTTTGCCGCGCCCGGCTGACCGTTCTCCGCAACATATTTCCGCTTATAGCGGAATGAAATCAGGGAAGAATCGTGGTCGTCCGCTACAAAAACAATATCGCCGCCCTTGCCGCCGTCCCCGCCGTCGGGTCCGCCTGCCGCAACAAATTTCTCGCGGTGGAAGCTGACGGCGCCGTCGCCGCCTCTGCCTGCTTCGATATGGATTCTCGCCTGATCGACGAACATAGACATTGAAATCACCTCATAAGAAATCCCCCTGCGTTAAACACAAGGGGACCATGCGGTACATCAGACGCCCTGCACCGGTGATCCCGGCACAGGACATCATGCATTCTTACTGCTGCTCGGCAGCATAGACACTGACGCGCTTGCGGTCGCGGCCGAGACGCTCGAAGCGAACCTGACCGTCGATCTTTGCGAACAGTGTGTCATCCGAACCGATGCCGACATTGTTGCCCGGGTGGATGTGTGTGCCGCGCTGACGAACAAGAATATTGCCCGCCAGAACGTACTGACCGTCACCGCGCTTGACGCCAAGGCGCTTTGCTTCGGAATCACGGCCGTTCTTGGTAGAGCCAACGCCCTTCTTATGAGCGAAGAACTGCATGCTAATACGCAACATTTTGATTGCACCTCCGTATTCAAAAGTGGTGGCTGCTCTCAGCACTGTTTCAGAGTGACGGTCAGCAAACCGTCAAAATCCTCTGAAAGCGCCTGCATATGAATCAGCAGCCCGTGCAGGAGTTCCGATTGCACAGGATCCGGCGCATCAAGCCGGAAACCGAGTGTGTTCTGCGCAGATGCGGAAGGCTGTTCCGTCACCGTGACGGCGGCGCCGAAGCACTCCGTCAGCGTATTGCAGGTCAGCTGAACCGCAGAGGAGACTGCCGCACAGAGAATCTGACCGCGCGGGTCCTCCTCCGTATATTCAGCATGTCCCTTGACCTTGCAGCTGATGAACATTCCGTTTTTCTGCGTGAACGAAGCTGTGAGCTTCATCTCCCGTGCTTATTTGCTGATCGTTTCGATGCGGACCTGTGTAAACGGCTGTCTGTGGCCCTTTGCACGCTTCTGACCGCACTTCGGCTTGTAGGTGAAGACGCGGATCTTCTTGCCCTTGCCGTTTGCGAGCACCTTTGCGGTGACGGATGCGCCGTCAACGGTCGGTGCGCCGATCATCAGACCGCTCTCATCGCCGACTGCTGCGACCTGATCGAAGGTAACGGTATCGCCGACCTCAGCTGCGAGCTTCTCAACGCGAACAACGCTGCCCTCCTCAACCTTCAGCTGCTTACCGCCTGTCATAATGACTGCATACATGGTATTCTTGGCACCTGCCTTTTCCATAAACTCGCTGCGAACGGTGCGCTGTATGAACCGTAAACGGGCATACTGCGACTTCAACCGTCCAACATGCGGTTCTACCATTATACAGGATTTTCGCAGTTTTGTCAATAGCTGACGAAAAGCCGCCGGTATAAATTGCGGCAGCTTTTCGCGGTAAATTTAGTGATTATTACAGATTCTTCTCGAATTCATCCTTTGTGATGAGCTTTGCGATATATTGCAGGATGCGTGTCGTATCCTCAGCGGTCAGCCCCTCACTGCCGTCGCAGTCCGCATTCAGCTTGCCGTCGGAAGTCAGCGTGGCTGCTGCATCCTCCGCGATAAAACGCGCAAGCAGCACCGCGTCAGAAACATCAACGATGCGATCACAATTAACATCACCGGGAAACTTCGCCTTCGGCTGCGTACCTCCGGACGCAGCGGTCTGGGAGGTCGTCTGCGTGGTTTCGGATTTCGCCGTACCGGATGCAGAAGTCTGCTGCGGCAGCTCCGGATCGTAGGTATCCCAGTCCGGCAGCTCATCGAGCGTGATGCAGTAATCGCTGGTATAGATTTTTTTCAGCTCGTCCGCGCCGGTCAGCTCGGTCAGATAGCGCTGATACCACGGGCAGAAATAGAGCCATGCAGCCTTGTCCTTTTCCAGATTTTCGAGCGACGGGATTGTATCATTCTCGCTCATGACAACCATTTTCTGACCCTTGGTCTGCGCGACCATGGAATAGAATGTCGCAGCAATCGCGCTGTAATTCGGATCATTGTTATTGATCGCGTTGTACTTATCACAGCCCTGAAAATCGACGTATTCATCGCCCGGATACCATTCCGCAGCATGTGCAGAGGTCGAGCAGGTCCAGATCCACAGCAGATTATGCAGCTTGTATTCCTTGGTCAGCTTGTCGTAGAGGTAGTGATACAGATTGACACATGCCTCCGGACCCTCAGCGCCCCACCAGAACCATGCGCCCTCTGCCTCGTGCAGCGGACGGAACAGAATCGGCACACCGGCATCACGCGCCTTGCCGAGCTGTTCTGCAAGCAGTGCGATATCGGCATTGAGCACCTCATTCTCCCATGTGCCCTCCTTGACCGCATTCGTCGCACTGAACGTGGTGAAATTGCCGCCGTTCGCTGCGGATTCAACATAGAATGCGCAGTCCTTGCTGCCCTTTTCGGTCGGGACATTCCAATGGTAGGTCACGGTCGGGATGCCGCCCTTCACCTTATACCAGTCAACAATCCGTTCCGGCGCATCATCAAAATAAGGCGCAGTCGTATTGTAGAAGAGCAGGTCAATACCGCGGATCGCAGGCTGCTTGCCCGTTGTCTTTTCGATATACTCAAACTCCGCTTCGTTATCGACAAAATAGTCAATCGGCTTGCCCTGCGATTTCAGCGCATCTTTGTTATAATTGTGCGAGCCGCAGTATTCCTGCTGACCGGAGAGAATATGCTTGCCATAGACCGAGCGCAGATACGCATAGAGCTTGCGCGCCTCGGGGCTGGCATCCGGATCGCAGGGTGCCGCTGCCGGTTCAAAGTTTGTCAGATATGCCGGTGCATCGGAAAGCGTCAGATAGTCAAGGAAGGTATAGCCCCAGTAGCTCTTGATTGCAATGGTATTCTTGCCTTTGTTCAGATGAACATAGCCTGCCGGAAGCATCTCCCAGCCCTTGCCGGAATTGAACGGAAACAGCACCTCGCCCTGCGATTCGCCGTTGACGATAAGATACTGCGTCTTATCGGGCTTTTCCGGATTGCCGAAGCACTGAATATAGCAGATATCGAGCGCATAGTAGCCTTCCTTCTCGATATCCACCGTGACTTCAGCCGTTGCCTCCTTGCGGTCGATATAGACATAGCTGTCGCCCGACCAGCCCTTCATGTCGCAGACATTGCCGAAGCCGTCCTCATCGACCTGCTCCCATGTGATCGGCTCACGTTCCTCGCAGTCCTTGAGCGTACCGCTCTCGAACTCGACCTTGATGCCCTTTCCGTCCGCTGCGGACACTGTGCCGCAGGGTACGGAAAGCGCGCCGACAGCGATTGCAGCCGCTGTCAGCAGTGCGGTTTTTCTGTTTGTTTTCATTTTCGGTAACCTCTTTTCAAAATAAAGAAATGTATTGTTAACAGCCGGTCTCTCCGGCTTTATAACCGATTTGTTTAGAGATAGAAGATAGGAGATAGCAGTTGTGGTGTCGGCTGCGCCGACGGATTTATAAACAGTGCTTGAAGCACGCACCGCATCTTCTCACTACGCTCTTTTTCGCGCAGCAAAATAATATCTGTGGATGCTGCCGCAGACGGCACCCTTTTCTCTGATCTCTGCTTCTGTTTTCACCAGCTGCGGGAAGCAGCGATCCACCGAAAATCCGGTAAATTCCCATTCAATCACTTTGGCAAACCAGATCAGCGCCGCCGTATCAAAAAAGCGGATCGGACGATATGCCTCATCTTCTGCAAGGATTTCAAAGCCTGCTGCGCGGAACTGCGCAAGCTGCGTATCAAGATACTGCTCCGGAAACGGAACCGGTACATCCGGCAGCAGCCGCGTGACCAGTTCACGGTCATTCTCCGCGCCGACCTGCTGCGTCAGAAAGATACCGTTCGGCTTCAGCACGCGCCAAAGCTCACTGACATCGTATGAACCGTGCCGGTTGAGCACCAGATCAAACGATGCGTCGGCAAAGGGCATCTGCGCATCATCTGTCATTTCGCGGAAATCAATCCCGAGCGGAAGAAGGCGCACCCTGCAAAACTGCACATTCGGCGCCCAGCCCTCGGTTGCCGCAGTCTTTTCATGCGGATGTCCGAGCGACAGCAAAAATTCCCCGCCGCCGGTATCCATATCCAGCAGGCGCATATCATCCCGCCGGTACTGCTGCACAATCGCCTTGAAATCCCACGGCAGCAGTGCATCGCCGTCTGCCCATTTGCCTTCGATTTCGCTGAAATCCCAGCCCTTGATCTGTGCGCGGCATTCCAATGCCTGCCAGATCGCTTTTTGTTCGTTCATATTCATGATAACTGCTCCTTTTCATATGTTTCATAATATGAAAATGCAGTCTGACAGCGGTGATTTCCCGATACAAGTGCTGTCAGTCCTGCATCGGGCAGTTACCTCGCGGCATCATCTCAACTCCTCAAACATAAAAAACTTAGGATTATGCTCGTCTTGGGTACGGTGGTTCAGTGCTTGACTGCATCCGCTGCAAGAGCCTCGTCATCTTTGGCGGCGGCGGAGAGCCGCCCCGATTGAACTGAACAGCGAACAGTCATGCACAATCAGCCGAAGAAGGGCAAAGCGAAACGGATACGGGCACTGCCCGCCCGCTTATTTTTTTTCGAGGTCCATGATCATATCCACTCTGCGCTGATGTCTGCCGCCCTCGAATTCCGTAAACAGGAAGGTATCGAGAATCTCCTTTGCAAGACCTGCGCCGACCACACGCGCGCCCATGCAGAGCACATTTGCGTCATTGTGCAGACGGGTAAACTTTGCGCTGTAGGTCTCGGTACAAACTGCCGCACGGATGCCCTTCATCTTATTCGCTGCCATGCACATGCCGATGCCGGTGCCGCAGAGCAGAATGCCCATATCTGCATAGCCGTCCTGAATGCGCTTGCAGACTTCTACCGCAATATCCGGATAGTCGCTCGGCGACTCATCGGTTCCGCAGTCAATATACGGAATCTCCTGATCTCTGAGATAATCCCTGACAATTTTCCGCAGATCAGCTGCTGCGTGGTCACTTCCGATAACGATCATAATGATATCCTCCTTTTATTCATGCATGTTCCAAAACGGGTTTTCCGCGATAGGATACATAGAAATGATCCTTGTCACTGTCACCGTCTGTTCCGAATGTAAAATAGAAATCATCCTTCCCGAAGGCTTCGATTTCCTCGCCGGTCACGCAGTCATATGCATGTCCGTCTGCCGTCACGGCAGCAATATAATCCATACCGGTCTCCGTATCAAACCAGATGCCAAGCTCACATTCGCCGAAGCGTTCTGCGGTATTCTGCGTATCGAATTTGATTCTCGCATCCCTGCTGTCAAACACATACTGCTTCCCGCCGCCGGAATAAAACGCAATGCCGTCACAGATTCCGTCATGGTCAGCGTCCATGACAAAGCCCAGCCGGTACTGCATGGAACCGATCTTGGCAATCAGATGCTTCATATGCTCCTTGCAGTCCAGCACGGCAGGTGTTTCAAAGCCCTCGAGCTGCTCGGAAGGGTCCTCTGCGGCACGTTCATAGGGCGAGGAAAATGTCACCGTATTGCTGACCTGCGTATATCCTCCGCTGAGCAGCGCACGCAGATACACGCTGTATTCGCCGCTGCCGTAATTCATCGGACGGTAGGATATCTCGCCCGTCGCACTGCGCTCGAGCATCTCCTCACCGTTGAAGCAGATCACCCAGCCCAGATTCATCACATCATGCGTATCCTCCGAGCGAACGACAAGTCCCGTTTCATCAACGGTCAGCGTGAAATATTTGGTATAATCAGGCGGCTCGGTCTGTACCGGCTCCGTTGTCTGCTCGATCACCGTCTGCATCGGCGGTGTCCGCTCTTCATCCGAGGATTCTGTCTGGTTTTCTTCTATCTTCTGCTGAATTTTCTCCGAAAGCCGCCCGAGTGCATTGAGCGCAGGCTCTTTCGCGGTTTCCGTTGTAACGGTCGTTGTGCTCTGCTTTGCAGAAGAAGCCGTCGTGCGGGTTGTTGCCGCCGTGACGGATTCCGCAGCGGATTCGGTTGCTGCTGCGGTTGTCTCTGTCGTTGTTTCCGTGCCGGATGCAGTTGTCTCCGGCGTCTCTGCTGCCTGTTCCGGACGGTTCATATCACAGCCTGCAAGCAACATGCTCAGACTCAGAACCGCCGCCAGACGCCGTATCTGTTTTGTCATATTGTCCTCCGTTTCTCAGCCGATCTTGACCGCCTGCAAATAGCTGACCGTTAAGTCCGCAGGCGAAACCGGTGCCTGATGCATCGCCGCCATTGCAATGCCGCATGCCGACTGATTGCAAAGATGCATCGGCGCTGCGAAATAATCCGCCGGTGCAGCGTCGCGCAGCACCGTGATGCCGTCGCCGATAATCATGACCGGCGCGCCGTATCCGGCGATCTGTGCAGCAATCTCGGCGGCAGGCAGAATCTGATCGTCGGTCAGCCGTCTGACCGCAGTGCCGTCTCCCTCAAAAAATGCACAGTAGCAGAGGTCTTTTCTTGCGGCAAGGCATGCACAGAGAACGCCGTTTCTGCCGCAGAGATTCCACGCAAGACCCTCCAGCGAGGAGATGCCGGCGCATTGCTTTCCGCCTGCAAATCCGAGTGCCTGCATCGCCGCAATACCGATGCGCAGTCCGGTATAGGAGCCCGGACCGTTCGCCGCAGCAAAGACATCGACATCCTGCACAGTATGTCCGGTCTCCGCGAGCAGCTGCTTTGCCATCGGAAGCAGAATCTGCGAATGTGCGCGCTGTGTATACAGCATCCGGTATCCGAGCAGTACCCCGTCTGCCGCGACGGCGCAGGATGCCGTTCTGCCGGATGTATCAACCGCCAAAATCATCAAGCTGCTCCTCTCCTTCCACTGTGATCTGACGCGGCTGCTCGCCGCTGCCCGTAATCGTAATCTTCACAAGCGGCTGCGGCAGTTCGTCCGCAATATTTTCCGCCCATTCGATTACAAAAACCGAATCCTCCTGCGGGTAATCCCAGAAGCCGGTTGTTTCCAGCGCCTCCGGCGAAGTCACGCGGTACATATCGAAATGATAGACCGGCATGCAGCCTGCCGCATGATATTCATTGACCAGCGCGAAGGTCGGCGAGCTGACGAGATCGGGCAGTCCGATCCCCTCGGCGAGTCCGCGCGTAAAGGTCGTCTTTCCGGCACCCATGCCGCCGAAAAAGGCAATGCAGGTTCCGGGCTTCACGGCAGCGCCGATGCGTTTGGCAAGTGCATGCGTCTCCGCCGGTGAATGCGTAATATACGATAACATGTTATTTCAGTCCTGTTTGATAGAATAATACACAACAACGGTACAGCATTTCCGCTTCGGATCGCGCCGCACGGCAGTCTCCAGCAGTGTCCCGCAGTCCTCTGCAAGCGCTTCCTTCATCTGCTCGGCAAGCAGCAGCGCCATGCCGCAGATTTCGCCGTCCCATTGCAAAGGATAAAAGCCGCAGTGCGAAAGCTGCACCGTCCAGATTTCCGATTCTGCGGTATCCTCCGTCACGCGAAAGCTCGCCGCAGCGGCATCCGGATTCTCACCGAACATCCGCGCCGTGCGCAGCTCATGCCGCCGCAGACGCTTTACAATCTGCTCCGTCAGCTTTGCAAGCTGCGCCTGCCATTCCTCTGCGAGCAGCTGCCGGAATGCCGCACCCGTATGCACCTGTACAAATGAATCCGGCACCTGAATGACCGCATCGGTGCGCGTTTCGGTGAAATACTGCTTCTGTTCGCCCTGCATCACAGTTTTCTCGGATATGACCGTCTGCGGATATTTGATTTTCAGATCGGGATAGCGTTCCCCGAGCATCCGGACCGCCGCCGCATTCATTTCGATCTGTGTCTGCGCATCCGAATGCGGCATCGGAAGCGGTTCACCGTTCCCGTCACTGCCGCGCTCGACCGTGCCGAGCGCTTTGGTCAGCAGAAAGCCGCTGTCCTTTGCGCTGATCGCCTCAGAAAACAGCTCTGCTGCCAGCATTTCAGTCGTCAGCTGCATATCCGGAAACACCTCCGTCCGTCAGATTTCCATACATATTCATTATACCAGTATCCGGACGGAAAGTCAAGAGTCTGCACTGTAAATGCGCCGCTGCGGCAGCAAACGCAGGCAGTTTTCAGAATTGTTTATTTGTTTTATCATATATAATATATCATGTGAATGTTCTTTTGCCTTTTTTCTTTGTTCCTGTTGAATTTTTCTGCTAACTATGCTATAATAAAAACAGTCACTCCGATTCTCAAACCTTTTTCGGAAAGGATAATAAAAAAATGGCAGATTACATCATTGCGGCAGCCTCGACTGCTGATCTTCCGGACGAATATTTCAAGGAGCATAATATCCCGCTGATCCGCTATACCTATTCCATCGGCACGGACGTCTTTGAGGATGACTGCAAAGAAACAACCCGCAGCCGCGCCTATTCGGATATGCGGTCAGGCACTGTCTATACCACCTCCATGATCAATGAGGCAACCTATGAAGAATTCTTCCGCGGTCTCATGGAAAGCGGAAAAAACGTGCTCTATCTGGATATGTCAAAGGAAATGTCCAGCTCTTACCTTGCATCGCACCGCGCCGCAGAGCACGTCCGCAGGGATTTTCCGGATCAGGAGCTCTATCTCATGGATACGCGCTGCATTTCGGGCGGTCTCGGTCTGCTCGTCTGCGAATGTGTCGCGCGCATGGAGCAGGGCGCATCCTTTGAGGAAGTCATCCGCTGGGGCGAGGAGCACAAGCTGCATATCATGCACCGCTTCACCGTCGATGACCTGAATTATCTCAAGCGCGGCGGCAGAGTTTCCAATGCATCCGCGATGATCGGCTCTATGCTTTCGATCAAGCCGGTGCTCTATGTTCCGGATGACGGCAAGCTGACCGTCTGTGCAAAGGTGCGCGGCAGAAAGGCTGCGCTCAAAACACTGTTTGAAGGTATCAAGCGCGACCTGACCAAGCCGGACGGCAGGCACATCATTATCAATCATGCAGACTGCGCCGAAGATGCGGAATGGCTGCGCGATGCGCTCCGCAAAGCATTCCCGACACTCGGCAGGATCGAGATCCTCAGCCTCGGCATCGTCATCGGTGCGCACTGCGGTCCGGGTCTGATCGCCGTCTTCTATATGGGAGACAAGCGCAAGCCATGAGATTTACGGGCGTTCACGTTCGGCTGCATAAAGACACGGTGCTGCCGGACAAGGAGGGAAAAATGAAGAAAAACAAAGCATTGCGGATTTATATTCTGATTCTGTTCCTGATTCCGCTGGTGACACCGCATTTTGATTGCTTATGGTGTGTTTTTTTGTGTTATTTGATGTCGCTGCCGGTTCATTCGGTCATTCTTGGTGTAATCGCAGGAAGGAATATGGAGAAGCGCCGGTTCTTTCCGCTGATTCCGCTGCTTCTTCTGGCGGCTTCCTATCTGTTCAGCTTTACGTATTACAAGGCTGCGGAGTCGTCGCACCATAATCTATTCGGATATATAATAAATAGATGTATAGAAGCCTATACAATAATGGGAATGGGCTTTTCAGATCATATGGATGTGAACAATTTGAACGGAACAGTCCAGCCGGAGTTTGACAGGTATGGAACCTTTGGCTATCATGAACTGCCAATTCCGCTTGTTCTTCTGTTTTCTTCGCCGCTGTTTTGCTGGATTTCCATGCGAATCACCGCGCTGCTGCACCGCGAAAAAAATGCAGACTGAAAGACAGTTCTTATATTTTTATAAAATCCTGCCGGATACCCTTGCGCAGAACCGTGATCCGTGATATAATAACGCTGTAGAATCGAAACATGTCGAATTACAGAAACGGAGTTATTTCATGGCACGCAAACATATTCTGATTGCAGTCGGCAGCGTCGTCTGCGCCGGACTGCTCGCTTCCTGCGCCGTTCTCGGCGCGGTTGCATACAAGCAGCGTCATACCATTGCTTCGCTGCGCGAATCCATGGAGCGGCAGGGCGAGGACCCCGACCTGATTGACGTTCCGCCGAAAACCTACGAACCGGTCGAGGTCGATCATTTCTATGAACGCCGCGGGCATAAAATTCTGCTCAGCGATGACAAATTCGGGCAGATCTGGCTGCCGGTGCTTGCAGATGTTCCGCTTTCAACGCATCCCGTGGAGCATATGGTTGAGACCGATCAGGGCAGAATGCTCTCCTTTGACGATGCGGGCAATCTCAATGCACTGACCGGCATCGACATCTCCTCGCATAATATCATCTCCGACTGGACGGCAGTCAAGGAGGACGGTATCGACTTTGTCATGCTGCGCGTCGGTTACCGCGGCTACGGTGTCGGAACCGGAAAGCTCTCGAAGGATACGAAATTCCGCGAGTATTACCGTGCCGCAAAGGATGCCGGTCTGCTCGTCGGCGCCTATTTCTTCTCGCAGGCAGTGACGGAGGAGGAAGCCGTCGAGGAAGCAATTCTCACCGCGCAGCAGCTTGAGGGCTGTGAGCTGGATTTCCCCGTCGCGTTTGACTGGGAGCTGATCTTCCATGACGACGACGGCGCGCGGACAGACAATGTTCCCGTCGATGTGCTGACGGACTGCGTCCTTGCCTACTGTCAGAATATGGAATCCTTCGGCTACCGCGCAATGGTTTATCAGAACAAGCGCACCTCGCTGTTCAAATTCGATCTGCCGCGCCTGAACGATATTCCGTTCTGGCTCGCGGAATACGGCGACGGTCCGACCTATATCTATGATTACGACATGTGGCAGTACAGCTGCACCGGAACCGTTGAAGGCATTTCCGGCAATGTCGATCTGAACCTCTGCTTCAAGGATTTCTCAAAGGAGGGTGATCCGCTGATTTCGCTGCCTGCACCGGACTATACACCGATGCCGCCGAAGGAGGAATCCTCAGAGGAGGAATCGTCCGAGGAGGAATCGGAGGATTCCGAGGAGTCTTCCGAGGACAGCGACGAATCATCTGAAGAAGCACCGGCAGAGGAACAGCCTGCCGAAGAATCTGAACAGGAAGAGCCGGAAGTCACCGAACCGCCGGCAGATTCCGAATCCGAACCGCAGCAGGAGGACGAACAGCCTGCTGATTCCTAAGCGCAAAGCAAACCGCGAAATCACAGCTTGTACTGTGGTTTCGCGGTTTTTCTTATATAAGTTCAATTTCGAGCAGCGAGATGCCCTCCTGCATATTGAGCACGAGCACGCCGGATTCCGGCAGCGCCGAGGGCAGTGCTGCGGTATAATCCGTAAAATCCGCATCGTCATTGCTGACGCCGATCTGAAATTCCAGCGTCTGTTCGCCGAGCTTTGCGGAGATGCTGCCCGTATGCAGCATCGCTCCGGCACGCAGCTTCAGCGTCTTTGCACCGGCAAACGGCACACCGGTATAAACCGCCGTCCCGAACCAGCCCTTCACCTGCAAAACATGCCGGCGCAGGCTGCGGCTGTAGCCGGTCTGTACGCCGTATGCACAGTCATACTGCTCCGCATCAAAGCGGCGTTCGCGCAGCGGCATCGGATCGCCTGCAAGCTCCGCCGATGCTTCCAGCGGCAGTGCATCCGAGGAGCCGCCTGCATAAAACCGATATACGCCGCCCTCTGTCAGCATCTGGCGGCTGTGCGGGTCATAAATTTGCAGAATATACGAAGGAATCGGGACGGAAACCGTTTTCCGCTCCCCTGCCGCAAAATGCACGCGCGCAAATCCGCAGAGCTTTTTCTTCGGACGGCACAGCGCGGAATCCGGCACCGCAAAATAAATCTGTACGACCTCATCTCCTGCGGTATCCGAACGGTTCTGCACCGTGACCTCTGCGGTCAGGCTGTCATCCTCATGCAAAACGATAGACAGGCTATCATAATGAAAGGATGCATATGAGAGACCGTATCCGAACGGATACAGCGGCTTTCCCTGAAAATAGAGATACGTTGTACCGGCAGCCGCAATATCATAATTTCCGATTGCGGGAAGATCATGCTCCGAGCGGTACCATGTCATCGGCAGGCGTCCGGCGGGGTTGTATCTGCCGGAAATCACATGCGCCGCAGCCGTTCCGAGATGCGCGCCCGCATGGGAGCTCCAGAGAATCGCCGGCAGGATTTCCTGTTCGCGGTTGACTGCATAAGGATAGCCCGAAATCAGCAGCATTGCCGTCTTCGGATTCGCACGGTGCAGCACCTCTGCCATACCCGCCTGCATATTCAGTGCGAGCGTTTTGCGGTCATAGCATTCCTTCGCAACCTGCACCGGATGATTGCCCGTGCAGTAGATCACGGCATCGGCATTCGCTGCAAGCTGCGCGGCACGGTCTGCGCCGCGGCTGATGATCTGCACACGGAAGGCGCGTGCCGGTGTCACGGCAGTCTGATCGGTAAAACGGATCGTACCGTCTGCATCAGCCTCCATGCGCTGATGCCGGAACGGCGCTTCGAGCACGGTGCCGTCCGGCGTATCCAGCAGCCGGAAGGTCTCATGCGTAAACCAGTCATAAATGCGGCGGCGGTGCAGCGCCAGTCCGCCGTCATCCGAAACGCGCAGATAGCGCTGATGCGCCGGCGCATAGAAATTCTGCCAGTTTTCGCCCCAATCCTGTAGGGCAAACTGCTCGTTTTCGGTCACGGTCTCCGCGTCAAAGGCGCAGCTTCCGTCCGGATGCACGGAAAGATATCTGCCGTTTGCAGCCTGCACCGTGACAATATCCCAGAGCGAATCCGTGCAGATTTCCGCGTCTGGATATTCCGCGCGCAGTCCCTCCAGAACCGAAACCGCATCGCGGAAGCAGCCCGTATACCAGTCCATGAGGTTTTCATCGGCAAGCGGTCCGCAGACCAGCATCCGCTTCGGCGCTTTCAGCGGCAGCAGACCGTCATTTTTCAGCAGCACAAGCTGCTCCTCCGCCGCAAGGAGATTGACCGCACGGGATTCGTCCGTGTCGATCTGCTCCGGCGTAATGCTGTCATAGGGGCAGTCGTCGCTGAGCTGTCCGAGCCGCATCCGCGCATAGAGCACATTTTGCAGCATATGATCTATCTCTGCTTCGGTCAGCCGACCCTCTTTCAGCGCACATTCCGCTGCCCTGCGCGTAATATTCTCATCATCGGTCATGATATCGCTGCCTGCTTTGATCGCCTCGGCATAGACATCGGAATGCGATGTGCCGTATTTGTGCATCAGCAGCGTCTGGACGAAATCGGCGCCGTCCGTGACCGTAAACCACAGTCCCCACTGATCCTTCAGAATCCGCTGCAAATCCGGATTGCAGAGCGCAGGCACGCCGTTGATCTCGTTGTATGCCGTCATGATGCTCTTTGCACCGCCGAAACGGATCGCAGGCATGAATGCGGCATAATAATATTCATATTTCAGGCGCGGCGGCAGATCGGAATTGCCGGTGACACGCTCCTCCTCATAATTGTTCGCACAGAAATGCTTGAGTGTCGGCAGCACGCGGAGATAAACCGGATGTTTCCCCGCCATGCCGTTTGTCAGTGCGGCGGTCAGCTCACCCGCTAGAAAAGGGTCCTCGCCGTAAGCCTCCTCGGTTCTGCCCCAGCGCGGATCGCGCTCCATATCGACCGTCGGTCCCCAGACGCAGAGCGCGGATTTGTGATCCTTATTGTAATACGCGCGGCACTCGGTTCCGGCAATCTCGCCGAGACGGTAAAGCAGATCACGGTCAAAGGTCGCGGCGAGCCCGACCGGCTGCGGAAATACGGTTGAATAATCCGATTCCGCTCGCCCGACAAAGCCTCTTGCGACCTCTGTCCCGATATAGAATTCCTCCAGCCCGAGCCGTTCGACAGCATGCTGATGCGTTGTCAGCAGACCGAGCTTTTCTTCCGGCGTCAGCTGTGCGGTCAGCTCCGCCGCACGTTCTCTGGTAACCTCTGTTTGTTTCATACGGTATCCTCATTCCAAATCATTATTTCTGTTCTTCTATTATACGACAGCGCCTTTCGCCAAGTCAATAAAGTTTCCGCACATCCGCTGTCCGATTATCCGCAAATCAGGCAGGGTCAAGTTATACAAAAAGAAACCGTCAAAACTGTCAGGATGCACAAAATGCCGAAATCTGTTCCGTATCACAAAACAGTCACAATCGCATGCTATACTCCTCAGTACAATTATGGGTTTTTCTGCATTTCAGAGAGGGAAAGGTTGTGTTATTTTGCTCGGATTAAAGGGAATCACGAAGAATTACCTTTCGGGTGATTCGGAGGTTCATGCACTCAAGGGAATTGACATCCAGTTCCGGCAGAACGAATTTGTCGCGGTGCTCGGTCCGTCCGGCTGCGGCAAAACAACATTGCTTAATATCATCGGCGGTCTCGACCGCTACACAGACGGCGATCTCACCATTGCCAACAAATCCACAACGGAATATAAAGACAGAGACTGGGATCACTACCGCAATCACACAATCGGATTTGTCTTTCAGACCTACAATCTGATTCCGCATCAGACCGTGCTCTCCAATGTTGAGCTCGCACTGACGCTTTCGGGCATCTCCAAGACAGAGCGCCGCGAGCGTGCAAAGAAAATGCTCGAGCGTGTCGGTCTGGGCGACCAGATTCACAAGAAGCCGAATCAGATGTCCGGCGGTCAGATGCAGCGTGTCGCAATCGCGCGTGCGCTGATCAACGATCCGGAGATTCTGCTCGCCGACGAGCCGACCGGCGCACTCGATACCGAAACAAGCGTACAGATCATGGACCTGCTCAAGGAGATCGCAAAGGACCGCCTTGTCATTATGGTCACGCACAATCCGGAGCTTGCCGAGCAGTATGCAACGCGCATCATCCGGCTGCTGGACGGCAAGATTCAAAGCGATTCCAAGCCCTATGACGAAAAACAGGCAATCGCAGACCGCACCGGTTTCCTCGCAAAAAAGCAGGCTGCGGAAAAATCAGATACCAAAGAAAAGAAGAAAAAGGTCTCCATGAGCTCCGCGACGGCGTTCTCACTTTCGCTGAACAATCTGCTGACGAAAAAGGGACGCACGCTACTGACCGCATTTGCAGGCAGCATCGGCATCATCGGCATCTCGCTGATTCTCTCGCTCTCGGACGGCTTCCAGACCTATATCAACGAGGTGCAGGAGAATACACTTTCCTCCTATCCGCTGACGATTCTTTCACAGTCCGTTGATCTTTCGAGCATCGTTGAAAATATCACCGGTCAGGCGGAGCACAAGGAGGAGCATCCGCTCGATAAGGTCTATTCGACCGGTCAGGAGGCGGAAATGCTCAATGCCATGGTCTCCGAGGTCAAGCAGAACGATATGGTCGGCTTCAAAAAATATATCGAGGAAAATGAAGACCGGCTCGGCGCCTATAACGTCGAATACAATTACAATATTCAGCCGCTGGTCTATCTCGCGGACACAACCGACCGCATCACGCCGGTCAATCCGAATCCGCTCGTCGATGCATACTACCAGATGCTCGGCTATGACATGAACAATATGTCGTCGTCCTATTCGCAGCTCATGTCCATGAGCACGGACGGCATGGACATCTGGACGCTGCTCTACGGCGATCAGCAGCTGCTCGATCAGCAGTATGATGTCCTCTGCGGTCACTGGCCGGAGAGCATGAACGAGGTCATTCTCGTTGTCGATGATTATAATGAGGTCACGGGCATGACGCTCTACGGTCTCGGTCTGCGCGATCCGGATGAGATTTCCGATGTGTTTGCAAATCTCATGGAAGGCAAGAGCGTCGAGGTGCAGTCTGCAAGCTATGATTACAATGACCTGCTGAATATGCAGTTCCGCGTCATTCTGCAAACCGATCTCTATGAATTCGACAAAACCGAAAACTGCTGGAAGGACCGCAGCCGCAATGACGAATTCATGGCGGATAAAATCGAAGACGGCGTTCCGGTGCATATCTCCGGAATCGTCCGCAAAAAGGCAGGTACCCCGACCGGCGCGCTCATGGCAGGCACGATCTGCTATACACAGGAGCTCGTCGATCATCTGCTTGATGCAATCGCAGAAACCGAAATCGTGAAGCAGCAGCAGGAAAAGCCTGAAATCGACGTCTTCACCGGATATGAATTCGAGGATCATGAGGATGTCACGATTGACGATGTCTACGCATACCTCGACAACATGAGCGAGGCGGAATTTGCACAGCTGCAAGGGCTGTTCTCCAAGATGTACGGCAATTCGATCTCGCCGGACAATGTCATTGAAGCGCTCAATGACATGAACGACGATGATCTGGTCGCGGCAGTCGCACCGAGCATGCTCGACAGCATTACACTCGATGACGCAAAGGCATTCGCCGCAACGCAGCAGGGTCAGGGCGCCCTGATGATGATGCTCGCGGAGCAGGCAGGTACAGACCCGAATCCGGCACTGCTCGAAGGGCTCGATGACGATACGCTGCTCACGCTCTATCAGGGCATCATGGAATCGCAGATCACCGCCGATGCAATCCGCGCAAAGATTGCCGGTATGAGCGAGGACGAGGTCAATGCGCTGGCGCAGTCGCTCAATCCGGCAAAGGATGTCGAAAGCATGAAGAAGGCGCTTGCGACCATGGATGAGGATATGCTGATCTCCGTGTTCAAGGATCAGATTCTGTCGCAGTCCACCGACAACACCTATGACGGCAACCTGCAAAAGCTCGGTCTGCGCGATCCAGAAAGCCCGTTTGCAATCCAGATTTACTCCGAGAGCTTTGAAGCGAAGGAGCAGTTCGAGGACTTTATTCAGGAATATAATGACAAACAGGCAAAGGAAGGCGCCGAGGATGCCGCAATCGAATATACGGATTATATCGGCATCCTGCTCTCGTCGGTGACGAAGATCATCAATATGGTTTCCTATGTGCTGATCGGCTTTGTTTCGATCTCGCTGGTCGTCTCGTCAATCATGATCGGTATTATCACGTATATTTCCGTTCTGGAGCGCACGAAGGAGATCGGTATTCTCCGTTCAATCGGTGCATCCAAGCGTGACGTCAGCCATGTGTTCAATGCAGAGACCTTCATCGTCGGACTGGTCGCCGGTATCATCGGCGTACTGATTACGGTGCTGCTCGATATCCCGATCAATATGATCATCGAGAAGGCTGCCGGCGCGCCGGATGTCGCGTTCCTGCGTCCTGTTTATGCGGTGATTCTGGTTGCAATCTCGGTTCTGCTGACTTTGATCGCCGGCATCATCCCTGCAAGACTCGCCGCCAAGAAAGACCCCGTGATCGCACTGCGCACCGAATAACAGAAGCATCTGCGATATACAAAGCCGCTTCAATCACGCTGCTGATTGAGGCGGCTTTTTTTATATAGATTCAGATGTTCCCACATTCGCGCGGCGAAACGTGAGATACCATAATTTCTCATTTCAAATTCCGGATTCTAATGATCGGATCAGTCTGCATGTATAAAAAAGAGAATCGCCTCATAAAATACGGCAAAGAGGTGATGATATGAAAGCTCCGAAATTCTGGAAAAAAGCCGTATTCTGGGTCGCATTCAGCTTAGCGGCAGGCGGCGCGGCAAGCTGGCTCACAAGAGACGGCTTACAGCGCTTTGAACAGATTGCAAAGCCTGCCCTGACGCCGCCGCGCATCGTCTTCCCGATTGCGTGGACGATTCTGCTGTTTCTGATCGGCTATGGCTTCGCTCTGATCCGCGAGAAAACCATGGGTACACCGCAGGCAGAGACTGCATCGGTCATCTTCGGCGTTCAGATGACATTCTTCTTCTGCTGGATGATCTGGTTCTTCGGGCTGGGCTGGTACGGCTTTGCGGCGCTCTGGCTGCTCGGCATGATCGCGTCGATCATTCTGATGATCAGTTTCTACCGGAAGATATCGAAGACAGCCGCGTGGATGCAGGTGCCCTATCTGGTCTGGTGCTGCTTTGCACTGTACCTGAATACCGGTGTCTGGCTGCTGAACAGATAAAAAAGCCGCGCTCCGTGACGATACAGCGGAGCGCGGCTTTGCCTTTGCTGAGATTATGCGGCGGATTGCTCTGCGCCGGTGAGCAGCTTTCTCGTCTGCGGCACACGCAGCAGAATAAACGACACGATGACCGTCAGCACACATTCCGGCAGCATGAATGCGCCGTTGTAGCAGACAGAATACCACCATGCACTGTCCCACTCGCACCAGATCGAAAAGACCGTTCCGCCGGAGATGATATGGCAGAGATAGCGCAGCAGAATGGCGACTGCAATGCCGCAGACAGCACCGGCAGCGCCTTTCTTGCGAAACATGCCTGCCGTACCGAGGACGGTAAAGGCGAGCAGATAGTCAAGGAAAATGCAGGCTGCAACAGCAAGCGGCGTCAGACCCCAGCTCAGCACGGAGCTCAGGTCAAGCGCAAGCTGTACGAGCGCATACACAAACGAGGTGAATACGCCCCACTTCACGCCGTAGCGCAGCGATACAATACAGATCGGCAGCATACTGAGCGGCGTCAGGCTGCCGCCGAGCGGCATCTTGACAATGGTGATCATACTGAGGACGGTCGCAAGCGCGATCATCATGGCACTGGTCACCAGACGGACTGTTTTTTCGTGTTTCATGGTTTCAGACATCCTCTCATCAGATTTGATTCCGCCGGAGAAAAAGAAAAATGCCGCAGTCATTCTGCGGCATTCGGATTGCATCAGGTGTTCCCTTCGGCGGCATGATCCGCATCAGGTCAAAGGGTCGGCATTGTGTATGCCCTCTCAGCCTGCCGCACAGACTCCCCCTCCGGTTCCGGTGTTAATCATAACACCTGCGGCAGCTTTTGTCAAGCATTCCGCCGCTTTTCGGAAGGATGCACAATTTTCCGCATCAAAAACCTGTGCTGCGGCATCGGATGATACTTATTCCGAGAGATAATTGCGCACAAGCACCTGCATCAGCTCATCGCGGTCGATATGCCGGATCAGGCTGCGCGCATTCTTATGTACGGTAATATAGGTCGGGTCCTCCGAGAGAATATAGCCGACGATCTGATTGATCGGATTATAGCCCTTTTCATTCAGCGCGTCATAGACCGTGCGCAGGATTTGCAGCATTTCCTTTTCGCGCTCCTCGCTCAGCGAGAATGTGATTGTTTTATCGGACATTGCAATCGCTCCTTTCTGACAGGTATCCCACTTCAAATCTGTTCTCACATTTCATTCCGATTCTTATTATACCGCATATCGCAGCTTTCTTCAAGCATTTCAATCAAAAACTGGCAGATTGCCGATTCTAAGGTATGTTTTTTGTCCGAATCGCACAAATCGCGCAGCCTGCCTGCACAGCCCTTCCGCACAGGCAGACTGCGTGCGGTGCAGCACCGTTTTACTCGCAGCAGTTACGCTTGACGAAGGATGCGCAGTCTACGCACTCCTTGACTGTCGGGTCTGCCTCATGCGTGTCAATGTGCACCTGATCGAGCGTGCAGTAATTCTCGCTGCACATATGATGCTGACAGGCATCCACGGTACAGTGAATATTCGGATTCTTTCTGTCGTCCATAGTGATTCTCCTTTCGGCGCGGCTGTTTCCGCCGTGCAATATGATGATAACCCGATTCCGCACGATTATGCATCCTATTATAAAATATACGCATCTTCTCGAATTTTACATTATAATTCAAAGAAAATCAAATTACACTGTATCAATGTGAAATAAAGAGAATTCGGGAGAAAACTACCGGAAATCTTCTCAAAATCGCCGTATTTGCCGCCTCGCACGGAATTTGTCACATTTTGCTCCTTGCAAAATCCTGTCGGATATGATAGAATAAAACCATAGATCGTCAAGCAAACGCTGACGCGGAAAGGAGGATCACATATGGGATATCTGTTATTTTGGGGCGTCATATTTGTTGTCATGCTGATTGCTGAAATTGCCAGCATGCAGCTTGTCAGCATCTGGTTTGCAGTCGGCGCGGCAGGTGCATTCGTTGCAGCGATGATGGGCCTTTCGTTTGCAGCACAGCTTGCAATTTTCGTCATTGTATCTGTTCTGCTTCTGCTCGTGACCAGACCGCTGCTCGCAAAGCTGCGCGTCAAGCAGCAGCCCCGCACAAACGCAGACCTCAATATCGGCGAAACGGCTGTCGTCATTGAGGACATTGACCCGTCGCTCGGCACCGGCAGAGCCAGACTCGGCGGCGTAGACTGGATCGCGGTCTCTGAATCGGGCGAAAATATCCCTGTGGATACCGTCGTAATGGTGACGCGCGTGGACGGCGCAAAGCTCTTTGTACGGGACGCATCCGAATACGCACAGCCCTTTGCACACGGTCAGTGAACGAAATCTCATTCAAAAATCTTGTATTCACGGAGGTAAATTATTATGTTCGCAGCTATGATGTCTTTTATCGGCAGTGGTCCGCTGATCGTTGCACTGGTACTCATCGTGATTCTTCTGATCATCGTTGTTGCCAATATCCGCATCGTGCCGCAGGCAAGCGTCTACGTCATTGAGCGTCTGGGTACATTCTATCAGGAATGGCACACTGGTCCGCATTTTCTCGTACCGTTCTTTGACCGCGTTGCAAAGGTCGTTACGATCAAGGAGCAGGTCGTTGATTTCAAGCCGCAGCCGGTTATCACGAAGGATAATGTTACGATGCAGATTGACACCGTTGTCTTCTTCCAGGTGACCGATGCAAAGCAGTACACCTACGGCGTTGAGCGCCCGATGGCTGCAATCGAAAACCTCTCCGCTACCACGCTCCGTAACATCATCGGTGAAATGGAGCTCGATGCAACGCTCACCTCGCGTGACGTCATCAACACCAAGATCACTGCAATTCTCGACCAGGCAACCGACCGCTGGGGCATCAAGGTCAACCGCGTTGAGCTGAAGAACATCCTGCCGCCGCGTGAGATTCAGGACGCCATGGAGAAGCAGATGAAGGCAGAGCGTGAGCGCCGTGAGAAAATCCTTCAGGCAGAGGGTGAAAAGAAATCCGCAATCCTCGTTGCAGAAGGTGAAAAGGAATCCAAGATTCTCCGCGCACAGGCTGATAAGGAATCCCAGATTCTTGCCGCAGAGGCACAGCAGCAGGCTCTCCTGCTCCGTGCAGAGGCAATCAAGCAGCAGAAAATGCTTGAGGCAGAAGGTGAAGCTGAGGCGCTCAGAATGCTCAATGCAGCTGCTCCGAGCTCCAAGATCATTCAGCTGAAATCCCTCGACGCCTTCGCAAAGGCTGCCGACGGCAGAGCAACCAAAATCATCATTCCGAGCGAGATTCAGGGGCTTGCCAGCCTGACCGGCGCACTCAAGGCAATCGCTTCCGACGATGCACCGAAGGCTCCGGCACAGCCGCAGGCACCGACCATGCAGACACTGCGCTGATTCACACTAATCCGTTCCGCCGCGGACCGCTCTCCGGTTCGCGGCGGCGCTTTTTTGCATCAGAGATCAGAAATAAAGAGAGAAAGCAATCCGCTCAATCCAAGCTGTCACGCTGAATTGAGCGGATTTGTTTTATCATACATCGCTGTTTACTCACGGTGAATACGGAAGGTTCTTGCTGCGAATTTATAGACCAGAATGCATGCAACAATGCAGTAAATCACGCAGAACGCAATGCAGGTCAAGCCGAATGCAAAGGTCGGCAGCTTCTGCTGCATCAGCAGATAACAGCAGTAATACGTCGCGGCGGTGATGAATCTATAGAGCGGGCTCTTGATCTCGCTGCCTGCCGTATACGGCTGCAACAGATAGTAGATCGTCAGGTAATGCACGGAGAAAAACATACTGATCGCAATCGGCGAAACCAGCACGACCGCGTAATTCCACGGGTTATCCGTGCCGCCGGAGATTGCCAGCAGCAGCGCCAGTCCGCAGCCGATCAGCGTACCCGGTGCTGCATTGATTTTCATAATCTCGCGCAGACGGATGCGGAACAGCCGCAGAATCGCCTTCGGCTGCTTATAGAACGGATAGGTCAGCATCGCGTGGTCACAGTTGATAAACAGCGCCTGCGTAAAGCTCAGCCCGCGGTTCAGGAAATACATCACAAAGGTCAGAACCGGCAGCCCGCGCATAATCCATTCATTGATCGGGGCACGGGTCTTCGGAATCCGCAGCATCAGTATGATGCAGAGCACAATCACACATGCCGCGCCGATCAGAATTACCTCGGTCATCTGCCACAGTGTCTTGCGGTGGCGCTTAATGAACAGCTCGTTCAGATACTCAAAGCCTCTGCGGCGGCTCGTAATCGCGGTATCTGCCGAGATGCCTGCGCGCTGCACGGTTTTCTGCACCTGCTTATTCCGGTCAAGCTGGTCATAATTCTTCCGAATCTTTTGCAGCGTCAGTTCCTTGTAGCCGGTATAGTTCACAATCTTTTTCCAGCCAAGCAGTCCGGCGGGAATCATTGCAAGCAGAATACCGGCGGAAACCGGCATCGGCAGCGCATACTCCTCACCGAGCGGCAGCAGGTACGCAGCACCGAGCAGAATCGCAGCCACCACATACACGATCACTGACTTGGAAAGGATATTCCCCTTGCGGTTATCATCCGTCATACCGAAGCGCTCACGGCAGGTCAGCGACAGCGCCGCACAGAATACCTTGCAGCCCGCAGTCGTGAACGGCAGCAGCAGACAGAGCCAGAGCGGCACATGTGCAATCAGACCGAAAATCAGCGTGAACGGCAGGAAGCCGATCACCAGCCGGAACAGATAATACATGTAATTGGCGACCGTATAACGCTGTGCATCCATGCGCAGCATGCCGACCGCATACTCCGTCGTGCGGTTCACGTTGATCAGCTTGCTGTTTGTCATGCCGCCGACGATTGTCAGCAGCAGCAGAATATGCATAAACAGCTGACTGTTCGTATACCAGTCGGATTGCAGCGGAATCAGCGGCAGGGCTACCAAGCCGCCCATGTAAATCAGCCGGACGCTGAATGTCGTAAACGCCTCCCAGATCAGCACGAGGATGAAGGCAAGCGTCTTGAAGCCGTCGGCGGCATAGAGGTCATTATGCAGCACCTTTCTGAGCACCGGCAGCGAGCGGACTGCATGAATCAGCATATTCGTATGCATCGTGCAGCGCAGCATGAAGGTTTGTTTCAGCGTTTTAAGCATGTGCATCCTCCCGCAGGGCTGCGATGATCTTTTCGCGGAACGCCTGACTGTCAAGATTGCTCTTTTCGACGGGTTCGAGAACGCCGTGGTTCAGCAGGACGATCTCATCGCAGAGATCGAGCGCGAGGTCAAGAATATGCGTCGAAAAAATCGTGATCTTGCCTGTCTTCTGGCTCCGGAGAAGCTGCTTCATCTCCTCCGCAACGACGACGTCCAGCGAGGTCAGCGGCTCATCAAGCAGCAGCAGCTTCGGCTCGGCGATGATATTGACGATCATCTGCATCTTGTTTTTCATGCCGTGTGAATAATCGCGCAGCAGCTTATCGCGGTCTTCCGGCGCGATGCTGACACAGTCAAAATAGGCATCCGGCGGCTGCGGATGCGGAATGCTGTCTGCGTTGATATCCAGAAAGAATTTGAGAAATTCTCTGCCCGTGAGAAACTCCGGAACGGTCGGCGTCGAGAGAACATAGCCGATCTCGCCGGTATCCGCGGGATGCTGCTGACCGGAATCATCGGTAAAGAAGCAGCTGCCGCTGTCCTGTTTGAGGTCGCGGTTCAGGCAGTTGAAGAGCGTCGTTTTGCCTGCACCGTTCCGCCCGAGCAGACCGTAGATTCTGCCCTCCTCAAACGTAAAGTCGATATCCCGCAGGACTTCCTTTTCGTCAAATTTTTTCGCCAGATGTGAAATGACAAATTGCATTGCGATTCTCCGTTCTGATTCTTTGATACTCATATTATAGCATAAAATACCTGAATATTCCATAAAGAGAACCTTAATTTATCAATATGCAGACCGGAAATCTGCACTCTGGACAGAGAAAAAGCCGCTTGCCAAATGATATGAAAGATGCTATAATATGATTATAAAAATTCCCGCAGGGCAGGCAGCAATCTCTTTGATTTGCGTTCTGTATCAGGATAAGGAGGTTCCATATGAAAAAGCTCTTCGCTGTGTGCATTTCCGTGATCTCCGTATGTTCGTTTGACATATCGGGCTATGCCGCATACACTGCCGGTTCCCCGCGCAGCATCCGTGTACAGGAAACGCAGCAGGCGAATTTTGTCATAGAAGACGGAACAATCCTTACAAAATATACCGGCAAAGATACCGAGGTCACCGTGCCGCCGCAGATCACGAAAATCAAGGGCAACTGCTTCTCCGGCGATATTGTCAGCATCACGCTGCCGGACGGACTGCTGGAAATTGACACGGCGGCTTTCCTCGGCTGCGCAAAGCTGGAATCCGTGAATATTCCGGATACCGTCACAACAATCGGATTCGGTGCATTCACAGGCTGTGCAGCATTGAAAGAAGTAAAAATCCCTGCTTCGGTCACGAATCTGCAAGCGATTACGCTCTTTTTAGGGTGTACCGGTCTGCAAAAAGCGGAGATTGCATGCAAAACGGAAACGATTCCGTCCGGCTGCTTCAAGGGATGTAAAGCACTGGAGGAGGTTACGCTGCCGGATTCTGTGCAGATAATCGAAGCCGGCGCCTTTGCAGACTGTGTCTCGCTGAAAACCGTTCGCGGCAGGAACCTGCTGCGCATAGAGGAACATGCATTTCAGAACTGCACAAAGCTGGAAACGATCTCAATTCCGTTCCGGATGCAGTTTGTGCATCCGACAGCATTCGACGGCTGCGATCATCTGAAAGAAACACATACAAAAGACGGCTCGTTTGTCATCGACAAGGTGCTGCTTGCGGCAGAGCCGCCGTATCCGGTATATCAGATTCCGGCGGGCGTTGTCACGGTCATGAACAATGCGCTGAACGGTTCGGATGTGATTGCAGTCGAATGTCCGGATTCGCTCCGGTATCTCCGCAGCAATGCGCTTTCCGGCAATTATGATCTGCTGGAGATCAGGCTGAACGACGGCTGCAAAACAATCGGGACGGACGCAATCGCAGACTGCCCGCTGCTGGATTCTCTTACGGTTCCGTCCTCTGTTGACGGCATCGGCACACAGGAAAAAAGCCGCCTGAAAACGATTGCCGGTACGCCTGATTCTGCCGCGGAATTATATGCGGCGGAGCAGAATTATACCTTCCGCGATGCCACAATTCCGGAGCCCGAGGGCGATGATCTGACGCTCGATTACCGGAAGGACGGCTGGGCATTCGGCAATTCCGATGCAGTATTCGGCGGCGATTATTTCCTGCTGGATGCCGACCGGCAGTATCTCACGAAACACGGAATTGATACAAAGGATAACGGAAAGGAATGGAGCGGCTCCTGCGTCGGGCTTGCGATTACCGTAATCCTGATGAAGAACGGCATCTTTACGCCGGCGGTCTTGCAGCAGGACGCAAAAACGCTTTCCGATGTCCAGCCGACAGACGCCGTCCGCTCGTTCATCAATTATTATCACTGCGTACAAAACCGCAGCGGCACCGGCAGCCATACCTCCGCCGCGCAGAAGCTCTATATGATGTCAAAGGAAATGGCACGGATTCCCCGCGGCGCATCACCCTTCCTGATTACATTCTCCACGCCGGACGGCGCACACGGTGTTGTCGGATACGGGCTGGAATCAGGCGAATGGACATTTGACGGCAAAAACTATGACCGGCGTGTTCTGATCTGGGATTCCAATTATCCCGATCGGCTGAACGACGACGCATGTCTCTATTATGAAAGTAAAAGCTATGATTACTGCATTCCGGCTTATGCGGTACATGCCGCAAAGGGCGAAACGGAAAGCACCTTCGGACTGATTACGGTGACAAATGACCTCTCTGCGCTGAATGCAGAACCGTATCCGCTCACGCTGTATTATGAGAAGGGCGATCTCAACTGTGACGGCAAAGTATCCGCAGCCGATGCCGTTTTGCTGTGCAGATTTCTGACAACACAGGATACACTGCCTGCCGGTCTGATGCAGCTTGCCGATCTCTCCGGCGACAGTGCCGTCAGTGCAGCCGATCTGACGCTGCTGAAACAAAAGCTCCTCTCCGAATGAATCGCAAAAAAACGCTGACAGCCGCAAACTGTCAGCGTTTCATTTTCATGCACTGCGTAAAACATTACAGCGCATCTATAATCCTTGAAATATACCGGAGAATCATCAGCACATCATCTGAGGTGATCTCGCCGTCATGGTTGCAGTCGGCATTGCGCTTGCCCTGTGCATCAAGCAGCGCCTCGGAATCCTCTGCGCAGAAGCGTGCCAGCAGCACCGCATCGGAAACGTCGATCTGCGCGTCGCTGTTCAGATCGCCGCAGAGCACCGGCACCGACGCCGAAACAGCCGTGACAGCAGGCTCGTTCACATCAAAGCTGCGAACGCATTTCAGCGCCTTGACATCGTCCTTCACCGGACAGTACCAGACCGTCAGACTGCCCTCTGCATTTGCCGTCCCCTGCGAGAGATACAGCAGATTTTCCTCGGTGAATGCATCCCCGAGCAGATTGTAGAAATTGTAAAGCGTATTGGGCTTCAAGCCGCGGAATGTCACCGTCTGCGGCGGATCGCCGTTCGTCCAGTGCGAGCCGGACCCCGGCGGATCGTTCGTTATGACTTCCCCAGGGACAGCGTCCTTCTGCTGATCGAGCGGCTCAAAAATGCACTGTACGGTCTCGGCAAATTGCTGCGCCGTGCTGCCGTACCAGCCGCGGATGCACTTTCCGCCGATCTCCGCCGCTGCGGACAGCGTCAGCACCGCGTCACGGTTCTCCACAATGATTTCCGCGAGCTTCGGAGTATCCGCAAACGCACCGAAATCAATCTCTCTGACAGTCTCCGGCAGCGTAATCTCACGCATCACAGAATTCCGTGCAAAGACGCCGTCCGAAATCTGCGTCAGCTGCGCCGGTATGCTGACATATTTCAGCGGTACGCCTGCCAGTGCCGAAACGCCGAGCGTCCGGAGCTTTTCCGGCAGCCGGAGCGCGGTCAGTGCGGTGTCATTTTCAAATGCCTGCTGCCCGATCGTATGCAGCGTAGACGGCAGAGTGACGTCGCTGAGGCTGATGCAGCCGCGGAATGCCGCTGTCTGTATGCTGCGCAGGGGTGCCTCCAGCCGGACGCTTTCCAGCGCGGTACAGCCTTCAAAGCAGTGCGCCGGAACGGTACGCAGCGCAAGCGTGATCTGCCGGATTGCCGTACAGCCTGCAAATGCGCCGGTTCCGATGTCACACAGCACGGGCGGGAGATTCGGCGATTCCAGTGCACAGGCACAGTCTGCAAATGCATAATCCCCGAGTGCACGGAGATCGGCAGGCAGCTGCGCAAGCTGCATCCTCGTACAGCCCGAGAACGCACGCGCCCCGATACGGATAACCGAATCCGGCAGATTGATCTCCGTGAGATTCTCGCATCCGGCAAAAGCATAGGCGCCGATCTCCGCAATGCTGTCCGGCAGCGTAATGCGCCGCAGACGCTTGCAACCTTCAAAGCCTGCATCGGCGGTTCTGCCCTCTGCGCTCCATGTCACGGCATTGTCCTCTGCCTCTGCGTATTTGCCTGTGCCGATCATCGTGACCGGCTTGCCGCAGTACACTGCCGGAATCTCAACAAATTCGATCTCCTCAGCCCGCGCCGGATTTACGCTGACCGCAACGCCGCCTGCCGGTGCGTCGGTAAACACGAGCAGTGCGCGCTGATCTGCCGTCAGCCCGTCCTCGGCTCCTGTCTTCTCATCCTCCTGCTCCTGATCCGCGGGTTCCGCCGGATTGAGTGCCCAGTTGTTCTGTTTCTGATCGGATGCCGTCGGCAGCGGTGTTTGCACCGCGGAACGGTTCGGGCAGACGCCGAAACGGAATCCGCCCATTGCATCGGAATAATAGATATCCGTGAGCTTTTTCGGCGGCGCAATATAATTGGAGACGGTACGTACAGGCTTATCCGGCGTCCGGAAGACAAAGCCGGTCTGTGCGCTGCATTCAAGCGAAATATCGCCCGCATAGCATTCATCGCACACCGGATGCGGCTCAGTCGGATTCAGCGTTGCTGCAAGCCCGAGCGAGAGCTCCGTGCTGCCCTTGACCCCTGCCGGCATGGTCAGGTTCGTGCGCGCAATCACGCTGATGCTGAAATTTCCGTTGACCTGTATATCATAGTCGGTATGCGGATAGAAGCCGGTCTCATCAAGCGTTGTGCTGAGCTGCATAGAGCCGGATGCTTTTCCGTCCAGCTTCATTTTCAGATACAGTCCGAAATTGAGGCGCAGTCCGGCAATATCCGGAATCATCATGCCGGTCAGCAGCGGCAGGTACATCTCGCCTCTGCCGTTGATTGACAGCATCAGTGCATAATCCAGATCAAGATAAAAATACGAGCTGTCGTGATGCGGCGTTTTCAGGAAGCCGAAATTGAATGCCGCACTGACTGTCGAGGAAAACTTCACATCCTCCGCGTCGCTGCTGTCCAGACCCGGTACGGAAACCAGTCCCGAACGGATCGCCGATTCCAGCTGCCGCGATGCAGAAAACGACCACTGCTCCCCGTCCGCACTGTCCGGCTCCGCCTGCGCATATACGTGCGGAAGCTGCGCGGCAGGCAGCGGCTCCGTATCGGCATCCTGTGAACGGAAATCGCCCGATACGCGGTGCGGCTGATATTCGATTTTGATGTAATCAAACGCCTCGGTGACATCCAGATCAGGATCAGCGGTCACGGTCGTGATGCCGTCCGATGTCTCGACCGACTGCACGCGGAAAATCACAGCGCCGCCGCTGCCGTCCTCAACGGAAACCAGATCATCCGCAACGATGCCGCTGCTCAGATTCCGGATCTCATACCGCCCGTCGTCGGCTTCGGCATCATTGATGAGATTCTGGGTCTCGGTCTGCTTCAATACGGTTACCGTCGAATTGTATACGAGGAAATTGGTATCCGGCTGATCGTCGAGATTCAGGACATGCCGCTTCGGAAAGCTGTTGATATCTGCATTGCGCAGCATTCGGATTTCATCGGTATAATTCTGATTGACATATTCCTCCGAGAGCAGCGTATTCTGCTGCCCGACCATATAGGCCTTGACGATAAAGCTCTCCGGCAGCTTAAAATTGAAATGCACGGCGGCTTCCGTCTGATTCGCCTGCACCTCCGCAATCGCAGAGCCGTACATCTGTGCGCCGTTGTCAGAATATACGCCGACAACGATCCGGCATGCCTGATCTGTCTGGAAATGAATCTGCGCATCCACGCCTGCAACCCGCACGGAGAAAATATTACAGCCCTCTGCATATTGCAGCTTCGACGCATCCTGATTGACCCGCGCCGCCAGCATCGCGCCGATCTGACCGCTGCCCTCTGCACTGACAAAGCCCGCAATCCCGCTGCCGGACTGCGCGGCAGAGACCGGCATCAGAACACTCTGCATGCTGCCGGTAACCGAAAGCACGGCGGCTGTAAGATATGTAAAGAGTTTACCCGGTTTCATAGCTGTTCCCCCTCATCGTTCTCATATCTGATTTGCTGCGGCACTGCACCGCAGACGAAACTTCACCATTTTTATTATAATTCATTCATGCGTCTTTGTCAAGTATATACGAAAAAACAGCATACCGGTCTGATGCATCTCAAAAGCCGGTACGCTGTGCGTTTGTTATTTTTTCATATGCCGGATATAGGCAAAGGTTTTCTCCTCGCCCTTGTCCGCGAGCATTTTCAGCAGGAAATGCAGCTTCTTCGCAGTGTTTTTGTGCATCGGTCTGCCGCGCTTCATCCCCATAAGGAAATAATCGAGCGGGTCGCTGTCGCGGTAATCCTTGCCGCGATAGATTTTACTTGCCGCGACGCGGTCGCAGAACATCTCGATCAGGTAGCGCGTCGGCATCTCGACCGGCTCATAAACCTTCGATTCCGGATTGACGTCATTCCAGTATTCAAAATGATGCTTATTGCGCCCCTTATGGTGCAGCCATGCAGAGGAATACCCCTTCCGTTCGCGCTCCTCCTCATTCGGGCTGCGCGTGCCCTGATAGAACAGTGCACCGGGAATAAACTCCGACGGCGTATATTTGGAAAGATCGTGCAGCAGCCCCTGAATCGGGATGCCTGCCTTGATGCAGTGCCGCATGACCATGTGACGGTGCTGGGTAATCGTTCGGAAGTGAGCAATCGGATGCATGTGATTCGCCTCTGTTTTCTCTAGGATACTCCTATTATAGCATATTATCTTGTAAAAAGCAAGCGGAGAGTATGTGCTTTCATGATACGGCTAATCTGCCGGAGAGCTTTAGATCAAAGGAGGGCGGCACTGCCGCCTTATAGCATATTATCTTGCAAAAAGCAAGCGGAGAGCAGTTACTTTTCATTTACGGTTGTTGAGAAAAAGGAGGAAAGAGAAGGTAGAAAGAAGCGCGTTAAGAATGATTTTGCAAATGCGCATCCTGAGAACTTTAGATCAATGCATGCAGGCGCTGCCTGCCCTGCCGGAGAAAAAACTCATAGAATCTTCATGTGCAATTACTTGCAATCGCCCGCTGATCTGTGCTATAATGAAAACAAACCCAAACAAAGGACAGATCAAATGGAACAGAAAAAATCATTCGGCAGGCTCTTTATGTGCACCTGCTGCGGCGTCTATCTCGCGGTCATGCTGCTGCTGCTTTACTCCAAGGGCGTTCCCGCGCATGCATACCGCCTTCAGACCGCAAGACTGAACGGCTATCTGCCGACCGTCCTGCGCTATACCAATCTCCGCCCGCTGAAAACGATTCGTCCGTTTCTGCGTACAGCGGCACAGCTCCCGCTCTGGGATCAGATCATGAATCAGGTGACAGGCAATGTCCTGATTTTTATTCCGGCAGGTATTTTTCTGCCGTATTATCGTGCAAAGCAGCGTCATCTCAAGCCGTTCTGCTTCACCGTGCTGCTGATCATCCTCTTTGTCGAGCTCTCGCAGGTACTGAGCTTTCTCGGCTCCTTCGATGTGGATGACATCCTGCTCAATTTCCTCGGCTGTCTGACCGGCTGGCTCATATTCAAGATGATTTACGGCTTACTGCATCTGCTGCATATCGTCTGACTCTCAGCTGCATATGCAGGCGCCGGAGCCATGCTGACAACGATTGAATCAAGGGAAATCTTTTGGAATTCCATACTTCAAGCAATCAGGTGGCAGATACACTGTTTTTATCTCGATGTTTCGAGAATTTTTATTTGGTCATTGGAAAAACGGAATCAAAACAGCGGCTACGCGGGAAGCAGATCGCTTCCTGTCGCAGCCGCTTGTTTTATTTACCATCTGGGTGGCTGTGTTGTAATTGTGTTCTGATGATCAGCCTGAATCGCATCGGCAAGCACCTCAATATGCAGCGTATAACCATCTGAACTTTCAAAGACATCCTTGGAGATTTGTGCTCCTGCCAGCAATGTCGGAGAAATATCGCCCGATTTGATTGTCCCTTTGTAATAGAAGCACTGATCTGCTTCGTTGTAACGCCAGCTATTGCTCCAGTCATTCTCCGGATTCTCCTCGTCAGTATACAGCTTCAATGTCAGCAATACAGTAGTGTTGTCAGATTTTTTGAATTGCAGCTCATCGCCCGCAAGATCAATATACCTGAAATCCGAAAATTCATCTGCTCCGCCGCACACATTCCCGTCAGCATCATACCACATCGGTACAAACCGCACACGCAGGTATTCATCGTTCTTGCCGCGGACATCAATAATCTCAACAGGCTTCTGAATGCTATAGCTGTCTAACAGCTGATTGTCGTCGCCCTTGTCCTGCTTCCAAGTATAGGTATCCTTCAGCTCATCGCTGCTTTCATTGCCTTCCTTCACCTGAATATCCGCTTTGGCAGGCTGAAACGCGTTCTTTCGCTGATTGCTGTAAAACACCACAGCAAACACAATCAGAGGAGTGATGAACAGTGCTGCGATGATACTGCTGATGATAACTGTGCGTTTCTTTTTCTTATTCATTCAGCACTCCTCCTTCCATATTACCGTTTAATCTTGTTATCTGCATATGCTTGTGTCCTGAAAAGTCATTTGCGGTTTTTCTGGCATCTAATGTAACACCTGAAAACTCAATGTTCATGTTGCTGTCAGAAGCATCATCCGCACCCACTTTACCAATCAAACTGGATGCTGCATAGCCACTGAAAGATGTATATCCAGAAGTTGAAACATTTTTTATTTTCAGGTCTGCATTCTTTCCAACGGAGTTAAACAGTAATGGCGCATAGCTACCGGCAGCAATTGCATTGTCACCTGTGTAAATATAAGCACCATTGAGAGTAATTCCAGTATCGGAAAATTGACTTGTTACAGATGCATCACCGCCAAGCTTACCACTAATAATAAAACCTGAACCACCATTGTACTTACCCACATTGCCAGACAGTGTAACACTACCAAGTGTCAGCGAATTTGCAGGAGCGTTTCGGAATAATCCGCAATGCATCATATAGTGCTGGCTAGATGTACTTACCGTACTACGTGGATTATTGTCCGTGTTTCCTGTTCCGCTTTCACCCGTCTCGATCTCCTTGTTGTAGAATGTCAGCGAGAAGTTCCTGTTGCTGAACGGGAAAGAATTTGCATAGTCAATCGTATAATACGAAAGGCCGGTCATGTCTAAAGTTGTTCCGGACGGAGTAAAGCTCGTTCCGAAGTAGTTATAACCTGCAATACTTGAATGTGCATACTGCTGTACACTCCAGAGCAACAGCTTTTCAGCATCTGAAGGGCTTCCACTACGAATTGTATCCAAGTTGTAGTAGTAGCGTGTATTACCGTTCATCGTTACCGTGTTTTTACCATATGTAGTTTTATTTTGATAGGTATTGCACGCAGAGCCACTCATGATAACACCTGTGCCGCTGCCATCCGTATTGATAGAGACAATCGCATTACCGTTATCCATAATGTCAACTGACTCACTTGGATTCAAGCTATAAGCAACAATCTCATCAAACACTGATGGTCTATGACATATAACATCATTCTGCTGCTTTTTCAATATTGATTTCTTTTTCGCTATTAAACAAAACGGCATCTGCTTCGCACAGCGCTAATCTGTGAGGAGCAGATGCGTAAAAGGAAAGGGAAAAAAGGCTGCGGATAGTATAGTTCTGTCCGCAGCTTAATGATTTCTGTTATGGTTGTGGGGAGTTCCAGCCTCTGTCTGCACCAGCATTCCCCGTGCTCTGAATTGCATCTGCAAGAACGTCCAGGCGGAATAGATAGTCTTCCGTCAATGCATAAGCATTTTCATTCAGCTGCACGCTTTGCAGCAACTGTGCTGTCAGTTTGGTTTCATCCAGCGGTCCGGTATAGTAGAAGCAATGGTCCGCGGGCTGATAACTCCAGCCGTTCGTCTGCCAGTTTGAATCCAGATTCAGTGTAATCGTCATTTCGTCGTCTATGTAAGTCAATGCATTGTTGGATGCATTCCAGACCGGATTTGTGAAGTTGAATACACCGCCGCAAATGATATCCTGATCTGCGCTGTCAACCCACATCGGAACAAGGCAGACGCGGAGAACTTCTCCCGGATTCTTACGGGTATCCTTGATTTTCACACGCTTTTCAGTGGAATAGGTCTCATCGTCCCAGTGAAACTCTTTTTCCAATTCCGGGTCTTCACCTGTATTCAGGATTCCGCTTCCTTCTTCATGCAGAAGAATATCCACATTGCCCGGCATAAAGCTGTTTGTCCGTTCACTGCTGTAATAAGCAATTGCGAAAACAATCAGAGGAGCGATGAACATGGCTGCAATGATGCTGCTTATGATGATTGTACGTTTCTTGTCTTTTTTCATTCAACACCCCTCCTGACGTTTGATTATTTGGAAATTGTGTTTTCTGCATATGCCTGTGAACTGAGGTAAGCATATTCAGTTTCTGTGTTGGTAAAGCTTGCGGTGGTCAGAGAATCATCGTTTTTAGAATCCGCATCAGTAATCCTGAATGCGACATAAGGTCCGGCAGCATTTTTCGAATTTGTACCCTGTGCAATAATATTGCCGGCAGTTGTTCCGAAGCAGCCGTTTGAGCCTTCCCAGAAATCATAATCCGTCGATGACCAGCCTTTGATTTCCGTCACGCGGTAAATACCCTTCTGTTTGACATGTACAGTCCTGACGCCGCGTTCGATTGCCGTCGGGAACGAATAGGTTTCGCTGTCAGCGTAATGAATTTCCACACGACCGGATGAATAGCTGTGATCTGCAAAGTTGTTCAGAATTCCGGGGTGAAGGTGATCATTGCATAATTCTTCGCAGTTCAGTGTAACATAGAATGTCTCCAGCGGTGAATGCATCGCCGTGTCCTCATCCGTGAATCGCTCAACCATGAATACAAACTTCTGTTCGGAGTCGGCTGTGCTGCCGTGAACATTCTTATCAAGAAATGCAAACTTTTCGATGTTGAAATAGAAATCATTGATTTCCTTCACATTCGGGATTGTGATAACAAATGCTTCCTCTGCCGCAGAAGCCGGGTTGGCGTTCGGATCAGATACCGGACTGCCCTTCAGCGTACAGCCGCACTGCGATGCATTTAAAATTGTAACATATCCAAGATTGCTGATTGAAAACTCAACAGGTACATCCAAAAGAAGGTAAGGTTCAGAAACACTGAGTTCCGCAAGGAAGTAGATACCGGGCAAAAGCACATTTGTGATCTGCGGAATCACGCCGTCCGCACCGGACACAAGTGATTCATAGCCCGCCATCGGGAAATAGTCTTTGATGATTTCGCCTTTTTGGTTTTTAACGCCTTTATAAAGTGCGAATGTCGCACCCTTCATCACTTCCTGGGTTTCTCCGTCGATTTTCACAGCCTTCAGACCAAAGGGTCTGTTATGAACATCAATAACCGCCTGATAAACGCCGGTCGGATCAGCCGTTGACGGATCTACCCAGTAATTCCCGTTGTCTCCGCCGCTGCTGTCCAGGCCGTTCAGATCTTTGGTGATATCCACCTTCAGGCCGCCGCTGCCTTCTGAATGAACAGTAAACTGAATCAGCTCTTCGGGCAGGCCGACATAACCGTTCGGTGCAGCAGTCTGCGTCAGCGTATAGATTCCTGTTTTCTTCGCGCCGTAAAGAACCATCACTTCGCCCTGCTCGTCTGAGGTATAATGCTCCTTTCCGACAACGACCGGTGCAGCATTCTCATTTTCCTGCCATGTCAGCTGGAATGTACCGCCCGGAAGCTGGGTATAGTCTCCCCACTCAAACAACCGGATGGCAATGCCGTCGTTCCGGACATTTCTGATTGTATCCTTTCGGGCATTCTGATCATTACTATGTCCCTCCGGCTCGCCCGGATAATACTCCACGGTATACTGATTTCCCGATTGATCCGTCCATTCTGTAAGCGGTACAACATTCTGAGTCTCTGCCAGCGTAACATAACCGTTGGTTTCATCCACCGTCAGGGGAGAGCCATCCAGCGTGATCTTGACCTCACGAACCTCGTAATAATAATCTGATTCTTCATCTGTCGGATTCCTATGTCCCAAAGTCGTGCCGTTTTCGAGTTCGTCAAAGAAATAGCGCTGAGAGGATACGGTAAGCGTATCGCTGATTTTGCCGATTTTTCTGACAGTATCCCGCTGTAATTCACCGTTTACATAAACCGCTACATAGACCGGATCATGCTCGGATGTATAATCGGCGTCCGACCACTCCTTTGTAACTTCAATGCCCCAGCCTTTCTGGTTTGTAACACGCAGATGCGGCGAGTAGTCCTTTATTACAGTTCCGGCATTCTGCTTTGTGCCGCTTTCAACCTCGTAGGTCGGATTGCTGGGTTCATCGCCTGAACTGTCATGCATACATTCATAGCCAGCGAGCTTATAAACCTGATAGCCGATCGGGTTATCGCTTTCACGCTCCTCGACCATGAATTTCGTTCCGTTCAGCAGACCAGGCACCTTGACCTTGTATTTGGCAGGGATGTTAGAAATCTGGCCGTTCGGAGAGGTTTCATTTGCATAAAATAGCTTTTCTTCTTCCGACAGTGCCTCAAAAGCATCATTATAATACTGTGTAGTCGGCTGAAAGCCCCCGGACTGGGTGTTCCATACACATAATCTGTTGTACTCATCCACAACATAATAGGTGTGCATATTGGTAAGCGTCAGAGGTTTATCCTGCTGGCTTCCGTCCTCCAGCCAAAGCCGGAAATTAAAGGTGCTGCTGTCATCCTGAATCTCATTGCGGTCTTTATCGACCAGTTTCTTTTCAATGGTCAGTGTCTTGGATGCGTCCGGGCTGACTACATTCGTCAGCTGCATGGTCGGTCTGTGTTCAACAGTATCAGCAGAAGTCGTAAAGTCTTTTGTCTTTTCAGTTGCACTTGGATTTCCCGACACAGTTTCGCCGTTGCAGATTAACGTATCATAAACCTCGGAATTCAGACCGCATTCCGTGATCCTGTAACTGATCGTGTCATCAGGGAACTTTACGGACACTTCTTTTCCGGGCGTTATGAAAAATACATTTTCATATGTTTCCGAATCCACCGTATAAGTTGGCTGGAAGTCATCAACCGGCTTGAACGGATTGAGATAGTTGATCTCAAAATCCGGATCGGACGGTGTAAGCTTGTTCCAAGTTGTCGTATTTCCTGTTTGAACCAGAACCTCTATCTGATACGGATATTTCATCAGGCTGTAGTCGATATCGCCTGCGCCCTGGACCTGTTTGTTCAGAACAACACTGCCCTGCTTGATATAGCTGAGGTTAAAGCGCATGTGCAGGTTTGCAGCGCCGGCGCCTCTTTCCATGTAAAAGATTTTCATTTTGTGAGGCGAATAATCCCTGAACACATAGACTGTCTTGGTTGTATTGCCAACCTGAATGGTTTTTGGCTGGAACAGACTGTTGATATACGCATCTGTTTCTTCCTGCGAATGCTGAATTGCCTTATAATTATTGAATTCTGTGAGCAGTGTCTGATCTGCGTTGATGTCATCCATTGTCAGATCAGGGTTATTATTTGTTTCCTGTAAATATGCGAGTGCTTCGCTATCGGTATGCTTCTGCTGGCTGTAGTTTTCTCTGAATATCTGCTCCAGAGTTGTCTTGACTCCGTTGGAACCGTTTGTCTCAACCTCACCCGTCCGGAAATTCACAGTACCTTTCATTGCAGAGTGAATACCGCCGAGATCAATCACAAGCTGATCGTCAACATATAGCCAGAAATCATCGTCACCGGTGAACTCAAAGATGATATCATGTCCCCATGCATCCGTTCCGTCCTTAGTCTGAACGAAGCCTGCTTGAAGCTCCATGCCGTAATAGTATTCCGGATCCTCAATATTATACAGTTTTTCATACTTCCGGGGATCGCTCTCATCAAGTTCATTGCCGATTGCATCATACAGATTATACGGGTTTCTGGGATTCTCCAAATCCGCAATAAACTCTCCCGTTCCAATGTTGTCAAACGGCAGGAACTGACCGTGCTGTAATGTCGGCTTGTCGGAAGCATTTGAGGTCGCAAGTTCCTTAAAAACAGTAAAATCGGTAGAATAAGATCCGTCCTGCTGTTTCAGCGTTGCAAAATTCTGGCAGCTGTCAAACTCAAAATAACCGGAATCATCATAAATGCTTTGTATAAACAAATGATTGACGGTAGTCGGATCATCGAACAATTCTGATAATGACCGATTAGTATTTACTGCTGTCGGGTAGCCGTTTGATTCCAGATTTGTCGATAAAAGCTCTTTCACAGCCGTATAAGCAGTATCTGCTGTCCAAATCTCGTTGTCACCGAGAACCTGATCCTGATCATTATGATTTGTTGGAGAGTTATTTTTCTTATCGTCAAAATCCTGCATTTTGATGGTTATGCCATACAAATTATTATCAATCGTCTGAACCGGTATCAGCTCTCCCGTACTGGGGTCTGATTGATAGGGATTCATCACTGCAAAATAGAAATCCGATTTTTCATCTCTTGCGTCTTTTTTCAGGACTGATTTGACCGTGTCGTGTTCAAGATCCGCTTCCAGTGCATAATAGGAATAGGCATCTTTATCCCATGCAATAATCTTGCCGGAGTATTCATCCTTGTTCCGCGCGTTCAGATTGATACCAACAGTTTTGGGAGATATGCCGGATCCGTCCGGCCTCGGTGCGAGAACCTTGCCGGAATAGGTATTGATCAGCTCATAATAGTTCGTGTGTGTCACTCCGTCCGGATAGTAATAATCCACGAAATCCCACAGCAATGTATTGATCTGGCCGCCAACCCACATGATTTCGTTGCCTCTTTCATAGCACGGAACCAGATTGCCCTGATGATCGATGGCATAGAAATCATACTCCTTTAGGTCTTCATTCCACACACGGGTATAGACTATAACCTGATTATATGATTCAGAATCCTGTCTGATGACATACTTTTCTACTGTTTCGGTTTCATCCTCAGGCGTCTGCACATCATCCTCAGCTACAACAACATCTTCTTTATCAGACATGCCGATCTTGGATGCAGAATAGATGACAAAATCATCATTTGTCAAAACAGAATTCTGAACAAAGCTCAGCCAGGATCCTCTTGATGCAGCGCCGGCGCCATAGCCGGTCTTTTTTGTCTCGGCAAGCTCATATCCGTTTGCTGACAGTTTGATTTTTCCGGCGTTCGCACCGGTACCCATTGTCACAGTGATTTCAGAGGCATCGGCTTCGTCTGTCAGCTTCACTCCGTTTGCCGTAATAGAGAGATACATGCCGTTATCCGCTGATATTTTATAAATCTCACCGGACACATTGTGGAATGTCCACTTCGTGATTTCTCTGTCGGACGGCGCATCCAGAATATACAATTCAGAGTTCTGGTACACCGGATCCTGACGGACAAACAAGTATTCATCATTCAGAACATCTTTATGATTGACCACCTTGCCCGTTGCTGTCATGGCATATCCGAGCATGCTGTCATAAACCATCAGACCGTAGGTTTGATCGTCAAGGTGGTAGGGATCATCCGGCGGCTCAAGCGAAGATTCATAAATCATTACAAACTTAGGATTAAGTTCATTATTCTTATCTGTCCAAAAACGATAACCGTTTCCGCTGTTTGAAAACTGAAACCATTTTTGTACTCCTTTTAATTTGAGAAAAAACTGGTCACTGGTAGCCTTGTCGATTTCAAATTCTGCGGGAGTGGTGCCGAGGCCGGCCAAATTGCCGCTCGGATTTGTAACATACATTTTCTGACCGTTCACATCGGTATAGATTCCATAAGAACCTGTCGGAAGCAACTCAAAATACCACATGCTCGCATTCGAAGGACTGGTAACTGTTATGAATGCAGAATCGCTGTTCAGACTGTTTGTAAGATACTTACTTTCTCTGCCCATGATAAACGGAATCGGCTTCCCTTCACCATCAGTACTCACCAGTTCTTCAATGGTGGTTGCATAAACAGCAGTCGGCTCATACACCTCACCGGCCTGAACGATTTCATAAACCGAAAATCCAGTAGCATAAAAGCTTATCTTTCCTGCTTCAACTGTGAAATCAAAGATCTGCTCAAAGGTATCATCATCCCTGATATGCCAGAGCTCAATAGTATCACTTTCCGGGATAACAGGATCGGTGATTTCAACGAGGATCGGATTTTCCTCACCCGGCTGATACGTATTTTCGCCGTCTGTTATTGTAATATCATAAGCAGCAACGCCCTCATGCTCATCAGAAACATCGACCGCCTGTGCCTCTGCGCCCTCCGGCATCATGCCGTCCAGTGTGATAACCTTCTCGTCTGTTTGTTCATCGGGATAGAGTTCAATACTCTGGTATGTCAGATCGGTATTATCCGATGCCGCAGCGGTCAATTCGGTTGTAATCTCTACTGCATACACTGACGAAATATTTGATACTGCCATAACCGAGGCTGCTATCAGACTGACTATTCTTTTTGTAAATTTATCAAACATTACGCCATCCACCTTTCTTTAGATTGTGAGATGCAGCTTCATGCATCAATGTGATTCAGCGGTAAAGATACTGACTGCGCCCTGTGTGATCACATTATCCTGTGCGTCTTTGATATCTTCTACCGGCAATCCGTCGGGATAATTTGCAGCCGGAATGCCCTCCGCTGTCAGAATAATATCATACGGCTGATCGAAATATCCCAGATAATCCTTTTTATAAACAGGAATCTCTAATTGACAGAACAGTTCCGCTGTACTGTTTGTCGGATTCACAACCCGCATCATGTCAATTTCGTTTTGCTTATCTCCGCCCGTATAGTAGAAATAATAAACACGTTCCTGATCGGAGCTGTCTTCATATCCGCCAAAAACGAAATTAGAATTATTACATATTAACTCGTCGCCTTCTTTATCAAACAAGTGAATATTTTCATCATTTGCATCCTTGCTTCCCAACTGAATTGCATTGGCAATCGCATCCAATCGCTGGGAAAATGAAGGCTGCTCACTCAGTCTACAGTTTTCCAAATCATCAATCTGAATTGTCATTGTCAGCCGGATAAACAAATCTGCCAGCCCGTTATTATATCCGGAAGGGTCTTTTTCGATTGTCATTCCCGGCTCAGACGCCTGTGCTTTGTACTGTCCCTTGCTGTCCCAGTTCGGCTCCTGAATCGTCACAGAGCCGTTTTTGGCTTCCAGCCTGTTTGAAACCGCATCTTCACTGTGAAAATAGGAGAAAATTCCGGAGAGCAGCAAAATATAGAGAACAAAAACCGCAGAAAGCATCGTGAGCTTCTGCCGTTTTCCGCTGCTGCGTATCATGTGAATCAGCTTTTGAAGCGCTTTTTTGATACCTGCTGCTGTCACACGCACGGAAATCCCTCCTTTCATTTTCAGTCACGCTTTATAGAATGTTCCTGCTGTAAACATAAGCAGAACAGCTGCACAAATTACGATAATTCCTTTTACCGTATGGAAAAACGCAAGTGCTTTTCCTATATACGGCAATGCAAACACAGTTTTCCCGATGTAATTCTCTTTTGTCACCGGATCGGGATCGGGGGTTTCGTTCATATCCCCCTGCGTCACGATACCTTCTGCGGTCACGCGAATTGCTCTGTGCGTCACGCGCATATCTTTCCCGACGCGGAACGATATCACATCACCTGTGCTGATATTCTCATATTTGCTGTAGGTACTGACAAAGCAGACACTCCCGACCGGAAGCAGCTCACCCATTGAGCCGGATTTGACGTGATACAGGCGTATACCGCATATATACAACAGCAGCAAGATCGCAGCAAGAGCAATCACTGCCGTTGAGATGATACGATAAATAATATTATATACATTTCTAATGCTGTTTTTTTTCGCCATAATTCAAATAACAAAAAAGCACCCAATTCCCCCAATCAGAATCAAGTGCAAAAAAGCGATGAATGAATCAAATCTGTACAAATCAGCGCTGTCTATTCAAACAAAAAACCGGTTGAGTATGGGGGCAGTCCGGTTTCTGTATAATTGCCAAATTCAGGGTTCCGCCGGTTCGATCACACCGATCAGCACGCCTCTGGCTTCCTCATACTCAAAGGTACAGGTTGAAAGCAGCAGAAAGCGCTGATCTTTCAGCTCGTCCGGCTGATATTGCTGCGTCGTATAGACCGCATCCGAAAAAATCATGTCAATATAGTCTGCTTTTTCTGATTCTGTCAAAAAAAACGTGTGATAGACCGGAGAATCGCTCCGGACAGTCAGATATCCGAAAAAATGCACCGGCTGCACGGCATGCTCCGTAATCAGCCAGCCGGTATCATGCTGCTCGAGAAATGCCTGCCGAGAATAGGATGCGACATCTGCAAACATACGCATTTCTGAGACATTATGCCCGTAGACAATCGAAGTAAAGCCGGAGAAATCCGGCAGGCAGCGGCAGTCCAGAAACGGTACGCCGAGCGCATTTTCAGTTTTATCCACGGAATGATCAAGATAGAACTCGTTGTCCTCGCTCTGAACAACCGGAAAATCTATCCGCGTATCCGGAATCGTAATCCACGCCTTGATATCCTCCGACGCAGACTGCGCTTTATCCAGCAGATTCACATTTTTCGCAGTATGCTTCTGCATTCCGCCGACCGTAACCGCCGGTCGGATCGGTTCAAGCTGCTCCGCCAGATGCGCTGCATCCGCTTCGGTCTTCTGTACCGGAAGAACAGCCTCCTTCCGGTAGCGCAGACCTGCATAGATTCCGCCTGCACAGACCGCAGCAAGCAGCAACGCGATCAACAGCTTTTTCATTGCGCGTTGCGCTCCTTCCGGCGTTTATGCAGCACCAGCAGCGCTGCAATCAGCAGAAAGACAGCCGTGCCCGCCATGCAGGCAAGCCAGAATTTCCCGTCTGCTGCAAGCAGTCCGGTATAGGGCGGATCAATATCCTCGTTCACGGCGGCATAGAAAATCCAGCGGTAGGTAATCTCGCCTTCGACATGGCGGTCGCCGTTTTTGTCGCGCAGAATCGTCACACCTTTTTTGTCAACGAGTCTTGCGCCCTCATCAATCATCACATCGCCGTTCAGACCGTTCCAGACCACGCTGCATGTCAGCGTATTCGTATCGCCGGGCTGATAGAGCCCGAGGTCAAGCGGCTCCTTTGTCAGATCAAGATTGCCGATGCCGTTGACATTGCCGCGGAACACCTCCGCACCGCCGAGCGTCATCGTGCATTCAACCTCTTTTTCGAGGTCGATCTCACCGGATTTGGCAATCGGCTCTACGTAGAAATAGATGTGATAAGCCTTGTCCTCGCGCAGATTCATGATCTGGATTTTTTTCGTATAGGTTTCGCCGAAGGTCATATTCTCCACATGGAAGAAATATTCACCCTTCGCATTCGGGCTCACGCCCTCGGAATCAAGGACGGAAAGCCGCTCCGGCAAGCCCTTGACGGCGCCGTCGGGCAGCTCGGTTTCTGCGTGCGCCGTCAGGCAGCAGCAGGATAAAAGGAGACAGCCAGAAAGAGCGGTCAAAAATCTTTTCACGCACATCTCGCTGTCTCCTTTCCATTAGGATTTTATGGTATTATGCCGCTTGAAATCAGCTCTGTGCCTTCCAACCGACTACGCTGATTTCAGAATCCGGATTGTAAGCTGTATCTTCTGTAGTTGCACCGGTATTCACGCCGGCTGTGCCATCCCAAGGTGTAACAGGAGTTGTGAGTTCCTTACCGGTATCATCCATTGTCACCTGAACAGACTCAAGGAATACATTGAGATCGAAGTCAAACGCAAGATATGCCTTCTGCGTTGTATTCCCGGACAGCTTCACGCTGTCAACCAGCTTGGTCGTGGTATCGCCTGCTTCCACATCATTATTGTAGTAGAATGTTGTGGCAGCACCAGCGCCGAGCGCAGTCCATTTCTCCGAATCAGTACCGATATTCGCAAGAGCAACATCAATCACGATATCATCAGCAGTATCGCCCTCAACAGAACCGGACGTGCCGTCTGCGCCAACATATTTCACAGTGAAGTAGCCATTCTGCTCCAGTTCGGTTGTTCCGTCTTCATCCGGCTCATGATAAGTCCACTGCAAATTGGCTGCTCCAGCACCGGTCTCGATCACCTGCTCTGTCGCAGTAAAGAGCTTGACGTCCGTCGGCGTGACCGGAAGAACCAGATTTTTGCTCGGCGCAGCAGTAGGTTCCGTCACAGCGCCGGTCGGCAGAACATAGTCAGAATGACCGTTTGCACCGGTTCCGGTGTGCAGTGCGAAATACTTATTCAGCGTTTTATCATAGTAGTATCCGCTGTACTCGTAAGTATTTGCTGTGCCGTCAGCAGTCTCACCGACATTTCTTCTGAACAGATACAGACCGGTTGTTTCCGGCGTAAATGTAGAAGCGTCGATTTCACCATAATAATTAGAATCGGATGCACTTGCAGCAGCAAGTTTAGTTGCCCCAGTTTCACCGGTTGTAGAGTTACCGACAACCGTACCCTTAGCAAGATTTGTCATAGTAACATCAGTGCCGTTAAGTACAGGAAGCTCAGTAGCCTGTTCAAGTGTCCAATGATACTTAGCCTCAGCAGGAGCATAAACCAGAACGCCGCCAGCCATCATAGACTGAACCTCACTGAATCCGGCAGGGCTGTTTTCACCGGAAGCAGGATTAGCAGTTTCATCACCCACACCTGCATGAGCAAGGTCATTCGGATTAGCAATCTTATCAGTGCTGAGTGTTTTGTAGTACTTGCCGTCTTTCGAATAGGTTAAACCAAGCGCAACCTTATCGGCGTCGGTTACAGCTGCCACGCCGCTTGTAGCTGTTGCAGCTGTTGCGTCAACAGACGGGGTTGCATCTTCGTTCAGCAGTCTCATCTGACCGCCAAGCCACATTCTGACAAATGCGTCCACGCTGCCGGTATTGACAGCAGAGACGTCCTTGTTGATTTCCTGACCCGGGATCCAATCCTCAGGCGGCTGGAAATCTTCGGCAATGCTGACATCATAATCAGCCGAAGCGCTCAGTCTGTTCGTAACCTCATCCTTGGATGTAAACCAAGCGAAGGTTGCGCCTGCAACAGCAACCGCTGCAATACTCAGCGAAGCGATCAGCACGCGCGTTTCGTTTTTCTTGCTGTTTTTCATAGTTTTCATAGTTCCTTCTCCTTTTCATGAATTTCCCGGACGCTTCCCGCTTCATCCGGTTCTGTCGGTTCTGATGCTGCGGCACCAGAAGATTCTTCTTGCTGCTGCGGTGAAAAATACATCTTCAAGAGCTGTAAAGACAGCCACAGCATCACAGCCACCGGCAGAACAAAATACCACCGAAGCTGTATAAAACGAATTACATACCCGAGTTTCGGGATTTTCAGCGTCACCCTTCCGATGACTCTGTCCTCATCTACGAGGAAGGAATCCTCTGTATCATTTGCATCACCCTTTGTACGGAAGCATGTGATGCCGGTATTCTGATAATCCGGCAGCTTCTGTGTCACACGGTGCGTCAGATACGCTTCGCTGTCGCTCGAGGGATTAAACGTGATCACATCCCCGACATTGATATGATCAGCGGATTCAATCTTCACAAGCACCAGATCGCCGACGTTGTAAACCGGCGTCATGGACGGTGTAATAACCGTGTAATACCGGTATCCGAACAGCGATTTGTCCGGCGTTTTGCTCGATGCAAACAGGAATGCTCCGACGACAATGAATATGCAGAACAGATAGACAAGTATCTTTCTTGCAATCACGTATACTGCATATCCTCTCTTTTCCGGCGGTCCCTTGTTCTCCTTGTTCATTTCTTCATCCTCTCTGCTTCTGCTGCTTTGATGAATGCTTCATCTTCGGCTGTTGTTTTGCACGATTCTACGTCCAAAGCGCCAACCGAAAGCACGATGTTGGTTTACTATTTTCCTAATTTTACTCATTATAGCATATATTCATCCTTTTTTCAAGAGAAATCAATCAAAAAAACCTTTTTTTTCTGCAATTTCATGATATTGCCCAAATCAGGCATCTGCATTTTCGTTAAGATGCATATGAATAAATATTAACAAAAATCATTTTTTGATGCTGACAGTCACAAATCCGGCAGAATGCATATTTTATACAGATTTCAGGGAATAAGGTTCTCCGCTATGTTTCAAATATATTACATATTGATATAATCAAAAACGTATATACAAGTTGTATTAAATTGCAGAAAAAATGCACCTTCCGCGGCAGTTTTACCGCAGAAGATGCACTGTTTCATATACTTTTATTTCACTTCATAGCGAAAACCGCAGAGCTTTTCCTCGAACGCCTCCTTGCTGAGCACACAGTCAAAGAAGAAGCCCTGTGCCAGTCCGCAGCAGCTCGCGCGCAGCATATCGACCTGCGCCTGTGTTTCAACGCCCTCCGCAATGCAGGAAAGCCCCATTTCCTTCGCCATGGCAATCACATGCCGGAACATCACGCTCCGCGCGCTGTCATGATCGTCGTCATCCGGCAGAAGGCTGCGGTCCAGCTTCAAAACATTCCACGGTATCTCACGGATCAGATTCAGCGACGAATAGCCGACGCCGAAATCATCCACAGAGGTATAAATCCCTGCACGCTGCAAGCCGCCGACGACGCGCTTCAAATCCTTAAACTCTACGTCGGTCGTGGTCTCGGTCAGCTCAACCTCGAGATATTTGTGCGGGACTTCATAGCGATCGATGATCTCGAGGATCGTATTCAGCAGGTCCACATCCATCATGTGACGGCGCGAGAGATTGACCGAAATCCGGACAACATCCCTGCCCTCATCAAGCCACTGCCGGAGATCGCGGCATACATGCTCCAGCATGTAAAAATCGAGGCGGCAGATATCCGTTGTGCGCTCGAGCACCGGAATGAACGCGCCCGGCATGATCATTTCGCCCTTGTGCACCCAGCGGCAGAGCGCCTCCGCACCGGCAAGCGCACCGGTTTGCAGGTCGATCTTCGGCTGATAATGCACCTGAAACTCCTCGTTTTTCAGCGCATCCGGAAAACGCTGCTGTACGCGCATAATCCGTTCCTTGTCGCTCAGCAGATTCTCGGTGAAATAGCGGATATTCTTTGTTCCGTTTCCGCTGCGCGCCGCCTGTGAGGTCGTAATGATCTTATCCATGATCTCGCCGGGATTGTGCATCTGAAAGTCCGCGGGAATCTGAAAAATACCGGCACTCGCCGAAACCATGATGCGGCTGCCGTAGCCGGTATCATAGGGCACCGGCGCACCTTCGAGATAACCGATGACCTCATCTAGCTGCGGCTGCTCACAGAGTGCAACGAAATTGTCACCGCCGAGCCGGCAGACCACGCCCCGACTGCCGATCAGCTTGCTCAGACCGTCATAGTAATTGTGCATGACAACATCGCCTGCGTCCTTGCCGATCTCCTGATTGACCAGCGAAAAATGGCGCAGATTGAAGTGAATCGCAACCTTGCCGCCGAGCTGATTTTTCCCGTTGCGCTGCTTTAAATTTTGCAGGAAAAAGCGCAGGTTATAGAATCCGCTGTCATCATGAAATGCCAGCATTTCCACGACATTTTGCAGACGGACACGGCAGGCGAAGCTCAGGACGATCCTCATAACCAGATCGACCTTCTCAAATTCCTCCGGTGTCAGCGGTTCCTCATCGTCCGTCATATAGACGGTGCAGGTCACGACGGCATTGATATTCGTCACGATACGGATTCTGTGCACTTCACTGCCGCCCATTCCGTTGTCATAACAGACGAATTGGTCACCCTTGTCCTGCATCTCAAAATTCAAGCCCTGATAGAAGCGCACAACGCCCTTTGAGAGCCGGAACATCATACACAACTCCGCGAGCACGCTGTTCAGTTCTTCAAATTCAAAGCCCTTGAGATTTGTCATAATCGAGAGCATGTTTTCTATTTTCTGATAGAAGCTCATATTTCGCTCCGCAGTCATCACGCTGCACCTACCTTCAAGTCATTGTATCTGTGCTCACTGCAATGTCTTTGCCTCTGCAACGGCATTCTGCTGCCTGTCCGCAGAAAGATTCCGGTAGCGTGAACACTTTTTCTGTTTATACATTGCGCAGTCCGCACGTTCAAATACGTCCTGCACACAGTTATCTTCTGCGGGATCAAAAACGGAAATCCCGCATGCGACGGTCACCTGCTGCTGTCTGCCGTTCTCCTCGACCTGCCTGCCGAGCTTCTGCATCAGCGGAATACGGTTTTCATAGTCCCTTCCTTCCAGCATCACAACGAATTCATCGCCGCCGATGCGGTAGACGGGGCTGTGCGAGAAAGTCGCGCAGATCAGCTGACCGGCACGCCGGATATATGCATCTCCGGCAACATGTCCCTGCGTATCATTGACCTTTTTGAGTCCGTTGACATCGCAGACGACCACTGCAAATGCAGCCGGTTCATGCGATGCGATCCGCTGATCCAGCTCGGATTCCTTCTGCGCATATGCATGCTTGTTTTTCAGACCTGTCAGCGAATCCTGCGTCGCAAGCATCATCGCGCTGCCGAGCGCCTCACGGTAGGACATCTCACGCTTGACGTCCGCATCCACATCCGCCACCGCGATAATCAGATGCAGCGGATCATCCGTCGGATGCGTCGCATAGAGCGTCACATGTTTCGGCGTGTCGCCGAACATCAGCCGGTAGTTAATCGACGCAGAACCGTTTTCACGGATTGTACCGAGCAGATGATCCGGCTCCATGGCATCGCGCATCATTTGATAATCGTCAGGATAAATATCGCGCTTCAGATTGCGCTGCGTATCACGAAAAAAGTCCTTTCCGGTCTTGCCGACCTTCAGCGTCGCATAGTTCTCGCTGGCATTGTATTCGGAATACTCACCGGTCAGCAGATTGACGTAATAGATCACCTCATAGCGGTATGACAGTGCATCGACAATGCTCTGATACGCTTTCCGCTCCGCATTGATGCGGATTTCACGCCGCACCTGCATATCGGCATTGCGGACGCAGACAACAATCCTTTCCGGCGCTGCAAACGGCAGCACCTTGATATCGTAATACATTGCGCTGCCTTCTATGCAAAACTTTACATGTGCCGTAAAGGTTTCGTTCCGCTCTATGGATTCGGTCAGATGCTCCTTGCTGAACAGCTCGAGGAATTCCGCTTTGTCCTCCGGCGCCACGCTGGTTTCGCATTGCTTTTGAATTGCTATCATGAAATCTGCGCCCTCGCCGCGTTTCAGCAGCATCTTCCGCCAGCGGTCGGGACAGTATTGGATATAGCTGTAATCTTCTGTTCTGATGATGTAAAAGCTGTCATATTCACAGGCGAGAACGAATCCAAGCTGTAAAAAAGCCTCATTCTCGTCTTCGTGCCTGTTTTTGCTCTCTGACTGTGCCGAATGCATTCGCCCCGCCTCCTTCTGCGCAAGCGCATAAATATTAAAAGTATTATACCACACTTTCCACAAAATTTCAAGTGAAATCAGAGAACAACTGGAAGTTAAAAGAAAATTTACAATTTCGCCGCAAAAAAATACGCACTGTTGCGCTCTTCCGAAAGATAACAGTGCGTATATGTCATATTCTGTTACTGCGGATGCTCCGCCGCTGCAATTTCATGCAGCACCTCCGAAAACATTTCTGTTTTGAAAAGGAGGAGTCTGTGCGAGGTATCCTCCAGCAGATAGAGCTTCTTGCGCGGCGCCTCCACCGTATCGAAGTATTCCTGCGCAAGCTCGAAATTCACCTGATAGTCCGCGGCGCCGTTGATATTATAATACGGCATTTTGTATTCATTTTTCCCGAGCAGCGAGAAATGCTGGAATTCCTCCGAAAGGAAGAAATCATGATACACCTTGCTGTCGGCGCTGAAATAGTCTTTCCATTCCGACAGCGAATAAAACGGATTGTTCAGCATTGCGTCAAACGAACTGAAATCCATGCTGCTGCCGAGATTGCTGTAACCGTATTTGCTCAGCAGTGCATTCTTTGCCTCATAGTGGCTGTCGCCGCTGAGCTTTGCCAGCAGCTCTTTGCCCTCCGGATCGCTGCCGACCCATTTCTTTGCTTCTTCCGCAAACATCTCTTCGTTTTTCTGCCAGTCCACGAGCTGTCCGACGCCGATGAAGCAGTCATAATACTCCGGATATGTCTGCGCCAGATTCGCACCGAAATAAGAGCCCCACGAATACCCGAGCAGTGTGATTTTGTCTGCGCCGAGATGATCGCGGATATATTCTGTCATTTCTCTGCCGTCCTGCATCATCAGGTCAAAGGTGATCTGCGTGCCGTTCTGATCTGCGGAATAGCTCTTGCCGCAGTTGCGCTGATCCCATGTCACGACCGTATAGACATCCGTCCACTTTTGTGTAAGAACGCCGCCGAAGATACTGGTTGCATCGCCGGGACCGCCCTCCAGAAAGAGCAGCACCGGATTTTCCTTTTTCTGCCCGTAAATATTGATCCACTGCTTTGTGCCGTTGATATCGACATAGAGGCTTTCATTGATACCGCCTGCCGGAACCTTGCTCCTGCTGCTGCGCTTGACAGCACGGATAATCAGCAGCCCGACAATCAGAACTGCGATCAGTCCGAGCGAGATCAGCAGCTGAGTCAGACAGCCGTGCTTTTTGTTTCCCTGTCTCATGCAGATTCTCCTTGTGTGAATGAAATTTCAGTGTGCTGTACTGTCAAAGAAGTCTTGTATGATTTTGCAGCATGCTTCGGGCTTTTCAAGGTACATCAGGTGAACGCTGTCAAGCAGTTCCGTTTTGCAGCTGCCGAGCCTGTCCGTATACCGCGCAAGATTGGCTTTTGCTTCATCCGGAAACACTTTGCCGCACTGAATATACAGCTTCGGCACATCATTCGGCGAGAGTGCATCCAATGCCGCCCTGATGTTTTCCGGTTCGCGCTTTGCTTCGGCAATCAGCGCGCCGGAATCAGTTGTCATCGAAAACAGCGCTTTTGCAAGTTTCTTTTCTTCTTTTGTACCGTCAAACGTCGAAGGGCAAATATCCGTCAAGCCGGTTTTTGCAGAGAAATACATCGCATACTGTCTGAGCACAGCCGGCGTCACACTGTCATCCGCATTTTCGGGCAGCAGCCATGTGCTGTCCAGCAGAATGACGCTTTCAATCTCATCGGGATATTTGCTGACCCAGTATGAAGCATACACACCCGCCAGCGAATGCGCCATGAGCGTATACGGAGCCTGTATACCGGCATTTTTCAGCGCGGTCCGGCAGTCCGCAACAATCGTCTGCGTATCCATACCGCCTTTGCTGTCATCGCTTGCGCCGTAGCCTGCACGGTCAAGAAAAATGAGCTGATTGTCTTTTTCCAGCTCTGCCGTCATTTTGCGCATAGATACGCTTGTATCCCCGCACCCGAAGCCGGAAAGCGATACGATCCGGCGGCTGCCGTTTTCGCTGCCGCATGTCAGCAGATTGAGCGAATGATCGCCGACCGAAACCGGCTGATAATATCCCTTTTCTGTCAGCATGCTCCGATAATGCTTTACCATGAGCGGATGAAAGAGCAGACATCCGGCGGCAGCAAGACCGATCAGGACAATACCCGCGATGCGCTCACGGCGCTTTCTCTTCGCTTTCTTTTCTTCTTCGGTAACATTGCGTTCCGACATACTGCACCTCCGGACATACAAGTGATCGCCTCATCGAACACATAAATTATAGCACATTACGATGCAAAAAGCAAGCTGAGAGCATCATGTTTTATGTTACAGCTTACCTGCCGGAGAGCTTTAGATCAATGGAGCCGCGCACAGCGCGGTCAGATGCCCCAGAACCGATACATCTGGAAGAAAACCATTGCCGCGACTGTCACCGCATTGCCTGCAATATTCAGAAGATACTGATAATTCTTCGTGCGCTTCTGCTTTCCCGCAAGCATTGTCACCGCAGAGGTCAGCGCCGCAAGGATACAGAGCGCAAGGCAGATCATCTGCGCGATGCCGACAGTCACCAACAGCGGTTTCGGCAGACCGTACAGTTTCGAGGCAACCGTCGGCAGAATCAGCACGATCAGGAACGACACGATCTTTGCGATCTGCGCAGCCGAGATCACTTTGACACCGGTATAGGTCTCCGGACGGTTGTGCTTTTTTCGGATGCGCTTGATTCTCAGCAGAAAGACCGATGCAACCGCCGACACGACGAATGCCGCAAACAGCCCGATTTTCAGCTCAAAATGCGTTTCTTCAACCAGATCCATGCTGTCCAGATGATAGCAGGCTCTGCCGTCAGGGAGCATTTTCTCCTCTGCGACCATGCCGTCTGCCAGAATCACATTGTCGCTGATCCGGTCAAAATGTTCAACGTCGGCGCTGTCAACCGCTTTCATATAGGGCATATAGCGCAGCAAACCGGCATGGTTTTGGCGCGACCACAGATAGCTGCCCTTTTTGAGCTCCGGCTTCGGTGCATCCTTGTCAATGATGTCCTGCGTATTTGCATCCCCGAAGATGAATTGAAACAAGCCGTCGCCTTCCATTTCAGTTCCGGGACTGCGCATCGCAGACATTGTGACAAATCCGAATTTCGATTCTGGATCAAACCACAGATTCGAGGAGAAGCCGATTGTACCGCCGTCATGCCCGTATATGCGAACGGCACACCCGTCCGTCGGGAAGAAGCCGTGGCAGACAGACGGAATATCCGTATCGCCGTAACATGCGGAGGGCGAAAGCAGTTCGCTGAAGGTCTCCTGCTTTTCAAAGAGCGGACAGGGCTCCATGACAAATGCCTGCCCGTAGGTTACAAGGTCCTGTATTGTGCCGGTTGCGGAGCCTGCCGGATAGAGGCTGATATACCCGATGCAGCCGCCCTTGCTCTCAACAAGCACGCCCAAAGCATCGCTCTGATAGCATTCCATTTTGCCGCGCTGCTCTTTCACCCACGGGTTATCGCTGTAATCCGGCGCAATCGCCGTGTGCTCCATGCCAAGCGGTGCAAAAATATGTGCGCGGACATAATCGCTGAATGTCTCTCCGCTGATGCACTCAACAATATAGCCTGCAAGCGCTGCGGTCCAGTTGGAATATGCGGTCACCTCGCCGGGGCGGTGTACCTGCGCGGGCTCTGCTGCCTGCAAAGCCTCTTTGAGCGGCAGAATATCCGCTTCGTCAGAGACAAAGAGCGGAGCAGTCTGCTCGCAGAAGCCTGCATTGTGATTCATCAGATTCAGCATCGTGATCGGATCGTCATAGGAGAGGTGCTGAAAGAAATCCGCCGGAAGATAGGTGCGGACATCGGCGTTCAGGTCGATCTTTCCCTGCTCCCAGAGCTGCATCACGCTCACCCATGTCATCGTTTTGGTGATGCTTCCCCATTCAAAGACGGTGTTTTCATCCGCCGGAATATCTGTATCAATATTGGCATAGCCTTCCCAGTCTGTCCGGAGCACCTGACCGCCGTAAAAGATCGCAGTTGCATGGGCACCGTCTTTTTGTCCGCTGCCGTTTTCCATTGCCTCCTGCTGCCATGTCTGTTCCACCTTTTCCCATGATACAAACGGCTTTCCGGACGGAAAAATGATCGGTTCTTCCTTCTTTTCCGCAGCCGCCGCAGGGACGGTCAGCGCCGTGCAGAGGATGCCCGCTGTGCAGCAGAATGCTGTCAGCTTCTGAATGATTGTTTTCATGCCGCACACCTCCTTACAGTTCCTTGTCGTCATATTCGAGTGTTGCCGCCGTGTAGTGATACGCCGCAAAGCCAAAGCCCGCCGCAATGAAGATCAGCAACATCACCAGACCGTTCCGGAGCTTCAGCATCGTCGTGATCATACCGCAGAGTCCGCTGAGCACGCTCATAAATACTTTGAATGCCGGCATCCCGATCAGCACGACCACAAGCTCAAACAGCAGAATGATGATAACCGGCAGCAGAACCTTTTTGCCGATTCTGCGCAGCGAGCTTTCCGCTGCGGCGGTATCACCCTCGCGGAAGTATTTGCGCAGCCCCTTTGCCTGATGCCCCATGCAGAACATAAACACCAGTGCAAACAGCGCTTTGTAAAAGCCGTTCAGCTTTAATGCATCCGTGATGTCGGGCATCAGAATGCTGAAAATATCATCGTAAAAATCTTTCATTACAAAAATATGGATGTGATACGAAATCTGCATCATAATTCCGCTCAGCAGACTGATACAGAGCAGGGACGCTGTCAGCAGCAGAAATCGCGCAGAAACAACATCCTTCCGCTCGACCGGCAGGACACTGAATACCTTTGCCGAATGCGAGGATTCCTCTGTCCGGAAGAGCATGCCCGGCAGCATGCCGGAGACAATCAGCATGCAGATCAGCATGAGCGCGGGCTCAACGAAAACCGCTCCGACCGCGCCGACCGCCAGCAGTATCAGCATCACCGGAATCAGACGCTTCTGCTTGCTGTTCAGCGCAATCAGATCGAGTCGCACCAGATGCTTGATCGTTTGTGTCATATCGGATTCCTCCTTGTCATAGTTCACGCGGCGCAACGATTTTGACCGTATGCGCACAGCACGCCGCGCAGACGCCTGCGCAGATCAGATGCAGCACCGCATAGAGCGCAAACCTGCCGCCGGATGTTTTCGGCAGCATCTTATACAGCTCCGTGAATGTCGGCAGAATGTGCAGATGCATCAGCAGCCAGATCACCAGAGCAGCCGCCAGTATGCCTGCCAGTGCATATACTGCAATTTTCATTTCATTCGCCTGCCCGTGTATCCAGAGCATCATCTGCAAATAGGAAACCGAGAGCAGAAAGAATACGAACATCCCGACGCTGTACATCAGCAGGTGTTTCATCATGCCGGATACAAGAAATGAATCCGAAATATCCATGCGGTACAGATTCAGCAGCTCGGACAGTCCGCCAAGCAAAAATACCGTCAGCTCGCACAGAATCTGACTGACAAAAATCAGCAGAAACCGCGCCTGTATAATCTGCTTCATCGGCACCGGCAGGATGCCGTACAGCTTATTGAAATTGTTTTTCTCCGCGATGCCCTGCAAGGGCGCAAGCATCAGCATCGCTGCGACGAACAGCAGCAGCGCAAGCAGCGGTACCCCGAGAAAAACCAGAATCAGATAAGCAGCCGCAATCAGCAAATAGACTGCTGTCGGACGGCTACCGGCAGAGCAGACCGCAGTGATGAGATCAAACCGCATCAGATTCAGAAGATTTTTCATGGTGTGCCTCCTTCGCAATATAAACCAAAATCTCGTCGATGTTGGCTTTCTCTGTCACGAGCGCATCGGGCACTTCATCCAGATACTGCGTATCGAGCATGGCATCAAAGCCGTTGCGGTAGGCATGGTATCCGATGCATTTTTCACGGAGCGAATCCGGCAGGTCCTCCTCTGCACCCTTGAGCAGCACATATTTGCTGTCGAGCGCCTCCTTTGTACCGGTGAACCAGACCCTGCCGCCGTGCAGCATCGTGATATAATCCGCGACGCGCTCGACATCCGCCGTGATATGCGTTGAGAACAGCACACTGCGCTTTTCATCCTCGATGTATTCCGCGAGAATATCAAGCAGCTCATCGCGCGCAACCGGATCCAGACCGCTTGTCGGCTCATCGAGAATCATCAGCTCGGCATTGTGCGAGAGTGCAACAGCAATCATCAGCTTCATCTTCATGCCCTTCGAGAATTCTCCGACCGCCTTGTCCTCCGGCAGCCCGAATTGTTTGATTTTGCTGTGAAATTCTTTTGTATCCCATTCCGAATAAAACGGCATGAGCTGCTTTTCAATCTGCTTTACGCTCAGATGCTCCGCAAGATACAGGCTGTCGAATACGACGCCGAGCCGCTGCTTGATCGCAACGGTATCCTTGACGCTGTCCAGCCCGAATACGCTGATTCTGCCGCTGTCGATCTTCGCCATATTGAGAATCGAGCGGATCGTTGTTGTCTTGCCGGAGCCGTTTTCTCCGACAAAGCCCATGATATAGCCGCGCGGCAGCGAAAAACTGACGTCTTTCAGTGCAAAATCCGAATACGTCTTGTTCAGCTCTTTGATCTCCAGAATATTCTCCATATTCATCCCTCCATCGTTTTCCGCAGCACAGCGACGATTTCGTCATCGGAAAGCCCTGCATTCCTGCCGCTTGTGACTGCCCGTTCGAGTGCCTCCTCCATATCGCAGAGCATCCGCTCGCGCAGCAGATCATTGTTGCGCGGTGCGACAAAATAGCCCTTGCCCGCGACGGAAATGATGAAGCCCTCATCCGCAAGATCATTATAAACTCTTGTGGTCGTGATGACGCTGATTTTCAGGTCTCTGGCAAGCTGACGGATCGACGGAAGCTGTTCATTCTCCTCAGTCCTGCCCTCCAGAATCTGCGTCCTGATCTGCTCCTCGATCTGTTCATAGATCGGCACATCGGATTTGTTTTTGATAATAATTTTCATAGCGCGCTCCTGTGTTATACTGTACATGTTTCAGTATATACAGTATAACACATAAAAACCGATTTGTCAAGAGGCTCCGAAGATTTTTCTGAAATGTTAAAACATGCGAATCTGCGTTCTTTTCGTATATTTGTTCATAGCAATCTGCAATATTCCCCCCTGAAAAAGCGCCTCCGTGCATATATACAGCAGATCGGTTCAGGGGCATCGTGTTACGCATTCGCCGCCTGATCCGGCATAGAAAAAAGCCGTATCAAAGCAGCAATTACGCGCATTGATACGGCTTTCTTTATATCATTTTATACACAGGCGGAACGCCGTGAAGCATTACCGCTTATTCTCCGGACTCGGTCAGGGTGCTGTTGACGAACATATCATAAATGCGGCGGACAGCCTCCTCGAAGTCGCCGTCCAGCAGACCGATGATGATATTCAGCTCACTCGAGCCCTGGTCGATCATCTTGACATTGATGCGTGCATGTGCCAGTGCGGCGAAGATTCTTGCAGCCGTACCGCGTGTTCTGCGCATGCCTCTGCCGACGACTGCCAGCAGCGAGATGCCGTGCTCCAGCTCAATGGAATCCGGCTCGACAGCCTTGCGGATACGGGAAAGGACGGTCTTTTCTCTGCCCTTGATTGTCTCTTCGGCAAGGATGATCGACATGGTGTCGATGCCGGAGGGCATATGTTCAAACGAAATGCCCATATCCTCAAGAACGGAAAGCACCTTGCGGCAGAAGCCGAGCTCTGCGTTCATCATTGCCTTCTGAATATTGATTGCGCAGAAGCCCTTTTTGCCTGCGATGCCGGTAATCGTGTAGCCGGTCTGCGCATCGGAGTCGGCGCTGTCGCCGGATACAATCAGCGTACCGGGCGCAGAGGGCTCATTCGTATTGCGGATATTGATCGGGATGCCTGCCGCACGAACCGGAAAAATCGCATCCTCATGCAGCACGGTTGCGCCCATGTAGGAGAGCTCGCGCAATTCCTCATAGGTAATCGTATTGATGACAGCCGCATTCTTGACAATGCGCGGATCGGCAACGAGCACGCCGGAAACATCTGTCCAGTTCTCGTAGATTTCGGCGCGGACCGCTCTTGCAACAAGCGAACCGGTGATATCGGAGCCGCCGCGCGAGAAAGTAATGATCTCGCCGTTCGGACCGGCACCGTAGAAGCCAGGAATGACCGCATAGGGCATATCTGCGAGCTTTTCGCGCAGAAGCATCATGGTCTCGGTCATCAGCAGCGTGCCGCTCTCATTGAAGCAGATCACCTCTGCCGCATCCACAAACGGGAAGCCGAGATAATCTGCGAGCAGCATGCCGTTGAGGTATTCGCCGCGGCTGGCAGCAAAATCTCTCGTCGCGCCCTCTTTGAGACGGAATGCGATCCGGTCAAGCTCGTCGGTCGGATCAAAGCTCAGTCCGAGGTCCTTTGCAATCTCAAGATAGCGGCTGCGAATCTGACCGAGCACCTCGGAGAAATCCTTGCCCTCGGAAGCGAATCTCTGGCATGTATAGAGCATATCGGTGATTTTGGTATCTTCGGAGAAGCGCTTGCCCGGCGCGGACGGAACAACATAGCGGCGCGCAGGGTCAGCGGTGATAATATCCTTGACCTTCCTGAACTGACCGGCATCCGCAAGCGAGCTTCCGCCGAATTTGACAACCTTACTCGTTCTCTGAGCATCTGACATAAAAAAAACAGCATCCTTTCATGATATAAAATTCCAAATACTATTATATTCCATTTTGCCAAAAAAATCTATTGACGGGAACTACAAAGATTGCATCTCAAAACTGTGCTTTTTGTGCATACGGATGTACGCGGTACAAGTACAGTGCAAACACCAAACAACACAAAAAGAAGCAGCCTGTTTTCAGGCTGCCCGAATGTATCATTAAAAAGCGCAGTGATCTGTCAGCTGGCTGCATAATAATCCTTTTCGCCGAGCCCGATTGTTGCCCAGTGAATCGCCTTTGCCAGCTCCTCCTGATAATCCTCGTTGCTGAGCGGCTCGCCCTCCGCCGCGGCTTCCTGCACCATTCCCGCAATATCATCCGGAATCGACTCTCTGTAAATACCGATGCCGATATTCGGGAATGCATAGCTGTGACCGTTTTCGTTCTCGAGAATGTTCCCGCCGTTTTGCTTCGTCAGCAGATTGACCAGCTCATCCGCCTGCACGGAAAACGCCGGAACACCGTAGATTTCCGGCTGCAAGCTGCCGGTGCTTCCGCTCAGAAACTCCATAAACACGAGCCTGCCGCCCGCATCAAAATCAAAGCGCAGCGCATTGCCGTAATAGAACAGCTGCGCGATCCGCGGAGACGATTTCTCATAATAGCCAAACGGTCTGCCCAGAACGGCGACCACATCGTCTTTTGTCATGCCGAACCGGATATTCTTATCATCCAGTTCAATCCCGACCAGCGGATGAATCTTAATTCCCATTTTCCTTCACACCTTAAAAAATATTTGATTTGGTATATATCTCTCAGTACGCTTAAACGCTTTAAAGCGAGTAAGCACATTTCCCAGATTTATTATATTACAGATCCACGCATTTGTCAATAGAAAATCTGCGGCACAACTGGAAAATCAGCAGACACACGCCGCTTTTCCAGCCGGATCGTCCTTATGTGCTGCCAGAGCGCAGACTGCGGAATAGATTTTGTTCTTCTGTACTTGACATTTTATATAACATGTGTTATAATACAAGTGTTATATAACAGAAATCATCCTTTGAGGAGGGATTCGATGCCGCCGAAAGCGAAAATCACCAGAGACATGATCATTGAGGCAGGGCTGCAAATCGTCCGGACGGAAGGCACAGAAAACCTGAATGTCCGCCGCACCGCTGCCGAACTGGACTGCTCCACACAGCCGGTCATGTACCATTTCAAGACCGTCAGCGATCTGAAAGCAGCCGTCTATGCGCGCGCAAACGATCTGCACACGGCATATATCCTGATGCCGGATGCGGACGCCGCCGATCCGTTTCTGTCGGTCGGACTGCGGTATATCCGGTTTGCCGCCGAGGAGCCGCATCTGTTCCGGCTCCTGTTTCAGTCGAATCAGTTTCAGAATGTCAGCTTTCAGGAGCTGACGCAGTCGGACGGGCTGACACCGGTTCTCGCGCCGCTCTGCGAATCAGCCGATCTGTCCGCAGCACAGGCGAGGGAAATCTTCGGCATCCTGTTTGTCTGCGTCCACGGCGCGGCAAGTTTGATTGCAAACAATGCAATTCCCTATGATCGGGCATATTTCGAGAACATGCTGACTGCGGCATTTGAAGGCGCAGTTATGCGGATGAAAGGAACACAACATGAAACTGTTTGAAAAAAATGAAATCACATTTGCGGTCATTCTGATCGTGATTTATGTCGTCGGCATCAGCATGATGCAGCGCTTCTCCGAGGCAATCGGCATCGGATTCTTCGCAGAGATGCTCTTTTGCATCGTGCTCTCCGCTGCCCTGCTGATTTTCATACGCAGGAACGGACTGACGCAGTATCTCGGGCTGAAAGCGCCCGCGGTCTCCGCCGGAAAAATGCTGCTGTATCTCCCGCTGCTGCTGCTCGGCGGCATCGGCTTATGCTTCGGCATCGGCGCAGAATTCAGCGTAACCGAATCCGTTACGCGCACAGTCATGATGCTCTGCGTCGGATTTCTCGAGGAAGTCATTTTCCGCGGATTTCTGTTCCGCGGCATCGCAAAGCAGAATCTGACCAGAGGCGTTGTCATTTCGTCGCTGACCTTCGCGCTCGGACATTTTGTCAATCTGCTCAACGGCAGTGATATTCTTGAAAACACCTTGCAGGTGCTCTTTGCGGCTGCCGTCGGATTCCTGCTGGTGTTCATCTTCATGCGGACGGAAAGCATCCTCCCCTGCATCCTTTTTCACGGCTTCAATAACTGCATGACCGCCTTTGCGACCGGTGCGCTGCTGAAAGAACGGCTCGGCGATTCCGCTGCCGATCTTCTGATTGTATCGGTGCAGATGGTGATTGCCGGTGCATATCTTCTGTATATCACAAAGCTGCCGAAGCGTTCACTGCCGGAGAAGGCATAACCGCCGCACCGTGCATGCATTGCGTATATCCGGTGAAAACGAAGCGAAAACACTTGACAAACGCTGCGGTTCATGATATTATGAAAGCAGCCGGACGGACTTTCGTCTGGACGGCAGGAACATCTATGGAGCACATCACATGTTTCCCGACAAACCTGAAAGGAGTAGACTCATGGAACAAACCACAAAAAAACCGACTGCACTGCTGCTCGGCGGCGGCGGCGCAAAGGGCGCATTTCAGATCGGCGCATGGCAGGCACTTGCCGAAGCCGGCATGACAACTGATATCACCGCAGTCGCAGGCTGCTCGGTCGGCGCGCTGAACGCCGCACTCTTCGCAATCGGCGATCCGGCTTACGCAAAGCGCATCTGGGAGCAGATTCTGCCCTCCGATCTGCTGGCGCGCGGCTCTGACGGCGCATTCTTCTCACGCGACGGTCTGATCCGCATGATCAATCAGCTCCCGCTGGAGCAGGTCAGCACTTCCAAAATCCAGACCTATGTCAGCGTACATGATTCCGCAGAGGATACCGCTGTTTTCTTCAAGCTAAACGGTCTCTCCGCTGACGCAATCCGCACACTTCTGCTTGCTTCCTCCGCGATCCCGCATATCTATGCGCCGGAACGCTATCTCGGCAGGGAATTCATGGACGGCAGCGTCACCCCCGAGGGCGATCTCTGCATCCAGCCGGTCTATGCCGAGGGACACCGCAATCTGCTGCTCGTTTCGATGCGTCCGCAGCTCTCGCTCTACGGCGGCACTTCTGTCGGCAATTCCAATCTGCTTGAGCTTTATCCTGACTGTGACTTCACGCTGATCAAGCCGATGAAGCCCATGGGCAATCTGCTCACCGGCACGCTGAATTTTGCACAGGAAAAGATTCGCTCGAACTATGAGCAGGGCTATGCCGATGCAAAGGCTGCGCTCGGCGGCAGCGGCAATGCACCGCAGACCAAGGAGGAAATCAATGCAGCGCTGGCACAAAAAATGCAGCGCCTGTTTAAGAATTCCGCGCAGCTCTCCGGTTTTCTCAAGGAATACGGCAATCGCTTTGCGCCGAATGTTCCGTTCCCGACACTCGGCGGAAACTTCTTCTATGACAATATCTTCGAGGTAGACGGCTGGAAGCTCCAGCAGCACCGCACAATCGGCATGCAGATTCACTACCGTTTCCTCGATGCAAACAATGTCCGCGTGGCATGGGTATTGCAGCCGCAGCTCCTGCTCGACGCACTCTCGGACTATGAATCCGTCCTCGAACTGCGCGGGCGCTGATTTCCCAAATCCGAAGAGACAGTCTGATTTGTCAGGCTGTCTCTTTTTATGCTTTGCATGCACACAAAAACGCCGCACATTGCTGTGCGGCGTTTGCTGAATCAATATGTCATATCTTTGCCCCATGCCATCTTGCAATAGGTATCAAGCGTGCTGCCGGACACCGTTGCGGTACCGATCGCAGTCAGAATCGTATCTGCGCTGATGCTGTCCGAACCGGAACTTGCCGTCAGATTTCTCTCGGTCACCTGAAGCGGATATCCGCCGATGTAATGCGATGACGGAGAGGTTGCACACAGAACACCTGCGACGGAATAATCGCGGATCAGTGCACACCATGTAACCGTCTCATAATCGGTATACAGGCGGCGCATACGCGCACCCAGCGAACCGGGTCTTGCATTGACAATCGTCGCACCGAGCTCGTCGGCATCAAGCGTCACTGCGTTATGGTCTGCTTTCAGCGGATCGTTTCCGGTACTGTCCTTCAGCACGCAGTTGCCGAGCTGAATATTGCCGTTGACGCAGTAGAGCTGAATATTGCCTGCCTTCCGCGCACCATAGAATACCGAATCTGTCTCGCTGCGCTCCTCGAACTCATATTCCTGCATAATGGTTTGCAGTGAATTGAAGATAACCTTCGCATTGCTGTTTGCCGTATTCAGACGGCTCTTGGTCATGTAAGTACGCATCGTCGGTATCAGAACGCCGAGCAAAATCGTAATAATGCCCATGACGATGACAATTTCAAGCAGTGTAAAACCGGAAACCTTCCGCTTCCGGGAAATGCTGTTTTGCTTCATAGCCAATCCCTCTTTTCTCTTGAGCAGATCGTCCGGCATAAACCGGGAACCGCGCAAAAGCGCATACTAGAATAAGTGCAAAGCACTCACGATATCAACATTAGTATAGCATATTTTTATCAAAATGTCAATAGAAAATGAACAATTTATGAAGAACAGAACTGCCAAATACTCTGTGCCGTGTTTATGCAAACTGCCGAATATCACAGAAGGTCTGAAAGCGCCGTCAGCATGATCTCCGCCGGCACAAATCCGGCAAGCACCGCCTGAATCAGTGTATCATCCTGCCGCTTCGCGGAATCCGAGCTGACCTTTCCCAGCGGATATGCCGCAGCGGCAGCCGGCAGCGACAAGGTGCAGACATATTTTTCCTCCGCAGAGTGCCGCAGCATTCTTGCCCCGAAGCAGCGGCAGAAGCGATCATTCAGGAGCTCCGGTGCATCGGGCAGCAGCATTTCCTCGCCGGATGTCTCCGGACGCAGCAGCGGCTCCGCCGTAACCGCAGGATCATGCCGCAAAACCATTTCAATCCGCAGATCAGACTGCACACAGCCCGCACGGAAATCCATGACATTTGCATCCGGAATATCATACAGTGCGCGCTCCAGCATCGCAGCCAGAACAAAATTCAGGCGCTCCGGCAGCACCCTCGCATAGAGCTCGTGCGGCACCTCACAGTCACCGATCTGCATGCAGACATCTGTCAGGATGTCAACCTGATTGACAAAATGCCGCAGCGTCCGGCAAAGATCAACCGCCGATTCCGGCTGCCGCACGCCGTTTTCATAGCAGAGCAGTTCATCGGTTCGGGCAATCCGCCGCTGAATCCGGAAACAGATTTCCTTCAGCGAAAGATACGCATTCCGCATGACCGCATCCTCCGGCAGACCGTAACGGTCTGTACGGACGCAGAGCCGTTCCGCCGTACACTGCACCGCAGAAAGCGTCTCGCGGTCGGCACTGCTGTGCGCCGCAAGCATCGCAGCCGTCAGCTTCGGAAGCGCTTCTCCGGCTGCATAAAAGATCTCTGACATCGTCGCTCCCCTTTCCTTGCTCTCTACTTTCTTACTATTATACACGAACCGCGCGAAAATTACGAGTCTTTTCATAATATTTGTGATTTCGTCTAATTCATTATGGAATATATTGTATAAATCTGACAAATCCATTTATTTTTGCCAATCCCCGTTATTTTTTTATCAAAGTGCTTGCAATTTCCGCAAAAATGGTGTAAAATAGAAGTATCAAATTTTAGGAGGTAATTCCAATGTCTGTTAAAGTTGCTATCAATGGTTTCGGCCGTATCGGTCGTCTGGCTTTCCGTCAGATGTTCGGCGCACCGGGTTATGAGGTCGTTGCAATCAACGATCTGACCAAGCCGTCTATGCTCGCACACCTGCTCAAGTATGATACTGCGCAGAAGGGCTACTGCGGCATCATCGGCGAGAACCTGCACACCGTTACTGCTGACGATGAGGCTGGTACCATCACCGTTGACGGTAAGACCCTGACCATTTATGCAAAGGCAAATGCTGCTGAGCTGCCGTGGGGCGAGATCGGTGTTGACGTTGTTCTCGAGTGCACCGGTTTCTACTGCTCCAAGGAGAAGTCTCAGGCTCACATCGACGCAGGCGCAAAGAAGGTTGTTATCTCTGCTCCGGCAGGCAACGATCTCCCGACCATCGTTTTCTCCGTCAATGAGAAGACCCTGACCAAGGATGACAAGATCATCTCCGCAGCTTCCTGCACCACCAACTGCCTCGCTCCGATGGCAAAGGCTCTGAATGACTACGCTCCGATCCAGTCCGGTATCATGAGCACCATTCACGCTTACACCGGTGATCAGATGATTCTCGACGGTCCGCACCGCAAGGGTGATCTCCGCCGTGCACGCGCAGGCGCAGCAAACATCGTTCCGAACTCCACCGGTGCTGCAAAGGCAATCGGTCTGGTTATTCCGGAGCTCAACGGCAAGCTGATCGGTTCCGCACAGCGTGTTCCGGTTCCGACTGGTTCTACCACGATCCTGACCGCTGTCGTCAAGGGCAGCAACGTCACAAAGGACGGCATCAACGCTGCTATGAAGGCTGCTGCTTCTGCTTCCTTCGGCTACAACGAGGATCAGATCGTTTCTTCTGACGTTATCGGCATGACCTACGGTTCTCTGTTCGATGCAACCCAGACTATGGTTGCTGAGATCGGTGACGGTCTGTACGAGGTTCAGGTTGTTTCCTGGTACGACAACGAAAACTCCTACACCAGCCAGATGGTTCGCACCATTAAGTATTTCGCAGAGCTCGGCTAAGCAGGCAGTGCCCGCAGCCGTTTCGGGAATTTGACGAACGGAAAACCGTCAGTCCGTTTCCCGACCGCAAGCGTAATATAGAAAGACACCCGCTGTACTTGAAGTACGGCGGGTGTTTTTTCTTGACATTTCCGTGTATCTGTGCTATGATAAATAAAAATCATTTCCGGAGGGACATCATATGGCTTCACTGATCGACGACGCGCGGCGCGAACATTTCGCTGCTTTGCGTGTGCGGAAAATTTACGCTGATAAAATCAATCACTGGTGCTTTGTATTCATCTGTCTGGGCGTCCTTTATGCTCTGCTCGCGTTATTCATCGCGCTCGGCGGCGGACGGGGCGAGCGCTTCTATCTGCTCTGCCTTGCGGCATCCATTGTATGCGGCATACTCGGCAGCACGAAGCGCAGCGTCAGGCTGAGCGCAGCAGCGCTGATCGTCTATCTCGCCGGATGCCTCATCACACGGGCATTTCCGAATCTGTTTTATGCCGTTCCGCTCGGCGGTGCGCTCTGGGCAAGCTATCTGGACGAGCAGCTCCGGAAGGAAGAAGGCTATCCACTGTTTGACCTCGACGCTGAGGAGCAGCGGCTCCGCTTCGCGCTGGAACAGCAGACATCGGCTGCGGCACCGGAACAGCAGCGGCAGGCAGAGATGTCTTCGGCAGAGCAGTCATAAAGCCGCTCCTCTCCTTGCTCCATACAAAAAATCCGCTCAATTCAGCATGGCAGCTTGAATTGAGCGGATTATTTCTGTTTTGGTCTGTCACGGAATGCTTTCGGTTTGCTGAGCACCCGTTACAGATGATTGCTTACCCCTCGGCGGGCGCTTCGGTTTCCTCGTCATCGCCGAACTTCGTATCATTGGAGCCCGTGATCTCGAATTCCGTTGCATTCCAGCCGGTGCCGGTCTTGACAAATGTCCAGCGCATATCGCCGATATAATCGTTCACGACATTCTTCGTGAGCTGATAATCGTAATGTACATCGCAGGTACAGACATTGTCCGCATACATCCGGACCTCATTGACATCGAGTGCTCTGTCCTGACGGGCAGTATACGGGTTATTCCAGTTGATATCCTGCGTAATCGAATGCAGCTTCTTGTAAGCGCTGCTGTTCGGGACAAGGAATGTATCCAGAATGCCGAGGTTTGTCCAGAGTGCTTCGTCCTTGTTCGCCATGTAGTCGATATAGGCGCGCATCATATCCTCAACTCTGTCAACCAGTTCCTCATCCGGCGAGCTCTCCGGCTTCGGTCCGAAGCAGTAAGTCTGCTTTGCATCGGTCTCATTCGGGAGCTTCGAGGGCGTCAGCGGATTGCCGAGAGAATCATATGCCAGAACCTTCGGTGCAACGAACAGTCCCTGAATCTCCACATGCTGTGCCTTCGGCTGCTGGGCATACATCTGTGCGGCTTCGTCGAGCTGCACATCGGATTCGCCTTCCTTGAATTCCTCAACCGGAACCGCAACACCGTTCACCATGACCGATGCGCCTTCCGGCACGGTCACATCCACCGAGAACTGCGGCTCTGTTGCAATCTCGATCAGAGACTGCGGCGTGCAGACCTTCCAGATCGGCTTGTGGAACTGCGGCGTGCTGCCGACCTGCTCCAGCTGAACCGTTGCAAGCGCCGCATTGCCGCAGCGAATGATATATGCCGGATTCTTGTCGGTGAAATTCTGTACGTCCTTGACCCACTTGTATTCGCCGCCGGAAACACTGTCAACATCCAGCGTTTCTGCAATCGTGTCAGGCGTTTCATAGGCAGAAGTTTCAATCTTATCCACATGCTGCCGGATCATATCGGTATAGAAGCCGGTGTTGCCGAGATTCTCGACATACTGATCAATCGTGTGCTCCGGCAGGGCATCCTCTGTTTCCTTGAGGAAATGCCACAGCTTATCCATTCCGAACAGTGTTGCAAGCATGAAGATGCAGATATACAGCGCCATGCCGATGCGGAATGCAGAAGGCTTGCGGGCGTCCTTTCCGGATTCGCTGCTGCGCTTCTGCTGCGGACGCTTGGGCTTTTCGACTGTTTCCGCAGCCGGTGCGGTTCTCTGCGGACGCTGTGCAGGACGGTCAGCCGTTCTCTGCGGACGTTCTGCACGCTCTGCATTGCGCTGCGGGCGCTCCGGACGTTCGGTACGTTCTCCGGCAGGACGCTGCGGACGAGCCGGACGCTCCGGACGAGCCGCTGCACGCTCTGTATGCTCTGCACGCTCCGGACGTTCGGCAGTACGGCGCGCAGGACGTTCCCCGCTGCGCTCCGGATTGCGTGTGCGCTCTGCGGCAAGACGCTGCGAGCGTTCCTCCGGACGTTCCGCGGCAGCCGGCAGACGGTGCCGCTGTGCAGGACGCTGCGGGCGTTCTGCTGCGCTCTCCTCCGGTACGGATTCCTTTGCATGAGAAACCGGACGGGACTGCTGCGAACGGCTGCGCTCGCTGCTCTCCGGACGGCGTCTCTCACTGCTTCTCTGAGCGGAATCAGTGCGCTCGCGTCTGCGCGGTTCTTCTGCTGCAATTTCATCTGCGGCGGAAGGCTTTCGGCGGTCTGCCGAATCAATTTCTTTCAGAATCGCATCAAGTGCTGCATCTGCGTCAAGCTCTGCGGCTCTCTTACGGCTTTCATGATCCATTATTTCAGCTGCCTCCTTCCGTCAGGATTCCGGTGCGACCAGCCAGCAGGTCGGCATTCTGCGCGGACCGTACAGCGAGGAACAAACCGTAATCATTTCATTTTCGTAGATCATATGCGAGGAACTGCCGCCGTCGAGGTTCGCGGCATTGACAGCGCCGTTTTTCAGCATAATGTCGATGATATCGTCATAGGTTGCGCCGAGGGAGTTTGCCTGTCTGCCGTCGATGACAAGCAGCAGGACCGTTCCGTCGGCAGTCTGTCCGATTGCAGAGCGCGGATTAAAGCCGCCGCCGAGGTCCTTCTCTTCATTCACCGGCTTGCCGTTGACGATCAGAACCGGACCGAAGCAGACCGCATCGCGGATACCGATATCCATTGCCTGCTGACCGGTCATAGTACCGACATGCAGGATGTTGTTATTGTCAAAGCCGATGATATCATAGGTGGTACCCATGCCGCCCCAGCGCAGCTCGCCCTGCGAGACAACCATGCCAAGCGGCGTACCGCCGTTGCCGACGCCGTTGAGATCCTCAAAGCCGCCTGCATTGATTGCAGCCAGTGCGCCGTATTCCGCAACCATATCCATGACGCGCTTGCCTTCGTATTCTGCGCCGTACTGACCGGAAATGCCGACATATACACGGGAAGGATCCTTGATCTTGAGCAGCTTTCCGCGGAAGGTGCTGCCGGAAACATCCACAAGCTCGGTTTCTTTCTGCACATTGCCGCTGCCGTCCGCTGCCGGTGTACCGCTTGTCTTCGGTGCGATTTTGACCAGCTCCGCGTCTGTCACCTCATCTGTCGTATTATCACGGAAGGTGCCGAGATACTCAGCGATTTCCTCCTCGCTGAAATACAAGCCCGGGATAAACTTCAGCGCACTTGTCTCTTTCATTGTACAGACAAAACGCTCCTTGGCGTACGGCGACGGTCCCTTTGCGATGACGAGCATCAGCAGGTACAGTGCGATGACCAGCAGAATCAGTGTCGTGAAGAATACGATCAAAATGCGGCAGATGATTTTACCGGGGGTCAGCCGCTTTTTCGCTTGTGCCATAATGTTTCTACCTTTCCTTTTTGATGATTTTCATATGCATCGCCTGCACGCAGCAGCGTGCCGGGGAGCATGATGATGCACATTATATTTTACCGCAAATCCCGAAAAAAAGCAAGCATTTTTCGCATTTTCCGACAACATTCTCATTGTGCGGAAAATACACTGTATTTTTTGTATAACTTGCTGTCCGTCCGGCGCTGTATCCTCACCCGTTCTGCGCCGAAATCCGCGACAGACCTTGCTTTTTTTCGGGTTGTATCTGCGGCAGTGCATGGTTCACCCGTTGCGCAGTCTCCATAATATAAGACAGTAAAACACGCTGAAAAATCACATGATTCCGGCAATCCTAAGAAAAAATTAAGATTTCTGTCTGTACGCGGCGGACGGTGTCAGATGCTGTCGGAACGGCATATCATAGCAGGGAAGGAGGTGAAGGCATGGAAACGTATTTCGATATCCGCTCGCAGACCCATTCGGAGAAGGTGCAGCATCTGCTGAACCGCAGCCGCTATCCGTATCATGTGACGCGGTTTACCGGCGCAGACGGCTGTATCTACCGCTTTCGGGTTACGGCGCCGCAGCAGGAAATCTACGCACTGCTGACGCATTCCGGCATTCCGTGGCAGCCGTCCGAACAGCCCGCCGCCCCCTGAATCAGACGCAGAAAGGAGCTGACCGCCGGTGCAGAAGCCGGTTTATTTTGACAATGCCGCAACGACCTTTCCGACGCCTGCCGCCGTCCGCAGAGCCGCTGCGCAGGCGATTCTCTATACAGGCGGTAATCCCGGGCGCGGCGGACATATTCTCGCAAAGCGCGCCGGTGAAGCAGTCTATCATGCGCGGCAGACTGCGGCAGAAATGTTCGGCGCAGAGCCTGAGCATGTCGTCTTTACGCTCAACTGCACCCATGCGCTGAATCTTGCAATCTACGGTGCGCTGCGGCAGGGCGATCATGTCATCCTCAGCAGTATGGAGCATAACTCCGTGCTCCGTCCTGTCGCGGCGCTCGCAGAGCGCGGCATCATCCGATACAGCATTGCACCGGTCTCCGCGGATGCAGAGGAGACCGTGCAGGCATTCCGCAGCCGCATCCAGCCGCAGACGCGCGCCGTTATCTGTACGCTCGCCTCCAATGTCACAGGTCAGATTCTGCCGTACCGTGAAATCGGAACGCTCTGCCGTGAAAAGGCGCTGATTTTCATTGCCGACGGCGCACAGGGCTGCGGGCTGCTGCCTGTCTCGCTGCATGATGACGGCATACAGCTGCTCTGCACTGCCGGTCACAAGGGTTTATACGGCATCATGGGCACCGGTATGCTGCTTTCAGACGGCTCCGTACCGCTGCGTCCGCTGATGCAGGGCGGCACAGGTTCACTCTCTGCTTCGCTGCGGCAGCCCGATTTTCTGCCCGATGCCCTCGAAGCCGGTACGGTCAATGTTCCCGGAATCGCTGCGCTCGATGCCGGCATGCAGTTTGTCATGCAGCAGGGCGCTGACCGTATCCGTGCACATGAGGCGGCGCTCTGCAAGCAGCTGACCGCATATCTGGAACGGCTGCCCGATGCCGTCATCTACCGCAGCCCGAAGGCGGATTATCTCCCCGTGATCTCCTTCACGCGCGGCGGCGAAGCGCCCGATCAGACCGCCGGCAGGCTTGCTGCCGCTGGATTCTGTCTGCGAGCCGGTTTGCAGTGTGCACCGCTTGCCCATGAATCACTCGGTACGGCAAAGGGTACCGTCCGCTTTTCGCCCTCCGTCTTCAATACCGCTGCCGAGGTCGCAGCACTGTGCAGGGCACTGTAAAATGCGAAATCAGTATGCGGTATGTGCCGCCTATATTTATAAATCATCATAAATACAAGCCGCTCAATCCAGACTGTACGCTGAATTGAGCGACTTTGTTTTGATGTATCGAATCAGTATGTCTTCCGGCTCAGGGACTCCTGCATCATCAGGGCATAGCTGTCATAGCGGGTCTGCGGAATCGCGCCCTTGCTGACGGCAAGCTGCACCGCACATCCCGGCTCCTTCATATGCCGGCAGTCCGCATAGCGGCAGGGTTCCGTCACCGCGCCGATTTCCGGAAAGCAGTCTGCAAGCTCGTCCGGCGCAATCTGCGCATAGGCTTCCGTCTCAAATGTCGAGAATCCCGGCGTATCCGCGATCTTTCCGCCGTGCGGCAGTGTATACAGCGAAGTCTCGCGCGTTGTATGGCGTCCTCTGCCGAGTTTTTTGCTGATATCGCCTGTTTCCAGATGCAGTGAGACATCCAGCGCATTCAGCAGCGTCGATTTGCCGACGCCCGAATTTCCGGTAAATGCGCTGATTTTTCCTTTGAGCGCCTCATACACCGCCTGCACCGTCTCCGGCTTCTCATAATCCACGAAAAACTGCGGAAATCCGGCAGATTTGTACAGTGCAGCATAATGCTCCGCATCTGCGAGATCGAGCTTCGTAAAAATCAGGACAGGCTGAATCTCCTTATAGACACAGACCGCAAGAAAACGGTCCAGCAGCTGCAAATTCGGTGCCGGATCGCGTACCGACAGCACAAACAGCAGCTGATCAAGATTTGCAAGCGGCGGACGGATCAGCAGATTCTTCCGCGGCATGATCTCCGTGATAACATCGTCCTCAACCGTGACGCGGTCGCCGGTGCAGGGCGAAATCCCCTGCTTGCGGAAGATGCCGCGCGCCTTGCAGGATAATACACCGCTGGGGGACTCTACGGTGTAAAGTCCCCCAACTGCTTTCAAAATCAAACCTTCCATACTGCGATCAGGTCGTAGCAGGATCAACAGGCGCAACGGTTTCTTCCGTAACGACCGGAGGAACCTCCGCCTCTGTTGCAGATGTGACAGGCGGATCTGTCTGCGTGACAGGTGCAAGCGTCGTGGTCGTTGCAGGAGCCGGTCCCTTCAGACCGTCAACCTTCTCGAATGCGGCGTTCGCGTCCGCTGTGATCGTTTCATAGTTCTTCTTGTCGAAGTCAACACGGTAGCTGCCGATTGTGGCTTCCTTGCCGTTATCGTCATTAACCAGAACCGCGACAACGTCAACCGTCTCATTGCCCTCGATGACAAGCGAGGTGACACCGGCTGCATACTGCGGATCAAACTGACCGCCGATTGCTCTTGCAACACCGCCCTCATAGAGACCGATATGGAATTTACCGGATGCATTGGGCGGAATATTGAAGGAGATACGAACCGGCTGTTCCTTCTTCTTACCGGAGGAAACGGTCAGCTCGATCAGCGAGCCCTCAGAGACCTCTTCATTCGGCGTGACGTTCTGGTTCAGGACTGTGCCCTCCTCAGCCTCGTCATCCATTTCCTTCTTTGCAAGCGTCAGCTTCAGGCTGTCCGCGGTGGTCTTTGCGAGGTCCCACTTCATGCCGACGAAGTTCGGAACCGGTACGGTTTCCTTGTTCTTGCCGAGCGACAGCGTCACACGGACATAGGAACCCGGCTCCAGCTCCACCGGTCCCTTCGGATCGGTAGAAATGACTCTACCCTTTTCCACAACCGGATCATAGGACGAACGCTTATCGACATAGAGACCCAAGCCGACAATCGTCGATTTTGCAGTCTCAAATTCCCATTCGGTGACATCCGGCAGGAGCACCTTTCTCTGACCGAGCGAAACCTTGACATTGACGGTATCGCCCTGACCGACCGGATCGTTTGCGGGAATATCCTGATCGAAAATCTTATCCTTCTCGTACTCGGAATATTCCTGGCTCAGAATCTCGATACGGATCTTGTCGCCGAACTGCAATTTTGCTTCGTTGTAGTCCATACCGATCAGAGTCGGCATCTTGAATTCCGCCGCGTTGTTTTCGCTGGTATTATTATTGATCATGTTCCAGATCAGCATCGTAAACAGAATGGCTGCAACGATCATGACAACAATAATCACAGCACTGAGGATCGGAATAAAGAGCGACTTGGTCTCCTCCTCGTATTCCTCCTCGTCATCCCCGCCCGCACCTGCATAGGCAGCGACGGCACGGTAGGAACCGCGGTCATCATACGGCTCATCGTCGTAATACTGCTCCTCGTCGTCGTAATACTCCTGATCGTCGTCATAGTATTCGTCTTCCGGCGGCAGATCGCGCTCCTCTGTGAGCGGTCTGTAGTTTCTGGTTTTGCTGTTATCGTCTTCTTCAAACATATCCTGCACAGGCTCCTCCTCAAACAATTCGGGGTAATATCCGAACACGCCGTCCGGATCCTCCTTAAAGGTCTGGAGATCATCCATCATGTCTCTTGCGGACTGATAGCGGTCCGCAGGGTCTTTTTCCATCGCCTTGAGAATGATCTCCTCGAGTCCGATCTGGATATCAGGGCGAATGGTGCTGGGCAGCGGCACCTTTGCCTGCATATGCATCACTGCAATGCTGACAGGGTTATCGGTGTCAAAGGGCTTCTTTCCGGTGAGCATCTCATAGAGCATCACACCGACCGAATAGATATCGCTCTTTGCATCGGTTACGCCGCCTCTAGCCTGCTCTGGGCTGATATAATGCACGGTGCCGATTGCTTTGTCGGTACCGGTTTTGCCGTCTTCTCTGGCAAACTTTGCAATGCCGAAGTCCATGACCTTGATCGTGCCGTCACGGAGCATCATGATATTCTGCGGCTTGATGTCGCGGTGGACAATGCCCTTGCTGTGGGCATGCTGGAGTGCGCGGAGAATCTGAAGGATGAAATGTACCGCATCCTTCCAGCCGAGCTGTCCCTGCTGCTCCATATATTCATTCAGGGTAATGCCGTCGATATACTCCATGACAATGAACTGAATGCGCTCCGAAAAGCCGACATCGTAAATCTTGACGATATTCGGATGACTGAGCACAGCAATCGCCTTGGATTCATTGCGGAATCTGCGCAGGAATTCCTCATTCTCGGCAAACTCCTTTTTGAGAATTTTGACGGCAACGGTCTTATTATCGACTACATCCGTAGCGCGGTATACATCCGCCATGCCGCCCTCGCCGATCCGCTCCGTGATCTCGTAGCGGCCGTCGAGCTTCTTTCCGATGTTCTTGTCATTGCGATCTTTTTCCATCACAAACCTCCGTGCCGGCTGCCTCCGGCAAAACTGTTTCATAGCCCTTACAATCTCTATTTCTCATGTGCTGTCAGCGGGGCTGGAAGCATCCCCCGTGCACAAGAATCACAAATTAGATTTCTGTATCCGTCATCTGCTCATCCGTCAGCAGAATGACCGAGATATTGTCTCTGCCGCCGCCCGCATTCGCCGCGGCGATACAGACCTCAGGCACCTGCTCGGCAGGCGTCTGACGCATGATCTCCGCAATGCGCTCCGGCGGAACCATATTATATAAGCCGTCTGAGCAGAGCAGCACCTTGTCGCCGGGTTTCATCGGGACTGTCTGAATATCCGCAAGCACTCTGCTTGCCACGCCGACGGCTCGCATCAGCTCATTGCGTCTCGCATGCGTTGCGCGCTCTTCGGCGGTAATCATCCCCTGCTCATACAGAAGCTGCACGACCGTATGATCGGTTGTGAGCTGCCGGAGCTCGCCCTCCTGCGGAAGCAGATAGGCTCTCGAATCACCGATATTGACAATACAAGCCGTATGCTGCCGCACGAATGCGCCGACCAGCGTTGTTCCCATGCGGGAGCGCATTCTGCTGCTGACAGCCGCTCTGTATACCTTCTGATTTGCGACCGTGGCACTGCCGCGGAGCAGATCACAGATCTCCTCGTCGGACATGCCGCTGTGATAGGCACTCTGGAAATGCTCTTCCGCTGCGGCAATCGCCAGCTTGCTCGCTGTACTGCCGTTTTCCATGCCGCCCATTCCGTCGCAGACAATGGCAAGCACACCGTCCGGATAACTCTCCGCACGGATCGAATCCTGATTTTCAGCTCTGGTTCTGCCGATGTCACAGCCCAGATACGCCTTCACTGGTGCTCACCACGCTTTCTTCTGCGGCTTTCTCCGCGGTCTCTCGTCTGAGCTGACCGCAGGCAGCCTTGATATCCTCGCCGAGCGTTCGCCGGACGGTGGCATTGATGCCCTCCTGTTCCAGCAGCCGCCTGAATGCCTCCGCATGACCTGCCTGAAAGCCGGTTCCCGCAACCGGATTGACCGGAATCAGATTCACATGCGGACGCTGATTCGGAAATACCGGACGGAGCCGTTTTCCGAGCTGCTTTGCCGCTGCCGGAGAATCATTCTCGCCGGCAATGACTGCATATTCAAATGTCACACGCCTGCCCGTTCTGCGGAAATAATCGCCGCAGGCTTTCAGGAGCTGCTCCATCGGATACCGCCGGTTGACCGGCATCAGTGCATCGCGCGTTTCGTTATCCGACGCATGAAGCGAAACGGACAGCGTCAGCGGAAGCTGCTCTTCAGCAAGGCGCTCAATCATCGGCACAAGACCGCAGGTCGAGAGCGCGACATGCCGCAGGCTGAGATTCCTGCCCTCCTTGTCTGAGATCAGGCGCAGGAACTGCATCACATTCTCAAAATTATCAAGCGGCTCTCCGATGCCCATGAGCACGATGCCGCTGATCTGCTGCTCCGGCGGAAAATCTGCATCGGTGCAGTAAATCTGTCCGAGCATCTCGGAGGGCGTCAGGTTGCGCACGAATCCGAGCGGCGCGGAGGCACAGAATTTACAGCCCATTTTGCAGCCGACCTGTGTCGAAATGCACGCAGTCACGCCGTGGTGATAGACCATGCGGACAGTCTCGATACAAGCCCCGTCAGAGAGCCTATACAGATATTTTACCGTATCATCCGTGCAAGAATCAAGCCTTTTCTCAATCTTTGGCAAGTTTATATAAAAGCGCTCTTGGAGCTCTGCCTGAAATTGTTTAGATAGTTCTGTCATTTTTGCGAAATCAAAGACCCGTTTTACGTGCATTTGCCGGAAAATCTGCTTTGCCCGAAATTTCGGTGCGCCCATTGCTTGGACCGCATCCGCAAGCTGCTCCGGCAGAAGGCTCAGGATGTCGGTTTTCGGCGTTTCCACCGGTATCAGCTCCTTTCATTTGCAGCGTTCCGCGCCGTCTTTGTTTTTCGCATAAACCGGATCATACGGCTTGACGCACAGCAGCCGCTGCCGCAGTCAGTCCGGTTCTGCGGGAAGGCTTCATATGTGCGTTTTCCGCATTCTGGCGATAAAGAATCCGTCGCTGCCGAGCATCTGCGGAAAGAGCGTTGTCATCTCCTGCCCGTATGACGCAAGCGCCGGCAGATTCTGCCACGGCTTTTCTAAATGATATTCCGGATGCGCCGCCAAAAATCTGCGGACAACATCCTCATTTTCGCGCTTTAAGACGGTACAGGTCGAATAGACCAGCACGCCGCCCGCTTTCAGCGCCTTTGCAGACGCCTCGAGAATCGCATACTGAATCTCCGGCAGCGACGCGAGCTCGTCAAGCGATTTATAGCGTATCTCCGGCTTTCTGCGAATCACGCCGAAGCCCGAACATGGCACATCGCAGAGAATGCGGTCTGCCTGCGGCTTTTCCGTTTCCCGCGCATCGCCTGCCTGCGCCGTTATACAGGTGAGTTTTAGTTTTTCGGCGCCCTGACGAATCAGTCCGACGCGCTTTTCATGCAGATCATAGGCATATACATGCCCCTGATCCTGCATCAGCTCCGCAATCGTGAAGCTCTTGCCGCCCGGTGCCGCGCAGACATCGAGCACGGTTTCCCCCGGCTGCGGATCGAGCGCAAGACAGCAGAGCTGCGATGCCAGATCCTGTATATGCATGCTGCTGTTGCCGAGCGCTTTGGATTCGTCAAAGAATCCGCTGCGGTAAGGGTCGAGCGGAACCGTTTCCTGCCCGTCGATCACCGTCGGAGTTTCAGCGGTCTCGCCGCGTTTTTTGATGATATATGCATACGGGATACCGGCGACCGGCTCTGCAAGCGGCATCTTCTGCGCACTGTTTTCGCAGAGCGGATTGCGCCGGCAATAGATCGGCGGCGCATCGGCGGCATCCTCTAAAAATGCCCTGACTGTTTCGGTATCATAATCGCTGCACAGCGCATCGAGCAGCGGAACCGGAACAGAATACTGCACCGACATCGCCGCACGCGCATCCTGCGGCAGCGGAATCTCTTTGCCGCTCCGGATGAATCCGCGGAGCACCGCATTGACCATACCGGCAGCACTGGTCTTTCGCAGCTTCTTGACCGCTTCCGTCCAGAGATTGACGACCGCCGATTCCGGCGTGTGCAGATACAGCAGCTCATAGATGCCGCAGCGCAGCACACAGCAGACTTCAAGATCGAGCTTCTCCGGCGGGCGTTTGGAATGCGCCGCAATACAGGCATCAAGCGTCAGCAGGCGCTCATAGGTGCCGCGAAAGATGTTCCGGCAGAGTGCGCTGTCCTGCGGCGTGATATGCTCTGCATTCATCAGTGTATTCGTCAGCGCAAGATTGGAATAGCTTTTGGAACGGATCGAGCGGATCAGCGTCCGGACTGCGAGCAGCCGTGCATCCAGCCCGATCATCTGCGCCGACCTCTGATCGCCAGCAGACGCAGGAGCTGCAAGAGCGATACGGCAACTGCTGCGACATAGGTCAGTGCAGCCGCCGAGAGCACCTTGCGGACGCCCTTCTGCTCGTCAGAATTCAGCATCGTCGAATCACGCAGCGAACGGACTGCCCTGCCGCTTGCATTGAACTCGACCGGCAGCGTGACTAGCTGGAAAAAGATCACCGCTAAGAAGAAATAGATGCCGAGCGTGATCAGCGAATAACCGACCCTGCCGCTGCCGCCGCCGAGCAGAATACCGGCAACGACCAGCAGATAGGACACGGTCGAAGAAATATTTGTCGATTTGACAATCGCATTGCGCAGCTTGGCAGGCGCGTAATTCTGCGCATACTGCACGGCATGGCCTGCCTCGTGCATCGCAATGCCGACCGCCGCGACGCTGTCCTGATCGTAAACGCCCTCAGAGAGGCAGATCACATTCCGTGTCGGGTCATAATAATCGGTCAGCTTTCCGGGAATCTGCTCGATTCCGACATTCGTGATGCCGTGGTCGAGCAGAAGCTGCCGCGCAGCCTCCGCACCGGTGATGCCGCGTTCATTGCGCACCTTGCTGTATCTGCTGTACGCTGCATGCACATGAATCTGTGCAGCGACCGTAATAATCAGCGATAAAATCACGAAAATATACATATGCAGTCTCCTTTCCGCGGATCACTCCGCAGCAGTCAGACAAGCTCCCTCCGGCAGACGGACACCGTTCAGATAATCCTGCACCTTCATCGGCTTGCTGCCCTCCGGCTGCAACGCAAGCAGACGGACCATACCGCCGTCCCCGCAGACGAGATACAGCTTATTTTTGCCCTCGTGCAGCAGCGTTCCCGCCGGTGCATCGCTTGTCTTTTTGCCGTCAAAGCAGGAGCCGAGCAGCTTGAGCCGCTTGCCGCTCAGCATGGCATAGCCTGTGACGGCGCGGATCGTGCGGTCGATTTCAGCCGCAGATGCGCTGAAATCCAGACGGCTCATATCCTTTGTAATCTTCTCGGCATAGCAGACGCCGTCCCCGCCCTGCGGCACCGGATGCAGCATCCCCTGCTCCAGCAGTGCGAGTGTCTCATGCAGCGTCTCCGCAGAGAGCAGAGACAGTCTGTCGTGAAGCGATTCAGCGGTTTCATCATCGGCGATGCGCGTTTTCAGAATATGCAGCATATCGCCGGTATCAAGCCCCTCTGCCATTTGCATTGCCGTGACGCCGGTTTCGGCATCGCCTGCCAGAATCGCACGCTGAATCGGTGCGGCACCGCGCCAGCGCGGCAGCAAAGAAGCATGTAAATTGATGCAGCCGTATTTCGGCAGCTCCAGAATCTCCTTCGGCAGAATCTGTCCGTAGGCAATGACGACAATCAGGTCAGGGTTCAGAATTTTCAGCAGATTCAGCGTTTCCTCTGCATCCGTACCCTTCCGCAGCGATTCCGGCGTATAAACCGGAATGCCGTATTCCGTTGCCTTTGCCTTAACCGGCGTCGGCTGGAGCTTTTTGCCGCGTCCGCGCGGACGGTCCGGCTGCGTGAACACCGCCTGCACGGTATGTCCGTCCTCTTTGAGTATTTCCAGTGTCGGCACCGAAAAAACCGGTGTGCCCATAAAAACGATCTTCATACGTTCCTCTCTGACCGCATTGCGGCTCTTTGTGATGATTGTCAGCCGTTCACCAGAGATGCGGGAACAGTCTGTATTTTACCTTTTTCCGATAGTCGCTGTAACCTTTGAGTCCTTCACTGAGCACCTGCTCCTCATTGCGGATGCGGCGCACCAGAATGACCGGATACAGCAGAAACACCGGCAGCGCAATCACGGCGCCGAGCACGAGCGGAATCGTGCAGAACATCAGGATCGTCGCAGTATACATAGGGTGACGGACGATGCCGTAGAGTCCGGTGTCTATGACCTTCTGTTCCTCCTGCACCTCAACCGTGCGCGAAAGATATGTATTCTCACGCAGCACCTCGGCGTACATGATATAGCCGATCAGAAAGATGACCGCCGATACAGCCGGAATCCATGCCGGCAGCGGAATCCACTGAAAACGATAATTCAGTCCGCAGAGGATAAATCCCGCCAGAAACATCAGCGCACTGAGCAGCACGACCGTTTTCTGCTCGGACTGCTCCTCCTTCCGTGAAAGCCGCTTTTCCAGCAGCGACGGATTTTTGATCAGCAGCACGATGCCCATAAGGAACATCGGGAGAAACAGGATGCCGCAGAACAGCCAGCCGCAGGGATACCGCAGCGTGCCTGCCGGCAGGAATACCAGCAGACCGACGGCAAGCATTCCGGTCAGGAATGCAGCAAGCCCTCTGCCGGCAAGCCGCGCACGCATCGTTTTACTCCTGCTCCGGCTTGCAGAATTCCTCAACAAGCTCTAAAAACAGATGACCGTCCAGATGATCGGTCTCATGGCAGGCGCAGCGTGCGCCGAGGTCTTTGAGTTTCATCTCATACTGCTCGCCGTTGCGGTTGTATGCGCGCAGCACGACCGACTTCGGGCGTGTCACATAGCCCCAGCGGTTCGGCACCGAGAGACAGCCCTCGACATCACGGATCTTGCCGGATGCCTTGACAATCTCCGGATTGATCGCTTCGATAACCTCGCCGTCCTCCTCAAGCATCATGATAAAATATCTGCGCAGGATGCCGACCTGCGGTGCAGCAAGTCCCACACCGCCCGATTCGCGGAGCGTATCCGCCATATCATCAAGCACCTGCCAGAGCTTTTCGTCAAATTTCTCGACCGGTCTGCACTTCTTTTGCAGAACCGGATCGCCCTCTTTCACAATGTTGCGAATTGCCATATTTTTTCTCCTTAATTTGTATCCGCCGCATTCGGGAACCCTTCCTTCCAGCGGCGCAGCGCATCAGGCTCAAAGCAGTAGCTGCTGAATTTGATCTCCTGTGCGGATAACTGTTCTTCTGTATACCACGGATCGGGTGCATCGCGCCAGCCCGACAGAATATGCGCCGACTGCGAAGGCGTCAGACCCTGCGCGATCAGGAAGCGGCGCTCGCCTGCTTCGTTCCGCGCTTCATCCACGATCATAACCACATGCCCCGGTGCACCGCCCTTGCAGATGATATCACCGGCATGTGCATCCGAAATGCTGATTGTATGCGACTCCGCCTCCAGCGAAAGCGTACCGGCATAATGCATCACTGCCTGCAAATAATTATGCATCTGCTGCAAAGAATCATCCTGCCCTTTCAGCTTGAGGCGAAATGTCCAGCCCGCAACAGGCACGGTCAGATAGCGGAAGCCCTTTGACCAGTCCGTCCAGCAGGTTTCATAACCGCTGGAATAGGAAAACGCGAGGCGGTCATACTGCTTTGTCTCATAGAAGTATTCTGCCCAGAACCGGATCACCGTATCGGCACACTGCTGCAAATCCGGTTTCCCGGGCGATTCCGGCAGACTGAGCATATAAACCGCAGCGGCATTGACCGGCGGGATCGCATTGCCGTCATAGGTCATGATGCTGCTGCCCGCAGCCCAGACCGGCTGACGGCGCATGAACGCAAGAAAGCTGTCCTCCGCTGCCGGAATGCGCGCAAAGCCCTCCGGCGGTGCAATCGCGGTTTCCTGCGTGCCGCCCTCCGGATTCTCAGCAGCAGCTGCCTCCGGCGGAATCAGCACCTTGTCCTTCCAGTTCGGACAGGCGCGGACGCACATCAGCACATAAAGCGCAATCAGAAACACCGCGAGCAGAATCAGCCGGATGACGATCTGCTTTTTCGTCAGCTTATAGAGTTCCATATTACTGCGGCGGCAGGAACATTTCAGGCGGCGTAATCACCGGAGAACCGTCCGGATTGAGCAGCGGCGTCAGACCGCCCGCTCCGCCGTAGCCGTCACTTTCCGAATGGAAGAAATAGTTGACGCCGGTTGCCATATCCACGAGCACCTTGCTGATGCCCGGCGATTTCTGTGTATATATTTCAACGAATCTGGATACTTGTTTATTCCTTGCCATGATCTGTTCCTCCCTGTATGATTTGTCTTCTTACCAATTATAACAGATTTTACTGCGCTTATGATGCGTTTTCACAATAATTTCAGAAATTCTTAAACGTTCTGTCGCCTTGCACCGGCTTATACGCCGCAGTCGCCGTTCATATCCGCAAACAGCGAGATATTTGCAAATGCCCTGTCGGCATATGCCTGCTCCAGCAGGGAACGGATAAATGCGCGCATCTCCGCAGTATTTTTGCATTTCAGCAGCACCCTGCGGCGGTATTTTCCGTTGAGTCTGCCGTAGCCCGCCTCGACCGGACCCAGAACGCGCAGCGGCAGCCGCAGATTTCTCTGCCGGACTGTCTCCGCAAGAATCTCCACAAACCGTTCTGCCGCAATCCGGACACGCTCCTCGAAAATCCCCGAGAAACCGATCACGCAGAGATCGCAGACCGGCGGAAACATCAGCGCACGGCGCAATGCAAGCTCCTCCGTATAAAAGCGGTCATAATCCTGTGCCGCGGCGAGATTGAGCACGTAATGATCCGGCATATGCGTCTGCAAGATCGCCCGTCCCCTGCGCGCCCCTCTGCCGCCGCGTCCAACGACCTGCGTCACAAGCGAAAATGTGCGCTCATAGCTCCGGTAGTCGCCGGCGAACAGTGCCTTATCCACCGAGACAACGCCGACCAGTGTCACATTCGGGAAATCCAGTCCCTTGCCGATCATCTGCGTCCCGCATAAGATATCATACTCATGCTTTGCGAATGCGCGGAAGCCTGTTTCGTAGGCGGTGCGCGTCATGGTCGTATCTGCGTCCATGCGCAGAATCTTTGCATCCGGCAGCAGCGCCTGCAATTCCTCCTCGAGCTTCTGCGTTCCGAAGCCCATTTGCCGCAGCCGGTCATTGCCGCATTTCGGGCAGACTGTCACCGGCGGCTGCACATGTCCGCAGTAATGGCAGAGCAGTGAGCCGTTCGTTTTGTGATAGGTCATCGGCACCGAGCAGTTCGGGCAGTAGACCGGCTCATAGCATTTTGTGCATTGCAGCAGCGTGTGATAGCCGCGGCGGTTCAGCAGCAGAATGCTCTGCTCGCCGCGCTGCAAATTCTCATAGAGCGCCTCGGAAAGCGCAATCGAAAACGGGCTGCCGTTGCCCTCCGACCGCTCAATATTCATATCGACGATCGTGACCTCGGGAAGCGGCGCCTGATTATAGCGCTTCGTCATTTTCAGCAGACGGTATACACCGCGCTCTGCCAGATAGCGGCTCTCCAGCGAAGGCGTCGCCGATGCCAGCACCAGCGCGGCATTGTGATATTTCGCACGCGCCTTGGCAGCCTCCGCTGCATGATAGCGCGGCGACTGCTCCGATTTATACGAATGCTCACCCTCCTCATCAAGGATGATGAGTCCGACATCCGGCAGCGGCGCAAAAACCGCGCTGCGCGTGCCGATCACGATCTGTATCTCGCCGCGGCGGATCAGCTTATCCGTATCAAGCCGCTGCGCAAGGGATAATCCGCTGTGAATCAGTGCGACGCGATTGCCGAACCGCGACTGAAAATACTGCACGACCTGCGGCGTCAGCGAAATCTCCGGAATCAGCAGCAGAACGCCTCTGCCCTGCTGCAAAGTCAGCGAGATCAGCTGCTCAAAGACCGCAGTCTTGCCGCTGCCCGTGACACCGTGCAGCAAAAATGCCGCAGCATGCCGCGCAAGAATCTCTGCCGCGACGGCATCATATGCCGCCTGCTGCTCCTCCGAGAGCACCGTCAGCGCCGGATCAACCGTCACCTCTGCATCACGCGGCACACGCAGCAGCTCTGCTTCATAGAACTCCGCAATGCCCGATTTCACAAGATTCTGCACGACGGTTTCTCCGACCGCGGCAAAATAGGCGCATTCCTTCACGGAGAGCGCCTCATGCTCGCGCAGAATGCGAACCGCCTGCGCCTGCTTCGGCGTCGGACGGAATGCGGTCTCATCCGCAAGATAGCTCAGCGAGAGCCTTACCATTTTCTTTGTGCTGTCCCCGATGAGCTGTTTGCCCTCGGAGACCGCCAGCAGACAGCCCTTCTGCACAAGTGCATCAAGGATTTTCTGCTTTTCGCTGTCACCGTCCGCCCGCACGAGTGAATCTCGCTCGCGCTGCGATTTTGCAAGCTGCATGATGCTGAGCAGATTGTGTTCCTTCTCTGTCAGCTTCACACCGACCGGCGGTTCCAGCGGCAGATAGCGCTCCTCAAGCTGAATCTGCAATCCGCCCGGCAGTACCGCGCGCACCGCATCATACCACGTACAAAACGTATACTCATGCAGCCAGCGCACCAGCATCAGCAGCTCCTCCGTCAGCACCGGCTCCTGATCGAGCAGCGCTGCGGCAGGCTTTAAGACAACGCCCTCCTCCGCCGGTTCATCCGATACCTCCAGCACCATCGCAAGGCGTCTGCGGTTGCCCCTGCCGAAGGGCACGGCAACACGCATACCGGGGGCGACCTGCGCTGCCCACTGCGGGTCCGCAGTATAGCTGTACAACAAATCATAGCCAAACGCCGCTGCATCCAGTGCGACCCGGATAATCAGCGGCATTGCAGAACCGTTTTTGACTTGGTCCGTCATCAGCGGTCATTATCCTCTTCAGGCTCCACGAGCTTGTACTTGCCGGCGGCAAATTCATCGACGGCAGTCTTGACCGGATTCTCCTCAAGCACGACCATGCGCATGGTCTTGTCATCGAGGCGAATCTTCTGATCGCCGTTCATCTTGGCGCGCTTTTCGGCAGCCGCCTTCGCGGTCTCCTTCTCCTTGACATGTGCCTCGGCGATTTCTCTTGCGCGCTTCGCAACGCCGATCACCAGAGAATAATAGCTCTCGTTCTTCGAGATAATCTGATACATAGAGGGTCTGAGCATCATAACAGGTCAATCCTTTCTTTCACAGGTTCCAGTCCAGCCGGTTCCAGTCTATCTGATTCGGGCGCATGGTTTCTGTCCGGATGATCGAACGGAAATCTGCGACCGCGTCCTCCAGCGCATCATTGAGGACAACATAATCATAATGCTTTGCGAGCGGGAGCTCCTCCTGCGCGCGTGCAATGCGCTTCTCTACCACCTCGGCGGATTCTGTGCCGCGCTTTTCCAGTCTGCGGCGCAGCTCTGCAATCGAGGGCGGAATCGTAAATATGAGGATCGCCTCCGGGCAACGCTCTCTGACCTGAAATGCACCCTGCACCTCGATTTCGAGAATCACATGCTTACCGGAAGCGCGGATCGCTTCGACCTCTGCACGCGGTGTGCCGTAGTAATTATCGCAATACTCGGCATATTCGAGCAGACCGTCATGTGCGATGCGCCGTTCAAATTCCTCTTTCGTGATAAAATGATAGTGGACATGATCGACCTCGCCCTCGCGCGGCGAACGGGTCGTCGCGGAAACCGATACGGCGCAGTCGCCGTCCTTGAGAATCTCCTGAACGATTGTCCCCTTTCCGCATCCTGACGGACCGGAAAGCACAATCAGTAAGCCTTTACTCATCTTCTGTCTCCTCCTCCGCAGGTGCAGTGCTGCCGGCAAGTCTTGCCGCAATGGTCTCCGGCTGAATCGCGGAGAGAATGACATGGTCACTGTCCATGACAATGACTGCACGGGTGCGGCGTCCGTAGGTGGCGTCAATGAGTCTGCCTCTGTCGCGTGCGTCCTGCACAATGCGCTTGATCGGTGCGGAATCGGGGCTGACAATCGTCACGAGCCGCGCCGATGAAATCATATTGCCGAAGCCAATGTTAATCAGCCGCATAGCTGCTCCTTTCGATTATTCGATATTCTGAATCTGTTCGCGGATCTTTTCGATCTCGGATTTCATATCCACAACGAGCCGTGTGATGCTGAGATCCTGTGCCTTCGAGCCGATTGTATTGACTTCACGGTTCATCTCCTGCACAAGGAAATCGAGCTTTCTTCCAACCGGTTCATCGGAGGCAATCAGCGTCCGGAACTGTGCAATATGGCTGTGCAGGCGGACGGTTTCCTCGTCGATTGCAGTTTTCTCTGCAAAAATCGCGGTTTCCGTCAGGATGCGCTGCTCATCAATATTCGTATCGCCGAGCAGCTCCGTGAGCTTTGCGAGCAGCTTCTGGCGATAGCTTTCGGCAACGCCCGGCTCAATCGCCTCGATCTTTTCGAGCATTGCTTCGAGTCCCTTCAGCTTTCCGAGCAGATCGGACGCAAGGCGCTCGCCCTCAGTCTTGCGCATCGAGATAAACGAATCAAGTGCTTCGGCAGCAGCCTCGGAAACAACAGCCCATACGGCGTTTTCGTCATCCTGCTCCTTCGTGACCGTGAAGACATCCGGCAGGCGCAGCAGCGAGCTGAGCGTGATATCATCATTCAGCCAGAGCGTGCCGTTTTCGCCCATTTCCTCATTGAGCATCCGCAGTGCATTGACATACCCCTCCGCAACAGAGCGATTGACTGCGATCTGCGCATCCTTGCCGTCCGGACGGGTGATCGTCACGGAGACTTCGACCTTGCCGCGCGCGATCTTTCCGTTGAGGAAGGACTTGAGCTTCTCCTCCAGATACATGCAGGTCCGCGGCAGTCTTGCGGAGAATTCATAATAGCGGTGATTGACCGCGCGGATCTCGACGAGAACATCTCTGCCGTCCGCGAGCCGCTGTGCCCTGCCGTATCCGGTCATACTTTTCGGCATAATCAGCTATCCTTCTTTCTATATAGATATGAACTGAATCTAATCATAATTCATCACTATATAGTATAACATATATTCGCTGGAAAATCAAGGGATAATTGCAAGAAAAAAAGAGCACGCCGAAACAGCGTGCTCTTTTGGGTTCAATTATGCAATTAAGCCTTGCCGAGATCAGAATACGGAATGATCTTTGCGATGAACTGAAGAATCTTCAGCGTATCGTCAGCATCCGGCTTACCGCTTGCATTGACGTCAGCATTCAGTTTGCCCTGTGCCGAAACATTCGCGCTAGCATCCTCAGCAACAAAGCGAGCAAGCAGAACAGCGTCGGAAACGTCCACGCGCATTTCGGGAGTATCACCCTTGGAGAGGTCAACGTTGCCCCAGTCAATATCTGTCGGAATCTTCTCAGTAGAACTGGCTGTGGTCTCGCTGGTCGTGGTCTCGCTCGTGGTGGTCTCGGTGGTTGTGGTTTCAGTCTTCTCAGTCGTCGTGCCGTCGATCTTCATATCCGGATAGAGCTCAGCCATGGTGCCGAGACCCATCATGATATCGCCTGCATGCCAGAATCTGTGGTAAACCAGATCAACCTTCTCAACGTTCTTGAACGCGCTGCAATCGGTTGCGCAGTCCATACCGTAGGAGTAGCTGCCGCTGAATTCCTTGATCTTTGCGCCTGCTGCGACGTCAGCCTCGTAAGCTGCCTTGAGCTCCTTATACAGAGCAGTGTAGGACTGACCCTCATCCTCGTACATCGGACGGATGTCGATGAACTTCGCGCCCGGACCGACTTCATAGTCATACGGATATTTACCGGACTTGCCGCCGGTGTAAACTTCCTGTGCCCAGAAACGAGCCAGCGAACCGTTGTGGTCAACTCTGGTCAGACCGATGTCGTCACGAGCCAGATCCCATGTACGGTCAAGCAGCTCCTTCGCGGTGTACAGAGCCTTCTGGGCGAGCTCGCCGCTTGCAGATGCCTCGTCTGCCTTGACGCCGTTTGCTGCTGCATAGTAGATCAGCGTATTCGCGTAAGAGCAGGTGCATCCGAGGTCAGTGTTCTGATATGCAGAAACAGTTGCCTTCAGGCTGGAGTTATTGGTGTACTTACCGCTCCAGCTCTCCGGCTGACCGCTCCACTTGATGCTTGCCGGAACCTTGAAATCGCCCTTGTCGTCAAGCGTGGTCTCGGAAATGAAGAACTCAACCCACTTATCCAGAACGGTCTTCAGAGCATCCTTGATGCTCACGCCGCCCGGCTGAATGTCAGAGCCCTTGGAGGAGTAATCCTTATCCTGGCAAACCAGATAGTACAGCTCAGCGAGACGCTGGGTTGCCCAGTACTGGTTACCGGTCCAGTTGTTGGAACCCGGGTCAGCGTAAACCGGCTGCTCGATATATGCCATATCGTGGAAGGTCGGAACGCCGCTCGGATACTTTTCATAGTCGCCCATCCAGCAGTTGGTGCAGCCGCCTGCGAACGGACCCTCGTTAGAGGACAGCCAGAGATACATCTCGAGCTGACGGGTCAGAGAAGTCTCATAGTCCTTCTTTGCGCCCTCTGCCTTCATGCCGCTGCTGAGGTCTGCATCATAGAGAAGACCGAATGCAGCCAGCGGGTTCTGATAGAACTGATGTGCGTGAGAGCAGCCGATCTGCCATGCCCATGCACCGTCAGCAGCGCCGCCCCATGCGGTGTACCAGGACATCAGATAGTGCTTACCCTGATCGCCTGCGGAAGAAGAAGACTTATCCTGGCAGCCGATCTTCTTGTAGTACTTATCGTACATGTCGTTACGGCAGAAGTCACCCATCATACCAGCCTTCGCGGAAACATCAGCATTGCCGACGCCCCAGCGGTTTGCAGCAAATGCTGCCTGGATTGCACGGTCTTCTGCGTCAGGTGCGTTCGTGTAGGACCAGGACTCTGCGGTAGAGCTCTGGAACGCGAACTTCATGCCCTGCTGAGAGTTGCCGTACTTCAGGGTCTCGATTGCCGGATGCGGAATGGTCTCGAAGCAGGACTCCTGGTCGCCGCGCTGGAAGGTGTTGATGAAGGTCAGCTTGCCCTTCTCGCCGCGGGCGGAACCGCCGAAGCCATACCAGTCATCAACGTCTGCGAGCCAGTGCAGCAGATACTCTCTGCCTTCGCTGGAGTATGCAGAAACGAACTTGCTGTGGATCGGGTTGGAACCGGTGTTGGAAGAGCTGCCCTCAGACGGATACTTTGTCACGTCATCCGGATGCTCATCGGAAACCTGTGCACTCAGCTCGGTCTTCTGGAAGAAGCCGGACTGCTGATCCTTTGCCGGAATCAGAGCTTCGAGCGTCTTCCATGCGCTTGCCAGATCGGAACCGGAAGCACCGTCAACAACACCGTCCTTGACGAGGTTGTCGTGCATAGCTGCGATCCAGACGATGTAGGACATAGCCTCGGATGTGGTCTCATGACCGTAGTCCGGCGCCTCGCAGATCAGCTCCTCAACGGAGTGATACGGAACGCCGTCACCGCTCAGGTAACCGTTCGTCTTACCGTTGGTGTAGACATCGTCATACAGTGACATGAAACGCTCTGCATAGGTGCTGTCACCGTACTTTTCCTTCGCCGTGCGGGTGCCGGCGGCAGATGCAGTGACAGACATCAAAGCGCTGGATGCCATTGCTGCTGCGACCACAGCAGAAAGAATCGCTCTGTTCTTCTTGAATTGCATTCTTTTTTTCCCCTCTCGTATAATTTGAAAGATTTTCGCTTCTGAATGGATGCACGGTCAGTCCGAGAAGCTGCGGACTGTGCATAATAACTGGTACGCGAGCGGCGATCTTCCCCGTGCAGAGATACACCGCACCGATTCTGTATTCTGTTTCTGCCGCTTCCGTCCGGCTGCATCCGGTCCGGCATCCGTTCCAGTGACCTTTGCAAGTCGCCCGAAAATGCATATAGAGACAGCTATACAGTACCTGAAATCATTATAATAATTTTCCGAGACTTTGTCAACCCCTTGTCCGGAAACAGACTTGTCCTGCAATACTTTTCGGATACTTTACCAAATCGGCTTTCGTTTTTTTGTTCAAAATGCCGTTCATATTTCAAATAAATATAACAGACAGTATTATTTCAGCGATTTTCCGGTTATCAACACATCTTCAACACATCGGACTGCTATGATTCTATTACATATGGTATGACATGCTCCGGAGCTTTTCCTGCGCCGAACTGATTTTTTTCTGCGCTGTCCGTGCAGATTTATAATACATCCATATTTCGTTCATATTCTGTTCATATTATTCTGCGATAATAAAATGAATATGTCTTATGACTTTTCTCCGGAAACGGGTAACCGGAGAGGCAGTGGGGATGTATTCTATTTATAATATCAAACTGCTGCAATGATGAAAGGGGCTTTGCGGAAAACATGGTTGAGATCAGGAATCTGACAAAATACTACGGCACGCATCCGGCTGTGCAGGATATCTCCTTCACGGTCGGCGATCATGAAGTGCTGGGATTTCTCGGACCGAACGGCGCCGGCAAATCCACAACGATGAACATGATCACGGGATGTCTGCCCTCTACCTCAGGTACCGTGCTGGTAGACGGCTACGATATTTCCAAGGATCCGATTGAGGTCAAAAAGCGCATCGGCTATCTGCCGGAGATTCCGCCGGTTTATCCGGATATGCGCGTGCGCGACTATCTGAATTTTGCCGCCGGACTCAAGGGCGTCAGCCGGAACGACCGCACAAAGCAGGTCGAAAACGCAATGGAGCGCCTGCATATTACCGATGTGCAGAAGCGCATCATCGGCAATCTCTCGAAGGGCTACCGGCAGCGCGTCGGCTTTGCAATGGCGCTGCTCGGCTCGCCGAAATTTCTCATTCTCGATGAACCGACGGTCGGTCTCGACCCGACGCAGGTCATGGAGGTGCGCAGACTGATTCAGGATCTTGCGCGCGAGCATACTATTATATTCTCGACGCATATTCTGGCAGAGGTCACGGCAGTCTGCGAGCGCGTTGTCATTATCAATAAGGGCAAAATCCGCGCCGAGGATACAATCGCAAATCTGGAGGCATCGGTCGGCGGCGATCTGAAGCTCCGGCTCAAGGTCGAGGGCGAGATTACAAAGGTCACCGAGATCATCCGCAATACCGAAGGCATCCTCTCCGTGGATGAAGTCGAATTCGATTCGGTGGGCGTCAATGCATTCACCGTGGCGGCGTCATCCGAAGCGGTGCGCAAGACGCTGATGTCGCGCCTGATCGCGGAGGACTGCATGGTGCTCGAAATTACATCGGTCAAATCGAACCTTGAGGACGTCTTTGTCAAGCTCACTGCCTCCTCCCGCACACAGTCGCGTGAGGACGCCTTCGAGGAGCTCGGCAGAGAAATGGACGAGCAGCGCATGGCGGATGCATCTGCACAGGATGCGGAGGATACGCCGGCAGCGGATGCTGCGGAAAGTGAAAAGGAGGCGAAGGACTGATGTTTGCACTATATAAAAAGGAGGTGCAGTCCTTCTTCTGCTCCCCGTTTGCTTATGTGGTCAGCGCACTGTTCCTTCTGGTCTTCTCGCTGAGCTTTATCAGCGGCATTTCCAATATGGATTCCAGTGTCCTGAAATTCTCATTCTCCAATATCTTCTATAACAGCTTTTTCTATTTCATCTTTCTGATTCCGCTGCTGACGATGCGCACCTTTGCCGAGGAGCGCAAATCCAAGACGGAAACAATCTGGCTTTCGGCACCGGTTACGATCCCGCAGGTTGTCTTTGCAAAGTTCTTTGCGGTCGCAACGGTCTTCCTGATGATGATGGTTCTCTCGCTGTTCTTCCCGCTGGTCGCCGCGCTGCACGGCACGGTCATCGGCTCGAGCCTTGCCTGCGGCTATCTCGGCTTCTTCCTCTGGAGCATGGTCTGCATCGCAATCGGCATCATGATGTCTGCGCTGACGGATAATCCGATTCTGGCGGCTGTGCTCGGTGAAGCAGCGATGATCCTCGTGATCTTCCTCGACAACTTCACAAATTCCGTGCTGATCCAGTCGATCCCGTTCCTTTCTAAAATCTTCGCATGGTTTTCGACGGAGACAAGATTCGGCGCATTCTCGCAGGGTCTGTTCAGCCTTTCCGACCTTGTATTCTTCATTTCGATTACGCTCGCGGTGCTGATCTGGACGGTCATTATTATCGAAAAGCGCCGCTGGAGCCGCGGCTGACAGGGAGGGAACTGCAATGGACAAAGCATCAATTACCGCGAAGAACAAGCGGTTTACGGCGCTGGCATGGATTCTTGCAATTCTCGTGCTTGCCGTCGCCATTCCGCTGAATCTGATTATCGAGCGTCTGAATGTCAATTTCGACATGACGCCGAACAGCCTGTATACCCTGACGGAGACCACACGTGACTATCTCGACGAGCTCGATGCAAAAAACATTACGGTCGATGTCTATTTTCTCACGAAAATGGAGGAGCTCGAGAGCGATCTCGAATGCCTCGCACTCTACCGCACGCTGCTTGCCTATGACGAGCACGAGTGCTTCAATCTGATTGACTTCGATCCGGATACCGATCCGGAAACGCTCCGGAAAATCAATCCGGACGGCATCTATAATCTCGCGGAGGGCGATTTCCTGTTCGTCTGCAATGACACGGTCAAGCGCCTGCCCGGCACAATGATGTATACCTATAAGCTGGACGAAAACGAGAATATTATCGGTGCGGAATTCCGCGCGGAAAACTACTTCACCGGCTATATCAAATCCGTCGTGGACGGCATCGTGCCGACTGTCTACTTTTTGCAGGGACACAATGAGGTTCCGCTCTCCCAGATGACAAAGCTCTGCGCAAACCTCGGCAACTACAACTACGGCGCGAAGGAGCTCAATCTCATGACGGACAGCGCGATTCCGGCGGACTGCTGCATTCTCGTGATTGCATCGCCGCGTGAGGACCTCACCGACGTCGAATACAAAAAAATCCTGAACTACGCACAGAACGGCGGTCATATCAGCGTGCTGATGTCGCCGGACGAATCGGCGACAATCTACCGGAATCTTGAAATGCTGCTCAGCAATTACTGCATCGGCATGAACTATGACCGCGTAGAGGAAACCGACGCAAACCGTCATTCGCACAGAGATACCTACGCAATGATGTGCGATATCATTCAGGCAAATGCAGAGACCGGCGAGGACCTGACCGCCGCGCTGCTCCCGAATGTCAACGATGTCGTTACCTATATGCCGTATTCGCGCAGCTTCTTTACGGTCTACGGCAGCAATTACGGCAAGCTGAAAGCCGATACACTGATCCGCACACAGGCAACGGCGAAATCCGTGCCGTTCGGCGGAAAGCCGCTTGATCCGCAGACGGTTGAGGGTCAGCCGCAGGTGCTCTCGATGTATGTCATCGACACCGAGCACAAGGATTCCAAACTCATCGTCTTCGGCTCCTCCGATATCATTACCGATGCCGGTACCGCAAATGCATATTTCATCAATCCGCTCCAGCTCTTCCTGACCTCCGTCACATGGATGTACGATTCCGATCTGGATATGAACATTCTCGATAAGGCGCGTTCCTATGACAGTCTGAATGTCAGCAGCTCCGGCGAGGCGAGCGGACTGATCGCACTGTTTGTCGGCTTCCCGATCCTGGTTGCAGCGGTCGGCGTCGTGATCTGGCTGAGGAGGAAAAACGCATGAAGCAGCTTCGCTGGATCTGGATACTCGGCGCTGCGGCAGTTCTGCTGACGGTCCTGTTTATCATCGTTGACCGCCGCAGCAAACAGAATGAAGAAAAAGCACAGATCGGTGCGCCGAAGCAGCTGCTGCATATCGACCCCGATGTTGTCACCGATATCGAGCTGAACAATGAAGACGGCAAAATCGTTTTCAGCTGGCTCGACGGCACATGGAAAATCACCGAGGGCGAGCAGTTCAATGTCAATGTCTACGCGGTCAATGCGATCTGCAATTATATCTGCAATCTGGATTCGCTGAAAACCGTCGCCTTCGACTGCGACAAGACGGATGTCTACGGCTTCACCGATCCGACCACTCTCAAGGTCTATACGACCGACACCGACAAGGAGCATCCGTATATTCTCTATGTCGGCGACGCAACCCCGACCTATGATTCCTACTACGCAATGGTGGACGGCTCGAATGACGTCTATACGATTGACTATAACAGCGGCACGGTCTTCTGCTCCGACCGCAATTCGCTGAAAAACCGGTATCTCTTCGATACCAGCAGCGCACTCGTCAATTACTATAAGGTCGAAAAGGACGGCAAAACCGTCATCGAATGCAAGCGCGGCAGCGATTTCTACTGGACCATGAAACAGCCCGCTGCCTTCGAGCTCTCCAATGCGGAGATGAATGATCTCATGGATGTAATCGTCCGCGTGCAGATTGCCGCGTTTGTCGAGGACAATCCGGAGGACCTTGCCAAATACGGGCTGGATCATCCGCAGTCCAAGCTCACGCTTGAGGGCGTCTTCAATGAAAGCGTCAAAAAGCAGGAAATCTGGTTCGGCGATATGGCGTCCAGCGACGAAAACGAAACGCAGATTTACGGCTATTATTCCGACAGCAAACAGGTCTTCCGGATCAACCGCGCAGAAATCTCGTTTATGAACGATGATATCAAGGAGCTGATGTATCCGTTCTGCGTGCAGCCGGATATCGAGAAGCTGAAATCCGTCGAGATCGACATGGGCGAGGTTTACGATCTGCACGAAACGCTGTATCTTGACTACGCAAATGACAAGTATAAGCTCGGCGACAAGGATATCAGCGCACTGGATGACGAGGATATCATGCAGCGCTACCAGACCTTCTACCGCTCCATCGCGGAGCTGCGCTTCTCCGAAGTACAGCTTGACAGCAAGCCCGATCCGGAAAAGGAGCCTGCAATTCGCATCGTCTACACCGAAAATGACGGAAAACAGTTGAAGCTCGACTTCATCGAAAAGGAACCGAATAACTATTATCTCGTCAAGGACGGCACCTATACCGGTCTGACGGTCCGCTTGAACTGCTTTACCGGTGCAGGCAGCGTCACCGACCGCTATAAGCTGCTGACGGAAAAACTGAAATAACAGCGGCACGCCTGCCGCAGCCGCGGAATCCGGTTTTCTGCCGGAGACCGCGGCTTTTTCAGTTCATGAGCCGCGCAAGCCCTGCCGCAGCAGCCGATGCCGACAGAATCAGCAAAGCAAGCTGCCAGTCCGGCATCTGCGGCAGCGCACCGGCACAGGCAAATACCAGCACCGCGCCCAGCATCCCGCAGGCGGACTGTAAAAAGGTTCTGACCGCGCGCCGCCGCGGCGAAACCGGATGCAGCTTCTGCACCGAAGCACACCCCCTCTCCTTCTCAGATATGCTATCCTATGCATTCTGCCGGTATTTTGTGCCTGCACGCCCGATTTCTGCGGTTCATCAGAAATTATAACCGAATTTTCGCAGAGCACTTGCTTTTTTTTATCATTCATGCTATAATAGAAATGTCTATATGCGTAAATATTTCAGAAAATGCGTAAAATATAAATCCGACAAACGGAGGGATCTGAATGGGCGGGGAAAGAATCCGGAATATCGTTGTATTCGTTGCCGGAACCGATGAGGAATATCAGGGCAGCCTGCTCGGCGGCATCCGCGATGCTGCCGTGGAATTCGGCTTCAATGTTTCAGTATTCGCGTGCTTCGGCGGCGTGCTTGCCAATAATCTGTATGATATCGGCGAATACCATATTTATCAGCTTGCGAATCTTGAAATGTTTGACGGCGCGATTCTGCTGACCAATACAATCGGCGATCTGGAAACACGCGCAAAGGTCTGTCAGGCAGTCCGCGCATCCGGCATTCCGGCTGCGGTGCTCGACTGCGGAGATGATCCGTCGTTCTATAATATCCGCATCGACAATACCGCCGCCATGCGCGAAATTGTCCGGCATGTCATTGAACATCACGGCGCAAAAACAATCAATTATATCTCGGGTCCGATGGAAAATCCCGAGGCAAAGGAACGCTATGAGGCATTTCTCTCCGTCATGGCGGAGCATAATCTGCCGGTTGAATCAAACCGCATCTACTTCGGCAGTTTCCGCCCGATAGACGGCTACCGTGCTGCCGAATCGCTGCTTGCAAGCGGTCTGCCGCTGCCGGATGCGATCATTGCGGCGAATGATGCCATGGCGCTGGAAGCAATCAGCGTTCTGCATGAGCACGGCGTTCGGGTGCCGGAGGAGACCATTGTCACCGGCTTCGATTTTACATATTATGCGCAGCATCACAGCCCCTCGCTGACCTCGGTCTCGCGTCCGCTTGCAGAAGCCGGCAGAGCTGCCTGTGCGCTGCTCGACCGTATCTTCCGCGGCGAAGCATGCGAAAAGACCGTCACGCTTTCCGCAAAGCCGGAATATCAGGAAAGCTGCGGCTGCTGCACCGACTCGGATATTGATCTGGACAGCTACCGTGCCGCGAGCTATGATACAATCAAGCGGTTCCGTACAGGTGCTTCCCTGCTGAACCGTCTGACAACCGCACTGGCTGCACCGGAAACGCCGGAGGATTGTATCCACACGATTTCGCAGTATCTGCACGAAATCGAATGTGACCAGTGCTGCATCTGCCTCTGCGACAACTGGGAGAGTGTCTTCCGCGATACTGCCCGTGACACGGAGGAAGACTCGATCAACGGCTACACCGAATACATGCGTGCACCGCTGATCTGGCAGAAGAACAGCATCCGGGAGGTCAGCTGGTTCCGCAGCGCCGACATGTATCCCCTGCCGCCGGAAACCGGCGGAAATATGAGCTATTTCTTCCCGCTGCATTTCCGTGAGCATACGCTCGGATACTATATATTTACGAATTCCGATTTCCCGACGCACACCATGCTCTGCCATTCGCTGATGATGAACATCAGCCAGTCGTTCGAGAATATCCGCAAGCTGCTGCACCTGAACAACGCAATCCGCGAGCTTGACCGCCTCTATGTGATTGATCCGCTCTGCGATATCTATAACCGCAACGGCTTTATCCGGCTCGCCGACCAGATGTTCCGCCACAGCATGGAGACACATAATACGCTGATGATCTCCTTCATTGACATGGACGGTCTGAAATATATCAATGACAATTTCGGACATGATGAAGGTGACTTTGCACTCAAAAAGCTCGCCGAGGTCATCCGCAGCAGCTGCCGCAGCACGCAGATCTGCGCGCGCTTCGGCGGCGATGAGTTCATTACGATTGCCGAAGGCTTCACCGAGACGGATGCAAAGATGTTTGAGCTGGACTTCGGCAAGACACTCAAGGAAGCAAACTCCCTGCTCAACAAGCCCTATGAGCTGAACGCCAGCATCGGCACCTATCTCACGACGGTCACGGAAAACATGAAGCTGTTTTCTCTGATCACACAGGCAGACCAGATCATGTATGAGCAGAAAAAGCGCAAGTCCACTTCGCGCTATATCCGCCGCTGAAATCATACCATATTGCATCGGACGGTCAGCCGGCACGCTGCCGCATGACCGTCCGTTTTTTCTGTGTATAAAAATGCAACGCTTTTCAAAACTATAATTATATTGCCGTTCAGATTTACGGTTTGTTCACAGATTCCGGTGCCGGATATCTTGACAAAGTCCCCAAATTGTGGTATAATACCTGCAACGGGTACGATAACGGCAGCGGCGCCGTGTTGTGTCCGGATTTTTGTATCATCTTGCAGAAGACAGAAAGGATGTGTTTGTTATGCTTCTGAACAATCTCCCCGCAGCAATGATCTCGCTGCCCTTCAATGATCCGATTATGATTGCAGTAATCGCCGTCATCGTCATTCTCATCATCGTTATCCTTGCCTCCGGTTACCTGAAGGCTCCGCCGGACACCGCTTACATCATCTCCGGTCTGCGCAAAAAGATTATCATTGGTAAAGCGAGCATCCGCATCCCGTTTTTTGAGCGTGTCGATAAGCTGAAGCTCCAGCTCATCGCCGTTGACGTAAAAACATCCAGTGCCGTGCCGACTGCGGACTATATCAATATCAATGTTGATGCGAACGTCAATGTCAAGGTCTCCAGCGACCCGATGCTCATTAAGCTCGGTGCCGAGAACTTCCTGAACAAGGATACCGCCTATATCGCAAAGGTGGCAAGAGAGGTTCTGGAAGGTAATATGCGTGAGATCGTCGGTCAGATGACGCTCGTTGCAATGGTCAATGACCGTAAGGCATTTGCGGAAAAGGTTCAGGAAAATGCCGCACCGGACCTCAACCGCATGGGCCTCGAAATCGTTTCGTTCAATGTCCAGAACTTTACCGATGACCAGAATCTCATCGAGAATCTCGGTATCGACAATGTGACGACGATTCAGAAGAAGGCTGCAATCGCAAGAGCAGAATCCGAGAAGGAAATCGAAATTGCAAAGGCTGCCGCACAGAAGGAAGCCAATGACGCAAGAGTTCAGGCACAGACTGAAATCGCCAAGAAGAACAATGAGCTCGCAATCCGTCAGGCTGAACTGAAAAAGGATGCCGATACCCAGCTCGCAATCGCCGATGCTGCGTATGAAATCCAGAAGGAAGAGCAGCGCCGCACAATCGAAATCACCAAGGCGAATGCAAACATCGCTGCATCCGAAAAGGATGTTGAGCTGAAAACCAAGCAGGCTGAGGTCAAGGAAAAGGCGCTCGATGCAGACGTCAAGAAAATGGCTGAGGCTGCACGCTATAAGGCACAGCAGGAAGCCGATGCAAAGCTCTATCAGCTGAAAAAGGAAGCCGAAGCAGACCGCTTCCAGCGTGAGCAGGAGGCTGAGGCACAGAAGGCTGAGGCAGAGGCTGCAAAATTTGCCAAGATGCAGGAGGCGGAAGGTATCGCTGCTGTCGGTAAGGCAGAGGCAGATGCAATCCGTGCAAAGGGTCTTGCAGAGGCTGAGGGTATCAATGCAAAGGCAGAAGCTATGAAGAAATACGGCGAGGCTGCTGTCCTCGAAATGTACTTCAAGGCACTGCCGGATGTCGTCAAGAATGCTGCCCTGCCGCTGACACAGGTTGACAAGATCACCATGTACGGCGACGGCAATTCCAGCAAGCTCGTCGGCGATATCATCGGCTCGACCACAAAGATCACGGACGGTCTCACCGAGGCGACCGGTATTGATCTGCGTGCACTGCTCGCCGGATTCCTCGGCGGCAAGCTCGCAGACAACGGAAAGTCTGACAACACCGCCGCTGTGATTGATGCTGCAAAGGCTGCAATCGCATCCGCCGATTCGGATGAATACGAAGAGGATTAAGATTTTACACAAAGCCGCCCGTTTCAGGTGTCACAGCCTGATTCGGGCGGCTTTTATCATGCATACAAAAACAAGGAGAAAGTCATACAACGCAGAGAATCATAAAAAAACGCCGCGCAATTCAGGCTCTGATGCTGAATTGCGCGGCGTCTGATACACGCTGTTATGCTTCCTCACGAATCTGGATATTCGCCTCACGGAGCTGCTGTTCGGTGACCTGAGAAGGTGCGCCGAGCAGGAGGTCCTGTGCATTGCCGTTGAGCGGGAATGCGATGACGTTGCGGATCGTCTCGGTATCTGCAAGCAGCATGATCATGCGGTCGATGCCGGGCGCCATGCCTGCATGCGGCGGTGCGCCGTACTGGAATGCGGTATAGAGCGCGGAGAATCTTGCGGCAAGCTCCTCCTCGGTATAACCGGCAAGCGCAAATGCCTTCTTCATGATATCGACGCTGTGGTTGCGGACTGCGCCGGAAGCCAGCTCAATGCCGTTGCAGACCAGATCGTACTGATATGCGAGGATTTCCAGCGGGTCCTGATTCTCCAGTGCATCGAGACCGCCCTGCGGCATCGAGAACGGATTGTGCGTAAAATCGAGCTTATGCGTTTCCTCATTGATCTCGTACATCGGGAAATCTACGACGAAGCAGAAGCGGAATGCATTTTTCTCGAGCAGATCAAGACGCTCGCCGAGCCAGTTTCTGATCTGACCGGCATAGAGATCGACAGTGCCCTTCTTATCAGAGATGAAGAAAACGGTCTCGCCGTCCTTGATGCCGGAGAGCTGACGGATTTCGTCACGCTGCGCATCGGAAAGGAACTTGTCAATCGGACCCTTGAAGTTTGCCTGACCCTCGACGGCGGTCAGATAGCCCAGACCCTTCATGCCGATCGAGGTTGCAAATTTCAGCGAATCCTCAAAGAACTTCTTGGAGCAGGCTGCGCAGTCGGCGACAATGCCGCGGACAGGCTTGCCCTTGAAGATCGGGAAGTCCACGTTTGCAAAGAAGCCGGTCAGGTCGATGATCTCGAGCGGATTGCGGAGATCGGGTTTGTCGGAGCCGTATTTCAGCATGGATTCCTTATAGGTGATACGCTCGAACGGTGCATCGGAGATCACTGCATCCGGCGCGAACTCCTTAAAGGTATCGGAGATGACCTTCTCGCAGACGGCAAGGACATCATCCTGCGTTGCGAATGCCATTTCATAATCGAGCTGATAGAATTCTCCCGGTGATCTGTCCTGACGGGCATCCTCATCGCGGAAGCACGGCGCGACCTGATAATACTTATTGAAGCCGGAGACCATGAGCAGCTGCTTGAACTGCTGCGGTGCCTGCGGCAGTGCATAGAACTTTCCCTTATGCTTTCTGCTCGGGACGAGGAAGTCACGCGCCCCCTCCGGCGAGGAAGCGGTCAGGATCGGCGTCTGGATATCGAGGAAGCCGAGCTCCTCCATTTTCCGGCGCAGATAGGTAATGACCTTCGAGCGCAGAATGATATTCTCGTGTACTTTCGGGTTGCGCAGATCGAGGTAGCGGTATTTCAGACGCACCTCCTCGCGCGTATCCATGGACTCCGCCGGAATAAACGGCAGCATGGATTTTGACGGTCCGAGCAGCTCCATCTGCTCGACATGGACTTCGACAAGACCTGTTGCGAGCTTCGGATCAACGGTTTCTGCGTCACGCTCGACAACCTTGCCGGTCACGGAAATGACGCATTCTCTGCCGATGCCCTTGAGCATCGAATCATCATGGAAAACGACCTGCGTGATGCCGGTCTCGTCGCGGAGTGCAAGGAACAGAACGCCGCCGTGATCGCGGATCGTATCGACCCAGCCGGCAAGCGAAACGGTCTGACCGATGTTTTCCTTGCGCAGTGCATTGCACATTACGGTACGGTACATAGAACATTCCTCCTGATAAAATAAAACCGCCCCCAAGCTGCCTGTCAATACAGACTGCTTCGGGACGAGCGTTTCTCATATGAAAAACCCGCGGTACCACCCGAATTAACCGGTGCAGACGCCTTGGCGGTGCATACGGTTCACTTTCTTTTGGGGCGATATTGGATTGTGTATGCATATTCTGCATACGGGAGTGTTGCCGCTGCTGCTACTCTCCGCGGCGGCGCTTTCAGCCTTCGGCGCTGCCTCTCTGACCGGATTTCCACGGAGCGCGGGTCTCCTGTTCTTTATTCTATTCGATTTTGCGTCATTTGTCAAGTATGTTTTCCCGCCGTATCCGCACAAAAAAAGATTTTTTCCGATATTCACAAAATCGCTCTTGACAGCATCCTGAAATATAGGTATAATAAGGAGAAGGATGCAGCACATTCCGATGCATGCATCCCGCAATTATCTTGAAGGAGGAACAATGATTATGGAACTGAAAGGCTCAAGAACAGAAGCGAATTTGCAGGCTGCATTTGCAGGCGAATCGCAGGCAAGAAACAAATACACCTATTTTGCATCCAAGGCACGCAAGGAAGGTTATGTTCAGATCGCTGAGATCTTTGAGGAAACCGCGAACAATGAAAAGGAACACGCAAAGCTCTGGTTCAAGGAGCTCCACGGCGGTGAGGTGCCGGATACTGTCGAGAACCTGAAGGCTGCCGCCGACGGCGAGAACTTCGAGTGGACTGATATGTATGCAGAATTTGCGAAGGTCGCAAAGGAAGAAGGCTTCACCAGAATCGCAGCGCTCTTTGAAATGGTCGGCAAGATCGAGAAGGCACATGAGGAGCGCTACCGCAAGCTGATTGCCAATATCGAAGGCGGTCTGGTATTCTCCCGCGACGGCGATATGATCTGGGAATGTATGAACTGCGGTCACATTGTCATCGGCAAGAATGCGCCGAAGATGTGTCCGGTCTGTGCACACCCGCAGTCTTATTTCAAGCTCCGCGCTGAAAACTACTGATCCGTATAAAACGAGCCTGACCGTTCCGGTGTGAACGGTCAGGCTTTTGTTTTATTTCAGTCCGCAGGGGCATATTCCAGCGCTGTACGGTGTTCCTCCGGCAGCAGCGCCTTGCTGCGCCATTTGCCGCGGCAGTAGCGAATCCAGCCGACAAGGCCCGTCACGAACCATGTGACGCAGGTCGTATACCAGATCGAGCGGTAATCCATACCGAGCATGACGGTCATGACAAATGCGCCGCCGATCCGGCAGATCACCTCCGCCATGCCGTTCATCATCGCATAACCGGTATCGCCGGCACCGTTCAGAAAGCCGCGGATGACATGAATCGAACCGAGCGGGATATAGCAGAGCGAGGTTGTCCGCAGTGCAAAATAACCGATTGAAACCGCATCCGCGCCCGAGATAAAGCAGCGGATAATCACATCGCCGCATGCCCAGAATACGACAGCCATGATGATGCCGAGCATGCTGGAAATCCGCAGTCCGGATTTCAGACCGCGCTCCGCACGCGCCGTTTCACCTGCACCGACATTCTGTCCTGCAAAGGTTGCAAGCGCCGCATTCAGTGAGAAGAAAGGCTGCTGAATCAGCTGCTCCACACGCATCGACGCCGTATATGCTGCCATGACCGGCTTGCTGCCGAAGCTGTTTGTCACGCGCTGGAGCGCAGACATCGAAATTGCAATCAGACCGCTTTGCAGTGCAATCGGAAGACCGGTCCGCAGCGACAGTACGATCATTTCCCTTTTCAGACGGAAATCTTCCTTGGTCAGATGCAGCTCCGGCGTCCGGCGGAATGCGAATATGATACATGCCGACGCAGCAATGCACTGTGACGCGACGGTTGCAATCGCAGCGCCCTCGACGCCTGTATGCAGCACCATGACAAAGAGCAGATCAAGCCCGATATTCAGCACGCTTGCGACCGCGAGAAAGATCAGCGGTGTTTTGGAATCCCCGAGCGCGCGCATGACGGCATTGATCCAGTTGTACCCTGCGACCGCCGCCGTACCGCCGCAGGCAATCCGCATATAGCTGACGGACATCTGCATGAGGTCGGGGTCGGTATGCATCATACACAGCACCGGCTCTGTCAGCCAGATGGAACAAAGACTGATCAGAATCCCGAAGACTGCCGTCACGACAGCCGAATTCCAGACCGCCGCGCGCATCCGCTGCATCAGTCCGGCACCGAAAAACTGCGCAATCATAATGCCGGCACCGGTTGCGAGTCCGAGGCAGAGCGTATAGAACAGATAGGTCACGGAGCCGGTCGCGCCGACGGCTGCGAGGGCGTTGTCGCCGAGCTGCTTTCCGACAATCGCCGTATCCGCGACATTATAGAGCTGCTGGAGTAGATTGCCCATCAGCAGCGGCAGTGCAAACCGGATAATCAGGCTTGCTTCCTCTCCTTTGGTCATATCCTGAGCGGCAGAATGCAGCATCGGGATCACATCCTCCTTGATTTTAACAGTTCTGATTTTTACGAAGCAGAGATGCTTTCTCTCTGAGCGAATGACATTATAGCATATTGCTGCAAAAATGTCAATCACTTTTCTGACGATATTTTTGATTTATTCTATTTTCGGCGCATTGAATAAGAAGTGTGACCCGCAATGCGGAATTGCGGTAAAAAGTCAAAGAAAAGCGCTTCCGATCCTGCTGATTGAGATACGCGCCCCTTCCTGCTTTCATGAAACGCTGAATTGTGTGGCGATGCGCTTTTTCGCCTGCGGGGGCGTATAGACCCACTCGTCCATATGACTGCCCTGATAGAAGTAGTGCAGCGGCGGCGGCGTACAGATATCATCGAATACATCGACAACCGCCAGCTTGATCTTCATGCGCTCCGGCACAATGCTTTTGATAAAGACGCTTGCATGCTGCCCCGGGTGCACATCGGGGCGCAGATCGGCAAGTCCGGCAAGATTCGGCGCCAGCTCGATGAAAATACCGTATTCCTCGACCGAACGCACAATGCCCGCGACGGTCTCTCCGGCAGTAAAGCAGGCGGCATTCTCCGACCATGTGCCGAGCAGCTCCTTATGCGTCAGCAGCACCCTGCCGTTCTCGAAGCCCTTGACCATAACGCGGATCTCCTCACCGACACGGAAACGGTCTGCCGGATGCGAAATCCGCGAGACAGAGATTGCGTCAATCGGAATCAGCGACGGAACGCCGCAGCCGATATCGACAAAGCATCCGAACGGCGCAAGATGCGTCACGCGCGCCGGAATCACATCGCCGGGCTTCAAATGGCGGATATAGCCCTCGCGGCACTGCTCCTGCTGGATACGGCGCGAGAGAACCGCATAGGGGCAGCCCTCATCGTCATGTGCAATGCGCAGAACCGAAAAACAGACCGGCTTATTGACGCGCGAGATCAGCGCGATGTCCCGCGTCGTGCCCTCGCTGATGCCGAGCGCACCCTCTGCACGCGGGATCAGTCCGCGCATACAGGGCAGGTCAACATGCAGATTATGCGCGCCGTCGCAGACACGCACGCGCGCTTCGAGCCGCCTGCCCGTTGCGATTGCCTCCCTGAGCCCCTCCTCGCTGCCGATTGCTGCGGCATTCTGCGGTGTTTCGAGGAAGCTGCCCTCCGGTAAGTAACAAGATTGCTGTTCCATTTCGACCTCCAGATTCTTTTTTCAGATTGTATTCGGGGACTGTCCGCGGCACGGTCTCCGGCACCGCGCTCCCGCATTTCATTTTACGCAAAAAATCTGCCGAGAAAGCGCGTTTTTTCTGAATCCGGCAATTATTTTTCTGCGGTGCTGTCGATTTCTGGGTTTTACCGTGGTTTCCGGACACCTGTCCGCCGTACGCGTACAGTGATTTCACAAGCGAAAGTGCATAATTTCAACGTATCTTCATTATTTTTATTGCGTTAGTATAGGCTGATTCATAGAATCATACGAAAAGTTGTAGGAAAAGTTGTGCATTTTTCATCTTGATTTTTCTGCTGAAATGTAGTAAAATCATTAAGGCTCGGTATGAAGTTCTGTCTCTCAGTGTGTCCGCGCGCTCGGAGGCGGCTGTTTTCATGCCAAAAAATCCGTGCGGTTTCCGGACGGAACATCAAAATTCAATCGTTCTCATTACATAAAAGGAGGATACGATTCATATGGCCAAAAAAATCGCAACCATTCCCTTTACCGGCACACCGGAGCAGGAGCAGGAGCTCCGCGCCACAATCGACGCGCTCCGCGAGGATCCGGGATGTCTGATGCCGATCATGCAGAAAGCCCAGGAAATCTACGGCTATCTGCCGATCGAGGTGCAGACGCTGATCGCAGAAGAGCTGAATATTCCGCTTGAAAAGGTATTCGGCGTCGCAACCTTCTATGCACAGTTCACCATGTCCCCGAAGGGCAAGTACCGCATTTCGGTCTGCCTCGGCACCGCCTGCTACGTCAAGGGCTCCGGCATTGTCATGGAGAAGCTCGAGGAAGCACTCGGTATCGAGAGCGGCGAGATCACACAGGACGGCAAGTTCTCGCTCGATGACTGCCGCTGTGTCGGTGCCTGCGGTCTGGCTCCCGTCGTCACAATCAACGATGACGTTTACGGCAGACTGACCGGAGACATCAAGGAAGTGCAGGACATTCTTGCAAAATACGCAGACTGAACCGTGCAGATAATAGGAGGTTTAATATGAAGACTTTGCAGGAGCTTACTGCAATCAAGGAGGAAATGCGCAAGGAAATGGCACTCCGTCTCGGCAAGGTAGCCGACGGTGCCAAGTACGAGAAGCACATCCTCATGTGCGGCGGTACCGGATGTACTTCTTCCGGTTCCATGAAGATCGCTGACGAGCTTGAGAAGCAGCTCGAAGAGAAGGGTCTCAAGGATAAGGTATTCGTTGTTCGCACCGGCTGCTTCGGTCTCTGCGAGCGCGGTCCGATCATGATCGTGTATCCGGAAGGCTCTTTCTACACCCATGTCAAAATGGAAATGATCACGGAGATCGTGGATGAGCACCTCATCGGCGGCAAGCCCGTCAAGAAGTATCTCTATGACGAGACCGTCACCGAGGGCTCTGATGATATCAAGTCACTGAACGAAACAACATTCTATGCAAAGCAGAACCGTGTTGCACTGCGCAACTGCGGTCTCATCAATCCTGAAAATATCAATGAATACATCGGCAGAGACGGCTATCAGGCACTCCACAAGGTTCTGACCTCGATGACACCGGAAGAAGTCATCCAGGAGATTCTTGATTCCGGTCTGCGCGGCAGAGGCGGCGGCGGCTTCCCGACCGGTATGAAATGGAAGCTCGCACGCAACATCGTTCCGGATGCCGATATTAAATATGTATGCTGCAACGCCGACGAGGGCGACCCCGGCGCATTCATGGACCGTTCCGTGCTCGAAGGCGACCCGCATGTCGTGCTCGAGGCAATGACCATTGCAGGCTACGCAATCGGCGCTTCCCAGGGCTATATCTATGTCCGTGCAGAGTATCCGATCGCTGTTGAGAGACTGCGCATCGCAATCAAGCAGGCAAGAGAAGCAGGCATGCTCGGCACCGATATCTTCGGCACCGGCTTCAAATTTGACATTGACCTCCGCCTCGGCGCAGGTGCATTCGTCTGCGGCGAAGAGACCGCACTGATGACCTCCATCGAGGGCAACCGCGGTGAGCCGCGTCCGCGTCCGCCGTTCCCGGCTGAAAAGGGTCTGTATCAGAAGCCGACCATTCTCAATAATGTTGAGACCTATGCAAACGTCCCGCAGATCATCCTCAAGGGTGCAAAGTGGTATGCTGCCATGGGTACCGAGACCGCAAAGGGCACGAAGGTCTTTGCACTCGGCGGCAAGATCAAGAACACCGGTCTGGTCGAAATCCCGATGGGTACCACGCTCCGCGAGATCATCGAGGAGATCGGCGGCGGCATCCCGAACGGCAAAAAGTTCAAGGCTGCACAGGCTGGCGGTCCTTCCGGCGGATGCATTCCGGCTGAGCACTATGATGTCAGCGTTGATTACGACAGCCTCGCAAAGATCGGCTGCATGATCGGTTCCGGCGGTCTCATCGTGCTCGATGAGGACAACTGCATGGTCGATATCGCAAAGTTCTTCCTCCAGTTCACCATGGACGAATCCTGCGGTAAGTGTACGCCGTGCCGTATCGGTACCAAGCGTCTCTATGAGATTCTGGACAAGATCACCAGCGGCAACGGCGAGCTTTCCGATCTCGATAAGCTCGAGGAGCTCTGCCAGTATATCAAGGCAAACTCCCTCTGCGGTCTCGGTCAGACTGCGCCGAATCCGGTGCTCTCTACCCTTCGCTTCTTCCGCGATGAGTACATTGCACATATCGTTGACAAGAAGTGTCCGGCAGGCGTCTGCAAGTCCCTGCTCAACTTCGTCATCGACAAGGATACCTGTATCGGCTGCGGCATGTGCGCAAAGCAGTGCCCGGCAACCGCGATTTCCAGAACGGACTATATCGCTGAAGGTCATAAGCTCGCTTCCTTCGCAATCGACAGCTCGAAGTGCGTGAAGTGCGGCGCCTGCATCGAGAAGTGTAAGTTCAAGGCAATCAGCAAGCAGTAAGGGAGGCTTCAGGACATGAGTGATATGGTAAATGTAAAAATCAACGGCTTTGCAGTACAGGTCCCGAAGGGTTCCTCCGTGCTGGAAGCTGCACGCGCAGCAAGCGTCACGATCCCGACGCTCTGCTATCTGAAGGATATCAATGAGATCGGCGCCTGCCGTATGTGCATGGTCGAGGCTGCCGAGATGCGCGGTCCGAACCTCGGACCGGCAAGAATGGTCGCAGCATGTGTCTATCCGGTTTCCGAGGGCATGGAGGTCACGACGAACTCCCCGAAGGTTCTCGATTCCCGCAGAAAGACCATGGAGCTGCTGCTCTCCAACCACGATATGAAATGTCTCTCCTGCGTCCGCAGCAAGAACTGCGAGCTCCAGAGACTGGCAAATGATCTCGGCATCACCGATGCCGACGTCTTCAAGGGCGAGCGCACCGAGTATGCAATCGACGATTCCGCTGCACATATGATCCGTGACAACAACAAGTGCATCCTCTGCCGCCGCTGCGTCGCAGCATGTGCGGTCACGCAGGGCATCGGTGTCATCGGCGCAAACGAGCGCGGCTTCATCACCAACATCGGTTCGCAGTTCAACAAGCCGCTGGCACAGACGGCATGTGTCTCCTGCGGTCAGTGCATCACGGTCTGCCCGACCGGCGCACTCACCGAGAAGGATTACACCGACGATGTCTTCAAGGCAATCGCAGACCCGACCAAGCATGTTGTCGTACAGACGGCTCCGTCCGTCCGTGCAGGTCTCGGCGAGTGCTTCGGCTTCCCGATCGGCACGAATGTCGAGGGCAAAATGGTCGCAGCTCTGCGCAGACTCGGCTTCGATGTTGTCACCGATACAAACTATGCAGCTGACCTGACAATCCTTGAGGAAGGCACCGAGCTGATTCAGCGCGTCACCGGCAACGGTGTTCTGCCGATGATCACCTCCTGCTCCCCGGGCTGGGTCAAGTTCTGCGAGCACTATTTCCCGGATCTGATTCCGAACCTCTCTACCTGCAAGTCGCCGCAGCAGATGCAGGGCGCAGTCATCAAGACCTACTATGCAGAGAAGATGGGCTGGGATCCGAAGGATATCGTTTCCGTTTCCGTTATGCCGTGTACCGCAAAGAAGTTCGAGATCGGCAGACCGGATCAGTCCGCATCGGGCTATCCGGATGTTGACATCGCACTGACGACCCGCGAGCTCGGCAGAATGATCGACCGCGCAGGCATCGACTTCAATGCACTGCCGGAAGAGAAGTTCGACGATCCGCTCGGCATCTATACCGGCGGCGGTCTGATCTTCGGTGCAACCGGCGGCGTTATGGAAGCTGCACTCCGCTTTGCTGTTGAGAAGATCAGCGGCGAGAAGCTCGCAAACGATAAGGTTGACTTCACCGAGGTCCGCGGCATCGAGGGCATCAAGGAAGCATCCTACACCGCAGGCGGTCTGACTGTCAAGGTTGCCGTCGCAAGCGGTCTTGCAAACGCACGCAAGCTGATGGACAAGGTTCGTGCCGGTGAGGCTGATTATCAGTTCATCGAGATCATGGCTTGCCCGGGCGGCTGTGTCAACGGTGGCGGTCAGCCGATTCAGCCGGCATCCGTCCGCAACTTCACCGATCTGCGTGCAGAGCGTGCAAAGGCACTCTACAGCGTCGATGCAAAGATGGAACTCCGCAAGTCTCAGGATAACCCCGCAATCCAGGCACTCTATAAGGAGTACCTCGGCGAGCCGGGTGCACACAAGGCACATGAGCTCCTGCATACCAGCTATGTCGCAAGAAAGGTCAACTTCTGATTGACAACCGATACAAGCCGATCCGGATACTGTCCGGATCGGCTTGCTGTTTTTCATACGGAGGAATGAATATGGAGCCTGTCTGTGAGGTCATCCGCCGCCAGACGGATGCAAATTTTATCAATCTGCTCATTGCACTGAAAACCTATGACCGCAATGCGCATGTCAAGGGTGCACCGGCATGGCGCTTTGTGTATCATACGCTGCATTCTGCGGATAAATGGTTCTTCAATCCGAATCACTATACCGAGCGCGAAGGCTTTGAACCCGGCTCAGATAACCCGTTCAAGCCGATTTCCAAAGAATGGAGCGATGCGGAGCTGCTGGAGCTGCTGCAATCCGTCCGACAGAAAACAATGGAGTATCTCGGAAATCTGTCTGACAGCGAGCTGAATGAATGTCCGCCGGACTGCCCCTTCACGCGGCTTGAGCTGATTCTGATGCAGTTCCGGCATCTCTCGGTCCATGTCGGGATGCTGCACGGTCTGACCGTGGAAAAGACCGGCAGATTTCCGCAGTATGTCAGCCCGCATTCGCTGAACCGCCTCGAGCACGGCTACTGGGATGACTGAGTTCACTTTACGTAACCTTAAAAAACCGGCTCAGCCCTTGACGCCCGCGGAATTGTATGGTATAGTATATGCATACAACTGCAAATTCTGTATCTGAACGAGGTTCCTATGAAATCAATCAACAAATCCCGCCTTCTCTTTTGGGCGGCAGTGTTCTTGTTTGCACTGATCAGCAGCCTGACCGCGACGCCGGTCGGAGACGATTATCTGCTGTATTATGCATTTGAACGCCCCGAAATCCGCTATTCTGCTTTCACAAACGGAAGATATATCGCAAACCGTCTTGCCTATCTGATTGTCCGCTATCCCGCCGCAAAAATCTGCTTCATGACACTGCTGCTCTCCGGCTGTATCCTGCTGCTTGCAGAATTCACGCAGATCAGAACGAAACGACAATCCGTCTCGTGGCTGGCGCTGGCACTGTTTGCGCTGATGCCGGCTGTCCTCTATACGGATGCCGTATTGTGGCTGTTTGCCTTTGCCGTGCATCTGGTGCCGGTGATTTTCACGCTGCTGTATATGCGGCTCTGCTTTCGGGAATTTGCAGGAAAGGAGCTAAAACACAGCAAGCTGCTGATTCCGCTCTGCATTCTGCTCGGCTTCGGCGGTGCATTTTTCGTCGAGCATGTTTCGATTTTCAATGTTGTATTCGCATGTTTCGTTCTCCTGTATGCCAAATGCAGCAAGCAGCAGAAACCGCATGCGTATCAGGCGGCTTACGCTGCCGCTGCCCTGCTCGGGCTGATCATAATGCTCATCAACCCGAATTACAGCGATGTCGCTGCGGAAACGGAATCCGCAACCTTCCGCACAATGTCATTTGACCTGACGGAAATCCTCTTTCAGATTTATACGAAGATCACGCCGCTCTTTGCGAAAATATATTTTCTGCTGCATCTTCTGATTGCCGCTGCACTTTGCTTTTTGTATCTGCACGCCGATGCATCCGGCTGGAACAAAGAGCGCCGCCGCTATGCAAAGCTCTCGCTCGGCTGCATTGCCGCCTATGCACTGTATGCCGTATTCAATGCGGGATTTGTCTCCTTTGTTTCGCTGACAGCTAGCGAACGTATGGGTGCGCTGGAATGCGCCTTTGCATTCCTGTATGTGATCTCTTTGCTGTATCTGAGCTATGTGCTGACCGAACATGAACGGTTCGTCCGCATCGCAGTATATGTCTGCGGCACAGTGATATGCGCGGCACCGTTCTGCATCGTCAATCCGGTGACGCCGCGATGCTTTTTCGTCGTATTCTGTCTCTGGCTGCTGCTTGCACTGGAAGTCTTCACGGCTGCGGCAGAGCTGCTCTCTGAGAAAACCTGCACGATGCTGCAAAAGGCTGCGATCCTGACCGGCAGCGGAGCCGTCGGCATTCTCTGCTATATCAACGGCTATGTATTCCGATACAGCGTCCGTGATCTGAAGGAACAGCTCGACGCCGGAAAACAGAATGTCGATATCGTGACCGTACCGTATCCGGATTACACCCCTGCCGCCGAATTTGCCGATGATATTGTCCGGATCGGCGAGCAGAACCGCAGTATCTCAGATTCGCTGAACGCCGACGTACTCGACATGTATCTCGTCTATATGCTGGATTATTACAATCTGGATAAACTCAATCCTGAAGAATTCCACGCCGTAAAAATAGAATACCGAAACTACACGATGTAAAAAACAAACAGGAGGAACTATGGAAGACAAACATGATCTGACACCGCAGGATTCTCAGGAGCCTGTCATGCCGACGCTGGAGGCTGAACCGGAATATCTGAACCGTCCCGCCGACGTCATGCCGCAGCAGGATGAAAAACCGCCGCTGCCGCCGGAAGCCATGCTGAACCCGCCGCCGCGGCTCCAGCCTTCGTATCTGTCAGCGCCTTCCCTGCCGCCTCTGACGCCGCCGGTTGTGCAGCCCGAGCAGTCGCTGACGCCGCCGGTTGTACAGCCTGAGCAGTCGCTGACACCGCCGGTCATGCAGCCGGAACAGTCGCTGACAACGCCGGTCATGCAGCCTGAGCAGTCGCTGACAACGCCGGTTGTGCAGCCTGAGCAGCCGCTGACAACGCCGGTCATGCAGACCGAGCAGACGCTGACACCGCCGGTCATGCAGCCTGAGCAGCCGCTGACACCGCCGGTCATGCAGCCGGAGCAGCCGCTGACACCGCCGGTTGTGCAGCCCGAACAGTCACTGACACCGCCGGTCATGCAGCCTGAGCAGCCGCTGACACCGCCGGTTGTACAGCCCGAGCAGACGCTGACAACGCAGGTCATGCAGCCGGAGCAGTCGCTGACGCCGCCGGTTGCACAGCCTGCTCCGATGCTCACGCCGCCGTCGCCGACCGTTCCGAATCTGTATCCGGAGGAGGGCTTCAAGCAGCCTTCGGTTGCCGGTCAACCTGCGTTTCAGCCGCAGTACGGCGGTCCGATGCCCCCGAAGGAGCCGATTGTCTACGCCTCGGACTATGAACGCATCATGGCGCTGCCGCCGATTTCCAAAGCAGAAGCCGACAGCTGCCGCCACAGCCACGAAAAGCGCTGGTACCGCCGCCTGATCGAGCTGAATGTGCTGCTCATTCTTTCCGTACTGATTCTCATGATCGCACATTTCAATGATTATCAGGAGGATATGCAGGAATTCAGCGGGCATTTGATTTCAGAGATGTTTGCCGATTCCGATGATGCTGCGGATGATGCAGAAGCAGCAGAATCTGAGGATGCGGAACACGACGATGATGAAAACAGCGATTCTGACAGCAAAGAAGAAAAATCCGAACGGCAGAAGAAACGTGAAAAAGAGCGCGAGCAGTCGGAATACATGGAGGATTTTGCGAAGGAGCTGCCGAGTGAGCTCAAGCTGTTCTTCTACGGCATCTTCGGCATCATTTCGCTGTTTATCACGCTGTATCTGAATTTTGCATCGGTCAAGGCATCGAGCGTGAAGATCACGCAGCGGAATTTCCCCGAAATATACTCACTGGTGCATTCCTACGCATACCGTCTCGGCATGAAAAAGGTGCCGGAAATCTATATTGTCCAGCAGAGCGGTATGCTCAATGCATTTTCGAGCTTCATCTTCGGCAGACAGTATATCCTTGTCAATACCGAGGTCTTTGAGGTCGCGTTCCGTGAGCATAAGGATATGAACGCACTTGCGTTTATTCTCGCACATGAGCTTTCGCATATTTACTACGGTCATGCAACGCTGCACTACAATCTGCCGATTCTGTTTTCGGGCAGCCTGCCGGTTGTCGGGCAGATTGCGTCCCGCACCCGTGAATACAGCTGCGACCGGCTTGCACAGCGCCTGACGAATTATGACGGCGTGCGGTCAATCGTGATGCTCATGGTAGACCGGCATCTGTATCCCATGGTGGATGTGCAGGATTATGTGGATGCGACGATCAACGAGCATGGATTCTTCCTGTGGCTGGTGAATATCCTGTCCTCGCATCCGATCATGCCGAAGCGGATTCGCGCGCTGATTCAGTGGAACGGCAGCGGCGAGCTCTACTAACCACCGATATCTGCTGAAAAGCCGCGCGGTTTCCTGCCGTGCGGCTTTCTTGCATGGGAATCAGCTTCCTGCCGCAAAAATGCATTTCTAATTTCCCGCATAAAATCTGCAAAATCTCTTGCATGTTTCGCGCTTTTGTGCTATAATAAAGAAAAGTGTGCCTATTTTCGCACGGCAGTATATTTACAGAAAGATATAATCAATATATGTGCAGAAATCTGCGCAAAGCAGAACAAATCAGGAGCGTTTCGATATGGTATTTTCAAGCCTTTATTTTCTATATCTGTTTCTGCCCGTATGCCTTCTCTGCTACGGGCTTTCGCCGTCTCTGAAAATCAAAAACTTCACCCTGACGGTCTTTTCGCTTGCCTTCTATGCATGGGGCGAGCCGACCTACATTATCCTGCTGCTGATCAGTGTCCTGATGAACTATCTCTTCGGTCTCGGGATCGGCGGCTGTCAGAAGCGCGAAAAAGCAGGCGGCGCAAAATTCATCATGACCGTCAGCCTGATCTTCAATATCGGTCTGCTCGGCGTATTCAAATACAGCGGCTTCATCGTGGAAAACCTGAACCTGATTCCGGGCGTCAGCCTGCCCGTTCCGAAGCTGACGCTGCCGATCGGCATCAGCTTCTATACGTTCCAGATTCTCTCTTATATCATCGACCTTTACTGGGAGAAGATCGACGTCCAGAAGAATCCGTTTCATCTGCTGCTCTATATCTCGATGTTTCCGCAGCTCATTGCCGGACCGATTGTCCGCTATGCCACAATCGCCGATGAAATCAAAGAGCGCAAGACCACGCTGCTCGACCTGAGCGAGGGCTTCACGCGCCTGATGATCGGTCTCGGCAAGAAGGTCATTCTCGCAAATCATCTCTCGGTCATTGTCGATCAGTTCTTCGGCTCCGAAGGCACGGCGCTCTCCGTCGCCGGAACATGGTATGCCGTCATTGTCTATGCAATGCAGATTTACTTTGATTTCTCGGGTTATTCCGATATGGCAATCGGCATGGGCAGAATGTTCGGCTTCCATTTCGATGAAAACTTCCGCCACCCGTTCCTCTGCAAGGATATCTCCGAATTCTGGCAGCGCTGGCATATCTCGCTCGGCACATTCTTCCGCGATTATGTGCTCTATGTGCCGATCTTCGGCAAGCGCAGAAAGTACGGCGGCTTGTTCCTCGTCTGGTTCTGCACAGGTCTCTGGCACGGCGCAAGCTGGAACTTCATCATCTGGGGTCTTTATTTCGGTCTGTTTATCCTGATCGAGCAGCTCATCGGCAAGAAGCGCATCAAGAAGATTCCGCTGGTCATCCGCCATATTTACAGCAAGATCATTATTTTCATCGGCTTCGGTATTTTCTATTTCGAGGATTTCGGCAGACTGGGCGAATTTTTCAAAAATCTCGTCGGACTGAACGGCAATGTGCTCTATGACAATGTGCTTGAGCTGTCGGTACAGAACAATCTGTTCCTGCTGCTCGCGGCAGTTGTCTGCTGCTTCCCGCTCTATGAGGGCTTGCAGGCGCTGAAAAAGCGTTTCTCAGCTGCGGTCTATGCGGTCGATACATTCCAGATTCTTGCAAATGCCGCGCTGCTCGCAGTCAGCAGTATTTTCCTTGTCGATGCGACGAACAATCCGTTCCTGTATTTCCGTTTCTGAGAATGCAGATGCATCCATATCCCTGAATCCGAATGAACAAACAGAAAGGAGCGTTTGCGATGCCGCATCATGACATGCCGGAAGAGATCACAGAACCGGCAGACGATACACCGCAGGAAGAACAGAAGCTCGACCGGCGTACCGCAATCGCACAGGCAAGAGCGATCCGGCGCGAGGCTGCCGCGGTTGAGGAGCATCAAGCCAAAATGCAGGCGCAGGAGACTGTCACGCAGATTCTCGAAAACGCCGAACCGGCACCGCCCAAGGCGCCGCTGCATAATAAAACCGCACCCGTTCCGGTCTCCAATACAACCGGCAAATTCGGCTGGCTTGATGAGGTTTCCCAGAAGCCCGAGGAGCCGAAGCCTGTGCAGGACCCCGATGAGATTGTCGAAGCACTGCTGGCTTCATCCGAAAGCAAGAAAAAATCGCCTGTCACGGACGCGCTGGTCGATCAGATCGTCGCAGAGGTGACCGGTCAGCGGCAGGAATCCGAAAGCACCACACCCGAAGAGACAGCATCCGTGCCGGAAGAACCTGCCGAAGCACCGCAGGAGACGGAACCCGCTGCATCTGAGCCGGATGCACCTGCACCGGAAAAGCCGGATGCTCCGCAGAATCACCGCAAAAATGAGGAAAAGGTCATCCGCGAGCTGCGCCGCCTGACGGCAAAGCCGCCCGCCATGAGCGAGGTCGAGGCTGCACGCATGTATCAGAAGCAGACCGCAGAAGCGAAGCCTGCCGTCCGCAAAATGAAGCGAAGATTTGACCGCGACTGGCAGAAACGTGCAGGCGGCATCAAGGCTGCCGATACAAAGCGCCGCACCGAGCGCGCCTTCGCCGGCTGGAACATCGCAGTCTGCCTGCTGATGCTGTTCGGCATCGCTGCCGGCATGCTGCTCTTTGAACGCCCGACCGTTTCTATGGAGGAAAACCGTACCCTCGCCAAAATGCCGGAATTCTCCGTCGAGAATTATCTCAGCGGCAAATATACCGGCGGCGTCGCAGAGTATTATAATGATACCGTCCCGTTCCGCTCGACCTTCAAGGGTCTGATTCAGCATTTCCGCAAGACCTTCGGCATGAGCGGCAGCGCCGTCATCGTCGGCAATGTGCCTGCAAAGCAGCCGGAGCCTGCCGAAACAAAGCCTGCTGAGACCACGCTTCCGGCGGTAACGACTGAAACGCATCAGACCGAAGCGACACTGACAACTGTTTCCGAGACCACTGCGGCAGAGCCGGAGGAAACGCCGGAGAATGATGCACCGGAGCGCGAGGGCGAGCTCAGCAACAATATCCTGATTGTCGATAACCGCGGCATTATGCTATTCGGCGGCTGGGAGACCATGGGCGAAAATTACGCCAATATCCTCAACCGCTATCAGGAACAGCTCCCCGATGTCAATATGTATTCCATGGTCGTTCCGACGGTCTGCTCCTTCTACACGCCGGAGGAATTTCAGCATCTGATTACGAGCGAAAAGGCGAACATCGACTATATCAATTCCTGCCTGAACGGCGTCCACCCCGTCGATGCATACGGCGCGCTGGAACGCCATAAGGACGAACCGATCTTCATGCGCACCGATCACCACTGGTCATCGCTCGGCGCCTTCTATGCCGCAGAGGAATTTTCCGCGACGGCGCGGGTTCCGTTTGTATCGATGGATGAATATGAGCGGCATTCCAAGGAAGGCTATGTCGGCACGCTCTACGGCTATACGAACAATATCATCCTCAAGGAGAATCCCGAGGAATTCTTCTGGTATGTCCCGAAGGCGAACTTTACCACGACCTATTATAACCGCAGCTTTGCCTCGCCCTATGAAGGCAGCATGTTCATGGATATCGAGAATACGGCACCGGTCAGCTGGTATATGACCTATATCGCAGGTGACGATCACATTGTCAAAGTCGATACCGAGATACCGAACGGCAGACGGCTCTGCATCATCAAGGACAGCTACGGCAATGCGCTGATTCCGTTCCTGACTTCGTCCTTCGAGACGATTTATGTTGTGGATATGCGGTATTTTGACCTGAATGCGATCAGCTTTATGCGCGAGCAGGGCATCACCGATGTACTGTTTGCAATGAACAGCTACAGTGCAAACGGTCCGAATACCGATAAAATCGAGACAATCCGCGTCCAGTAATCAGATCAAACCGCTTCGGCGGTCAAATAGAAAGGAGAACAAAATTATGACAAAGGCAGAAGCAATGGAGGCACTGACTCCGATTTTCCGTGAGGTATTCGATGATGACAGCATCGAGCTGAACGATGAACTGACTGCAGCAGATGTGGACGGCTGGGACAGCGTCGAGCATTTCAACCTGATCTCCGAGATCGAGAGCAGATTCGGTATGCGCTTCAAGATGAAGGAGGTCTCCGGTATGAAGAATGTCGGCGAGCTCGCTGAAATCGTTGCTGAGCGCGGCACACTCTGAGCTGTATCACCGCGCAGTGATCTGCAAGCAAACAAAAAGGCACTGCACCGCCTTGCGCTTTCCGCAATAATATGCTATAATAAAATTGCCTGCGAAGATGATTCCCCGCAGGCAATTTCGTTTTGACTGATCACTGGAATTCATAGCGCTCAATGGTCCAGTTGACACCGTCGAATACAAAATACGCAACGCCGGTGCCGTCCAACTGACTTGTATCATTGGTTGTCGCCGTGAAGGACGAATCCGTCTGATCGGAAAGCGTGACGCCGTGTGCAGTCTCAAAGGTATAGAAGCCGTGTGCGCCGGAAGTCAGGATATAGGCATCTTCACGGAAGCTGTCGTCCAGCATTCCCTTCCAGTGCGTGAACGCATCGCCGGTGACTGTCTCTTCCAGCAGCCGCTCAAAGGCAATCTTGCCGAGGCTGCTGATTGCAAAGCGATCATCCGTCACCAGCGTGAAGGTCCGATTGCCGTCCGTCACGGTCCGGTTCGGGTCTGTTGCCAGATCACCGCCGCCGCCGGACATGCTCTTCATCAGAAAGGTCAGATTGTTCATCTTCTCGACGGCAACATCCGCAAGACTGATGCGGACAAACTGCATTTCACCGTCCTGACCGGAGCTGATGCGGTCAACCGGCTGCTCGCCGCAGGCAAAGGAAATCCACGGGGTGCTCTCATCATCATAGACTGCATACCAATAGGACACGGAGCCGTCCGGATGCTCCTCTGTATCAATGCGAGCCTTGCCGAAGCGCGTGCCGCCTGCTGCGTAACGCAGAATCACCGAGCCGTCCTTGCGAACGGTCAGCGTGTTGTTTCTGGTTCCGAAGGTTCCCGGCATGGACCATTCCCCGACGAGATCGTCAGCGGAATACGGGCATTCTGCTTTAAGTGCAGCGGTTGTCTGTACCGCAGTTGTCTGTTCAGATACGGTCTGCGCTGCGGTTGTATCTGCGGCAGCGGCAGACTCCGTCACGGCTGCTGTCGTTTCTGCCGTTGTGATTCCGGTCGTAACGGCGGTCTCCGTATCAGCCTGCATATTCACATTGATCTGCACCGGTTCTTCGCCGCAGGCAGTCAGGCAAAGGCTCATCAGTACAGCTGTCACAAACATCATTTTCGTTTTCATGATCATCATTCTCCTTTGATTATCGTTCAACTTCTGTTGACAGTTATATGATAGCACATAATTGACCGCTTGCGTGCAGAATTACAAATTTGTAATCGGGTTATTTCCGGAGCATCTGTTCGATCTGATTCCCGCCGGAATCATCAAGCTGATTTGCAGCAAGCGGCAGTGTAAAGGTAAATGCTGTGCCCTTGCCCTGTTCACTTTCGACGTTGATCGTACCGCCGTGCGATTCCACGATGAATCTGACGATAAAGAGCCCGAGTCCCGTGCCGGTTTCGGAGTGCTTTCCCTTATAGTAGCGCTCCCAGATATGCGGCAGGTCCTCCGGTGAAATACCGCTGCCGGTATCCTTGACCGTGACGGTCACTGTCTTTTCGCCGGCTTCCGCTTTGATGAGCACTGTGCCGTCCTTGGTATGCTTGAGCGCATTGGAGATCAGATTGACGAACACACGCTGCAATCTGGTACTGTCCGCATCGACCTGCGGCAGATCAATCGGGATGCGCAGAATCAGACGGTTGTTGTTCTTATTCAGCACCGCAAAATAGGTCTCGACCGTTTTTCGCACAAGGCTGTCCAGATCGCAGGGCGCTTTTTCGAGAACCATTCTCCCCTCCTCAATGCGCGTTGCGTCGAGAATCTGCGTCACCATAAGCGCCATGCGGTTTGCTTCTGAGGAAATGCGCCGGAGCTTATTCTGCACGGTTGATTTTTCGCCGCCGTTCATAAGGTCAAGTTCTGCGTCCTGCGCATAACCGGACATCGCGGCAAGCGGCGTTTTCAGCTCGTGGGATGCATCGGAAAGAAAGGTTGTTTTCATCTCGTTGACCTGTACCAGCATATCATGCTCGGATACAACCGGATCGGCGATTTTCTTGGACAGGATTGCAGAGATGATCAGAAATACCGCAAATACGCAGATCACTGATATCATCATCATGTACATATATTTCCGAAAGAGACTGTCCATGCTGTTCAGCAGCGCTTCGGTCTGTTCGGCGGCGCCTGCCCTGACCGGCTCTGCCCAGCTGCTGACATTCTGCATGAGCAGCCCGAAGCAGAGATTCTCGCCGGAATAATTGCAGAGATTGTCCCATGTGATGACATAGCCTGCGCCTTCCTTTGCGTATGCGCCGCAGGGCTGTTCCATACAGGCATCCAGCCAGCCGCTGAAATTCGTCTGACTGCCAAAGAATTCCGGCGATTCCGACGCTTTCAGATCAAAGACGGCAGCCGCATCCTGCATCATCTGCTCCGCGCTGACATCGCTGTTCAGTTCATAGCTGCACAGCGCCTCTCTGTCATATAAGAAAAATACATCGGAGCCGCTGAAATATTGCAGCGCCTGATCCCGCAGACTTTCACGGAGCGCTTCTGCGCCTGTGCCCTGATACAGCAGCGACATCTCCCTGCCGAAGTCATGCAGATACTGCTGCTGCGCAGAAAGAAACTGCTGATAGTACGCATCGGAGACCGCGGAAACGGTCTGACCGGCAAGCGCACCGGAATACAGATTGACATTTACCGCTGCCTGCTGATAGATCAAATTAAAAATCATTGTGCAGATGCCGAGCACGGCGATCAGGCACGAGACCAGTGCAGCTAAGAGCCTGCGCCGCAGAGAACGGCTTTGGGATGTTTCTTGCTCCAAGAACCTCACTCCTTTCAGGGACTGTGCATTCATTATACCATATTTTCCGCGAAAATCAAACTGGATTACAATATTGTAACTTCGGAGGTTATTATGGCACATATTTTGCTTGTCGAGGACGATTCCGATATCATGCGGATCAATCAGAGCTTTCTGGAAAAAGAGGGCTATGACGTACACTGTGCCGATTCGGTGCAGCAGGCAGCATTTCTGCTGGAGGAATGCGTACCCGATCTGGTTCTGCTCGATGTCATGCTGCCGGACGGCGACGGCATGGACTTCTGCGCGATTCTGCGGCAGAAAACGCAGGCACCGGTCATCTTCCTGACTGCGCGCGACGAGAATGACGATGTAATCAAGGGCTTCCGCAGCGGCGGCGATGACTATATCACCAAGCCCTATGATCTGAATGTGCTGAAAGCGCGCATCGAGGCACAGCTTCGCCGCAATGCAAAGCCCGAGGCACAGCATCCGCGCATTGAACTGCCTGATCTGATCATTGACCTGTTTTCCGGCACCGCTGAACTGGACGGCAATACATGCTCTTTGCCGCAGCGGGAATTGCAGATTCTTTATCTTCTGGCATCGCGGCTCGGCTCGCGCATCAGCTATCACGAAATCTATGAGAAAATCTACGGCTGCGATGTCGAGGACAGCAAGAATACAATCCGTGTCAATATATCGCGCCTGAAAAAGCATCTGGCAATGGATGATATGAGCACCTACGAGATTGCTTCGACCGCGGACGGCGAATATGTTCTTCGCAGGGTGATCTTCTGACGCAATTACAAATCTGTAATTCTGCGCACAGGCTCCTTTTCATCTGCTATAATGGCATTGTCAGCAGGGGGAAATCCCCCGACAATATGAATCGCCTGAATATGAAAAGGAGAATGAACCATGAAAAAGCAAATGATCGCAATCGCAATTCTGAGCGCAGCAGTCTGCCTGACCGGCTGCACAATCAACGTAAATGACGAAACGATGTCCGCTGTAAAAGACACCGCAGTCTCCATGCTGGATGAAGCAGAGATCAAGGTGAACGGTCAGCCTGTTGAAGTTTCGGTCGATTCTGACGGCGATATCAATGTCAGTCTCGGAAAGAAAACCGAAAGCACTGACAATTCCGCAGGCAGCACAAATACCGATGATGCCGGACAGTCGCAAAGCACCAGACCTGAGGAAACGGATATCCGGAATCTCGTCGGAAAGTGGCATTATCAGGAACAGGACCCGCAGAACGGCGCGGTTTATGACGATGCCGGCTTTGTCACGGTCGAGCTCGACAGCACTTATACCTATCAGCCTGCAAACGGTTCTGTCCCGATGCACGGAACGGTCAGGCTGGATTATGAAGAATACGGAAACGGCGACAAGGTTCCGTTCTTTGCATTCTATGAGGACAGCGGCAGCTTCTGGAACGGCATCTATTGCGGTCACAGCGAAAACGGCATCTTCTATTGCGGCAACGGCGGTACACAGCGGCTTGTCCGCATCTATACCAACGAAGCAGAAAACCCGTTTGACGAATACATCGGCACATGGCAGTGCGACAGATGCTCGATCCGGATCGGTCAGCTGGGTGTTGTGGAAATTCACTGGGCAGACAGTGCATCGGAAGACAATGTCTGGGAATACGGCTGTATTTACAGCGAGGACGGTACTTATATGGAATGCCTCGGCGGCGGCACACTGACACATATCGTCACCGCAGAGGACGGCACCGAAACACGCACCGAAATCTACAATGACGGTACCGCAAAATTCAGCGTCAGAGGCGGCACACTCTTCTGGCAGGACGGCAAAGAAAACAAAGGCATGGAAATGGGATTCACAAAAATCGGCTGACGATGCCGGCTTCTGAATCAAAAAAACAACCGCTCAATCAGGCATCACAGCCTGCATTGAGCGGTTTGTATTATTCTCTGACATATATCGCCCGAACCCTGTTGCTTCTCAGTCCGCCGGAAGCATATCCAATTTCAGCCCGCGCGTATATACGGACGGCGCAAAGCCCTCTTCGCCGTGCAGATACGCCAGCAGCACCTCACGTACACGCGCCGCCGGTTCATCTGTCATCGAAAGCAGCGCATATGCCGCGCGCCCGAGCAGCCGCGGTCTGTCCGCGAGCCATACCGGCACCGCATTGAAGAGCTCGGCATAATCCGGCTTTTCCAGCAGGCGCGTGCAGTCTGTATAGACATTCGCGCCCTTGCGGTCCGTCAGCAGATGCTTACATTTCGCGCAGCCAACCTGTGCCTGCACCGGACAGTTCCGCGTCAGCATCAGCGGCAGTCTGCCGTATGCATAGATGCCGAGCGGCAGGCTCTGCACTGAAACGCGCTGTGCTTCCGGCGAACAAAGCGCATCCAGAATTCCGTATCTGCGCCATTCCGCAGCGGCAAAGCTGTTCGTCACATGCAGACCGAGCGTACCGTGCAGCGCAAAGCCGAGCGCCCTGCCCGTTTCAATATCCGCAGCATTCTGACAGGCAAGCTGCGTCAGTCCGGCATCGCGCGCAGCGCGCAGCAAACCGGTCTCTGCCTGTTCATCCGTCAGAAATCGCGGCGGTACGATCATACATCGTGCAATCGGAACAGGCTGCTCCCCCGCCAGATACGCAGGAACCAGATGCAGCGGCAGCAGCAGCGCATCCAGTTCATCTGCCAGATCACCGATCTCTTTCAGCTGCTCCATCCGCCGGATTTGCAGGCGGAACCGCGGTTTCTCCTGCCGTTCCGCGCACGGTTCCGGCAGCCGGAGTGCATCCCCGAGCCTGTGTACCGGTGTATTGCGGCGAATCCGCGCAGCATCCATATCTGCAGTCGCCTGACGCCGCATCGCATTCAGCGCCGAAGCGGGCAGCATCACATTTTCATCGAGATCGGCAGTCACCGTACCGGCAGAATAAACCGTATCACCGAGCTTTTCAAACTGCTTTTGCAGCTGCGGCAGATCGGTCGGACGGTTGAGCGCCTGCTGCGGCACTTCCCCTGTGACCGTTACGCTGCTGACGCCGTCCGAGACGGTGAGGGCGGACGGCTGCCCCGTATGCAGCACATAATGCGCATCAAGGCTTACGAGCTTGCGCGGCTTCTGATACCGCTCGCGCAGTCCGCGCAGAACATCCTGCGCCGCGGTGACATCCTCCTTGCGGCGCGTGCCGAACATTTCCCTGCGGATGCCGGTATAATAGCCGTCGGTAAATCCGCTGCGTGAAAAAACCGCCTGCAATTCATGCAGATCATAGGGCTCATTTTGCAGTGCTGCGCGGCATGCCGTTACCGCTGCCGCAACATATTCCGGTCGCTTCATGCGCCCCTCAATCTTCAAAGACCGAACGCCCATACCGATCAGCTCCGGCAGATGCTGGACAAGTGACATATCTTTCAGGGACAGTGCACATGCCGATTTCTGCGATGCATCCGCCGTAAACGGCAGACGGCAGGGCTGTGCGCAGCAGCCGCGGTTTGCGCTTCTGCCGCCCATTGCCGCCGACATCCAGCACTGACCGGATACCGACATGCAGTGTGCACCGTGGACAAATACTTCGATTTCCATACCGATGCGCTTTGCCTCGGCACAGATTTCCGCGATCTGCTTTGCGGAGAGCTCGCGCGCCAGTACCACACGGCAAAAGCCTGCCTGCTTTGCAAAACGCACGCCGGCAGGCGAATGAATTGTCAGTTGTGTGGATGCGTGCAGGCGCAGAGTCGGCAGGCGCTTTGCAATATACGCAGCCGTCCCGATATCCTGCACAATGCAGCCGTCGGCACCGGCTTCCGCAGCCGTTTCCAGCAGGCTGTCCAGCGCCGGAAATTCCGAATCAAAGAGCAGCGTATTGATTGCCAGATACAGCGATGCGCCGCAGAGATGACACTGCGCGGCGGCTTCGGCAAGTCCTGAACGGTCAAAGTTTTCGGCATTTGCGCGCGCGGAAAACTGCCGTGCACCGACATATACCGCATCTGCGCCGCAGCGGAGCGCCGCCGTCAGCGATTCCATGCTTCCGGCAGGCGCAAGCAGCTCAGGGCTGTGGCTCATTGCTCCGCAGAGGTAAAGGTCAGCTGCGTTTCGCCGTCCTCCTCCGCAGCAGACTGCTCTGCCTGTGCGTCAGCTTCCGGCTGCTCGTTTTTCTCAGCAGCTCCGTGTTTTTTCTTTCCGTGAATCTGTTCGTCGCTGATGCTGTCCTTCAGAGATTTCAGCTTATTGAGATTCTCAAGCTGCTCGATCTTTGCCTTGAGGACATCAATCTCTCTGAGTGCGGCATCGCGCTCCAGACGCGCCTTGCCCGCTTCATCGACATATTCCTTGACCTGTGAGCGGATGACCTCCACACTGTTATTCGCCTTCGTCAGCTCATCCATGGTCGAGAGCGCGACCATCATCACCGCGGAATGCGCGGAAACACGCGGATTTTCCTCTGTAATATCCGAGATGCGCTTCTCCAGATTCTTTGCAAGCTGATAGACATAGCTCGGTGCATCCTCCGTTTGCAGCACATATTCTCTGCCGCACAGTACAACCTTTACACGATTGATCATAATGTTCTTCCTTTCTTTATTACTGATCCAGATAGCGCAGCAGCGCGACAGCCTTGCCGAGCACCGCAGCGTCTTTTACATAAATCGGCTCCATTGTGTCATTCTCCGGCTGGAGCCTGTAACCGCCGTTTTCCTTATAGAAGCGCTTGACCGTCGCTTCGTCGCCGTTGACCAGCGCAACGACAATCTCACCGTTTTCCGCCGTATTGCACTGCTCGACGATCACAATATCACCGTCATAAATACCGGCGTTGATCATACTCTCGCCGCGCACGCGCAGTGCAAACAGTTCACCGGTATAATGCCGGTCCGGTACATAGCTGATGTGATCCTCGATATTTTCGACAGCCGTAATCGGCACGCCTGCCGTGACCGTTCCGACGAGCGGCACATTGCGCACGGTACTGCCGTGCAGACGGATCGCGCGGTTCTGATTGTCCATTTTATCGAGCAGACCCTCTTCGACAAGCAGATTGATATAGCGGTGAACCGTCGAGGTCGAGCCGATATCCAGTGCGGCGCAGATTTCACGCACGGTCGGTGCATAGCCGTCGTCGATCCGGCTTCGGATATAGTTGTAAATCGTTTTTGCCCTGTCATTCAGCATAACAATCTTCCCTTCTCCGGTTCATCGGCTGCGGAGTGTATCGGCGATCTCCTTTGAGAGCTTGTTGACATCGCCGCAGCCCAGCGTGATAATCAGGTCGCCGGACTGCGCAATCCGGCAGACTGCCTCACAAACCGCATCAAAATTCTGATACTTCCGCGTATCGTTTTCAGGCTCTGTCTCATCCTGCGGGAACCAGATGCAGTCCGGAATTTTCTCCGCCAGCATCCGCGTATAGATTCCGCGCGTGTTGGTCTCTCTGCCGCCCATAATATCCGTCAGTGCCACGATATCCGCGATTTGCAGCGCATCGGCAAAATCATCGAGCAGACGCTCCGTCCGCGAATAGGTGAAGGGCTGGTGCACCGCAATGACCCGCTTGAAGGGCATTGCCTTCGCCGCTTTCAGTGTTGCAGCGATCTCTGCCGGATGATGTCCGTAGTCATCCGCGACTGTGATGCCGCCGACCTTTGCATGAACATCGAAGCGGCGCTTTGCACCGTGAAATTCCAGCAGACCCGCCTGACACTGTGCAAAATTCAGTCCGACGAGTGTCGCGGATGCGATTGCAGCAAGTGCATTCAGAACATTGTGCAGTCCCGGGACAAGCAGCGTTGCGGTGCCGAGGCATTCGCTCTCATGCCAGACCGTAAAGGTCGTGGTCTGCTCATCGGTATGCCTGATATCCGCTGCGCGCCATTCACAGTCTGCGCCGGTGCCGAACCGGAGCATGGTCTTTCCGGTCACAGACGCCATTGCATCGCAGCTGTTTTTGTCATCGCCGTTATAGAGCACATATTTGCTCGATTTCTGCGCAAACTTTGTAAAGGATGCTTTCAGGTTATCGAGCGTATGGAAATATTCCATATGATCCTCGTCGATATTCAGGATGACCGCAATATCCGGCGAAAGATGCAGGAAGGTATCCACATATTCGCATGCCTCGCAGACAAAAACATCGCTGCTTCCCGCTCTGCCGCTGCCGCCGATTGCAGGCAGCTTGCCGCCGATCACCGCAGAAAGATCAATACCGGCAGTAAAGAGGATCTGCGCGAGCATCGAGGAGGTCGTGGTTTTGCCGTGCGTTCCGGCAATGCAGACCGCTTCGGAATACCACTCCGAGACAAGCCCCAGCAGCTCGCTGCGCTCCAGCATCGCAACGCCGGAGGCTTCCGCCGCCGCACGTTCGGGATTGTTTTTGGCGATTGCTGCGGAATATACAACCAGATCGGCGCCCTCGATATTCTCCGCGCGCTGACCGAGCTGTACCGGAATTCCCATCGCACGGACGGCTGCAAGCGTATCGGTCTCGTTGTTATCCGAGCCGGTCAGGTATATCCCTTTTGCATGCAGCACCTGCGCAAGCGGGTACATGCCGCTGCCGCCGATGCCGATCATATGGACATGCTGCTTGCCTTCTAAAATGGAACTCATAAATGAACACGATCCTCTCTGATTCTTCTTGATCCGGTCTGCGCAGACGGTTTGCTTTGTATATTATACACCGTATGCAAGGGAACAGTCACCGGATATTCAATTATTTTTTTGTGCTGTCAGCTGCACAAATTGCAGATTGACATAAAATATTCACACAATCAACACATTTTCATGCTATGATATATGCAAAGCGGTATCTTTTCGGGGCGCCAAGCTCCTGCGTCTCCGGCGATATACCGGTTATCAGACACACTGCAATATCACTTCAACGGAAGGAATGAACATTACCATGGAAATCACCGATCTGAAAATTCGCAAAATGATGACAGAAGGGAGACTGCGCGCAATCGTCTCCATTACGCTTGACCAGATGCTCGCAGTTCACGACATTAAGGTTGTGCAGGGCGAAAGCCGTCTCTTCGTCGCAATGCCGAGCCGTAAGGATGAGGGCGGCATCTTCCGCGACATCGTTCACCCGATCTCCGCACAGGCAAGAGAATACCTGGAGAACCAGATTCTCAACGCCTATCAGGAACAGCTCGCACTGATGCAGGCGGAAGCTGAAATGGCAGAGGCAGAGGAGCCTGTCGCTGACAATCCTGTTACGGGATCCGATGCATCGCCCGCAATCGAATTCTGATCCAAAGGCATGAGGCTTTTCCGGACTGTCCGGCGTGTATACCGCGCCGGACAGTCTTTTTTTGCCTCAGTGATTCTGCTCATTTTGCAGCAGGAATGCCGTCTTGAGCAGAGCGATCTGCGTCTTGGCATCCTTGATGCGGTCATCCATGACCATTTGCACGGCTTCCGCAAGCGGCAGACGCACAACGTCTAAGAATTCATCTTCATCGAGCGACTGTGCATGGGTTTCGGTGATCTGCCGCGCCAGATACATATAAATGACTTCCTCGTCATAGGCAGGCGTCGGGAAAAGCGAGCCAAGCGGTTCGAGCTTCTCTGCCTCGCCGCCGACCTCCTCCTTCAGCTCACGCACGGCACATTGCAGCGGCGCCTCGCCGGATTCGAGCTTGCCGGCAGGGAGCTCCAGCGTCTCCGCATGATGCGGATAGCGGAACTGCCGTACCATAAGCACGCAGCCGTCCGCCGTCAGCGGCACCACGCAGGCACCGCCCGGATGATGCACAACCTCGCGGAGTGCCTCCGTACCGTTTTCCAGCAGGACGGTATCTCTGGTGATATCCAGAATCCTGCCATGATAAATATCCTCAGAACGGAGCCGCTCCTCTTTCAGATGCGGCGCCGGTTGAAGCTCAGTCGCCATTGTCATACTCCTCATAGTCCTCCTCTGCGCCGGAATCCGCAGGCTTTGCTGCGAACGGGTCCGGCAGCTCCGGCTCGGAATCATGCGTCTCCGCCGGATGTGCCGCCGGCTTTGCCTGTGCCCGCACACGGCGCGGCGACGGACGCTGCTTCCATGCGGCATGGTTCATATAGCGCAGATGCTCTGTGAACGATTCCATGCCGTCATAATCATAATAGTGCTTCTGCTTCGGATATGCAGGAACTGTCCCTCTGTCCAGAATCGCCATGAGAAGCAGATACAGCAGCAGACCCGCCGCACCGCAGCACATAACGATGATGCCGACGCGCAGACCGGGCGTCTCATAGCGGAAGGTGATCGTATTCGCGCCCTCGCCGCAGCGCACTGCCATAAAGCCGACATCCACGCGCTCGACTTCTGCATCCCGACCGTTGACCTGTGCCGTCCAGCCCTTTTCATAAGGCACGCTGAACAGGACCATTTCCGGCTTTTCCAGCGTAATCGCCGCATCAAAGCCGTAGGAATCATAACGGAAGCTGTCACAGGTATCCGCTGCGCGTTCCTGACAGTAGGCAATAAATTCATCATCGGACATTGCATATTTATCCGAGCCGCTGACCGGTTCCAGCATGCCGGCATAGGCATCCCGCTGCTCCGGACTCAGCACAACCGCCTTGAGCAGAATCTTCTGCTTTGCAAGATCGGTCATTTTGTCAAAATCCTCGCGGTCGATATAGCTGTCATATGCAATACCCATCGGGATATATGCTTCATTTTCGTAGATTCGGTATCCGGCTTCCTGTTTCAGGAATTTGAACATCGGCATATCCGCAATCTGATCATGCTGCTCGCCCGCATCATTGCCGGTGACATGCTCCACATAATACTTCACGCTGAACAGCTCACGCAGCGGATAGAATTTTGTCTCCGCACGCGATGCAACATCGCGCTGCACGCCGACCGCATCATAGAACTCCATGAGCGAAGGCGGAACGATGCTGTGGAAACAGCGCATATTGGAATAGCCCCAGAACATCGGATAATTGTCATGATCCTTTGAAATATCAATCCGCGCAAACTGATTCTCCGGCATCTCCATGGAGATTTCATCCTTCGCCTTGTAGGATGCTTTCAGATAGGAGACCGGCTCCGCGCCGAGCCCGATGCCGAAATACAGCATACTGCCGCCCGTGCAGAGGCAGGAGAATACCGTCGCCCAGACTGCCAGCCGGAACACCTTTCTGCTTCTGCCGCGCGAAACTGCAATCAGTACGACAAAATAGAGCATCACCAGCGTCAGTGCAGCCGACACCCAGAAGAATGCCGGATACTGCGGAAAATCAAACCATTTGATCTCGTCGTCTACCTTGCGCGGCAGCAGCGAAATCAGAATAAAGATGACATTGACAACAGCACAGGTGATGATGCCGCCCTTCCAGCGAATCTTCGGATTGTCGAGCGCATAGGCTGTCATCATCGCCATGATCAGCACCGGCATATAGAACCAGCGTGCGTAATAGGAGCTGTTGAAGGTATAGAACATCGAGTTCAGAATCGGAATCATCGCGCAGACCGTGCAGACGGCGATCAGCTTCGTCGCCCAGTGCTTCCGCTTCTGTGCCATAAACGAGATTACGCCCGCCATGGAGAACATCGGCAGATAGCCCGCAATCGACGACCATTTTCCGTAATCCGAACGGAACAGATTGGGTCTGGCAGGCACATCCGGAATCATGAAGAAGCCCTGAATGATGCGCGGAATACGGGTGCGGTCGGAATATGCGACCATATCCATGCCGAACATATGCGTATGGACACGGTAGTTATCAAGGACGGCAAGCGCCGCAGGCAGCAGCAGGACACAGGCAATCATCGTGCCGAAAACCGCTTCCAGCGCAATGCCGAAGAACTTGCGGACATTTGCATGGAAATCCTTGCTCGTGCAGCGGATGATGAAATACATCACCGTGAACACGACCTCGCAGGAGAAGAAATAATAGTTAATCAGACCGAGGAGTGCGACCGTCAGACCGAAGACGCCGCGGCGGTTTTCATTGACGCGCTGCTCCATTGCCAGCAGCAGCAGCGGAAAGAACGCGGTCACATCCTGAAAATGGTTGAAGAATACATTATACATCTGGAAGCCGGAGAATGCATAGAGCAGCGCACCGATCAGCGCGGCATTGCGGCTGCGGACAAAGCGCCGGATATAGGCATATGCCGTTACCGCGGCGATCGCATGCTTCAGCGCCAGCAGATACGGGATCATATACAGCACCCATTCCTGCGGGAACGGAACCGTCAGCCAGAAAAACGGACTGCCGAGCAGATAGAACGAATATGACCCGATGAAATTCGCACCGAGGTCCGTCTGCCAGTTCCAGCCGAAGCAACCCTGCTGCACGGCATCATGCGCAAGGTAATAGAACGGGAGCTGCTGCGAATTGAAATCACCGTAATACGTAAAAAAGCCGCCCGTATAGATCATAACGGGCACCAGCAGAAGCATCATCATGCCGAAGCTCAGCAGGAATATCCGCAGATAGGGCTCACGGCGTTCCGCCAGCGGTCGGCGCACCGCTGCCCCCGGTTGTCTGCTCATGTTACTCTCCACCTTTTTTCGATTCTGGAATATATGTTTCTATTATAACACAAAGCGCCTGAAATGTAAAGCACATTTGTGCGATTTCCGGCGGCAAAATCTGTATTTTTCCCGATTCAGCCCAATCCGAAGAAGCGGCGGGTATTCTCAAGAACCTGTGCAGTCAGGTCCGCCTCGTCCGTATGCATATGCTTTGCAAGCTCCGCTGCCACATACCGGATATTCTGCGGAACATTGACATGCCCGAGCCCCTCCACATTTTTCGGAATCAGATAGGGCGCATCTGTTTCGATCATCAGCCGGTCAAGCGGAATCAGCCGGACTGCCTCGCGCAGCGCTTTGCCGCGGCGGTCATCGCAGATCCAGCCCGTGATACCGATATAAAAGCCCATATCAAGATAGGTTTTCAGCGTCTGCGCATCGCCGGTGAAGCAATGCACGACTGAACGGCTGCACTGCTCCGGATGTTTTTTCATTCGCGCGATAAAATCTGCCGATGCACTCCGCTCATGCAGAAAGAGCGGTTTTCCGAGCTCCTCCGCAAGTTTGATATGCCGGTCAAAGCAGCGGAGCTGATTCTCTCTGGTTGAGAACATGCGGTCGTAATCGAGCCCGCACTCCCCCACTGCGACAATCTTCGGATTCTGCGTCACGATCTCGCGGATACGCACAAAATCCTCAGGGCGCGCATGATCGGCACTGTGCGGGTGGATGCCGCAGGTGCCCCAGCAGTCATGCGTCTGCACATAGCTGCTGACCGCTTCGTTTTCTTTCATATCCGAGCCGGTCAGGATGCAGGAGACCCCGTCCGCTGCCGCGTCTGCGATGATGCGGTCGGGATCGCGGAACTGCCTGCAAAACAGATTCAGCCCGATGTCGATATATTGAGTCATATATTATCCTTTCGTTATCAAAATAAGGAGGAAGGAGCAAGTAGAATGGAGGAAGAAAACCTCAGCTTTTTTCTGTGCCTCCCGAAAGCACCTTCTCCCTGAACAGTCACGATACGCTTAACAATTCTCTGAGCTGCCGTTCTTTTTCAGTCATCAGTTCATCAAACCGCGCAAGATAGTCATAAGGATACTTGCATTCGGTCAGGCGCTCAATGCCGCGTCTGCCGCCGAGCACCTTCGTCGATGCACCTGCGCCGATGCCGAGAATCGTCTGCGAATCGTCCATCATCATGACATTGTAGGCGCTTTCAAATCCCGACTTTGCATAGCCGACATTCTCAAGATTTGCCGCCATATTCTTCTGCCGGTAGAGATAATACGGTCTGTAGCCTGCGGCGGTCAGCGTTTTCTGCGCATATGCGACCATTTCGCTGACGGCATCCGCATCGGGCATCGAAAGGCTCTGATAGAAGTCCGCCGCCTTTTTCAGCGACAGACAATGCACCGTAATGCTCTCCGGAGAAAGCTCGACTGCGCGGTCGATACTCTCGCGGAAGCCCTGCACGGTATCCTCCGGCAGTCCCGCAATAAAATCCATATTGATATTGTCAAAGCCAAGCTCACGCGCCAGCAGGTATTTGTCAACGGCGTCCTGCGCGGTGTGCGGACGCCCCGCCGCTTTCAGCACATGATCCTGAAAGCTCTGCGGATTGACCGAGATGCGCGTCACGCCAAACTGCCGCAGATACGAGAGATTCTCCCGCGTGATCGTATCCGGTCTGCCCGCTTCGACGGTAAATTCCCGCAGCGGCTGCCCGATCACGAAATTACGGTTCAGCCAGTCCAGCGGCTGATACAGGTCGATTGAGGTCGGTGTGCCGCCGCCGATATAGACACTGTCAACGGCCAGACCGTAATCCCGGACAATCCCGCTGACAAGTTCGATTTCTTTATACATACACTGCACATAATCATCGACCAGTTTGCCCATTTGCGCAACCGAATTGCTGACAAATGAACAGTATTTGCAGCGCGTCGGGCAGAACGGGATCGAGACATAAATCCCGACGCCGTTCTTCGGCGCAGCATCGAGAATCGGCTGCTGCACTGCGAGAATGTCCTTTGCAAGCTGCGTTTTCTCCTCCGTCACATGCCAGATGTTCCGGAAATCATCCGCTGCCTGCGCAAGACTGCCGGTGCGCGCCGCAAATTTCCGCAGCAGATTCACCGGACGGATACCGGTCAGCATGCCCCATGCAGGCGCGATGCCGGTCATCTCACAGAACATCGGATAACTCAGTCCGGAAATCTCTCTGTCAAGGATATTATTCGGCGTATCCGAAGGCAGAATTTTCTCGCTGCTTCGCAGATTTCCGCCGATGCACACCCGACAGGTCAGACGCATTCCGTCCCCCGCCGGCAGCAGCACCGCAGAAAAGCATTCGATGTCAGCAGGCGGCTCCGGCTCTGTTGAAAATGTGAACCGTTCCGCCGGACGGAACAGCTTGAGCAGAGCTTCCATTTCGTAGGTACGGCTGTGTCCGTATGTATGAATGACCAAAGCAGTCTGCCTCCGTTCTTTTCAATCATCTGAATCCGGCTGCCGGATCGGTTTCTCCAAATAGCCGCATGTAAACGGGAAAAAATCATATTTCTTCGTGCCGGTATGCACAAAGCCGAATCCCTCATACCATTGGCGCAGCACTGTGTTTTCCTCCACAATGCTCAGTTTCATGATGCAGCAGTCCAGTCCGGCAGCCCGTTTGAGTGCATCGTTCAGAAGCTGCCCGCCGATCCCGCAGTGCCGGTATTCCGGCAGCACACAAAGACTGCCCAGCTCGCATTCCGCATCCGCGCCAAGCAGCAGATTATAACAGCCGACCGGTATGCCGTCCGCAAAGAGACCGTACATCGGGCGATGCTGTTCCTGCATCCAGTACAGCATTCTCGCTTCATCCGTCGCAAATGCCGTAAAATACGGCGCATTTTCAGCGGTAAAGCCGAATGCATCTACAACCGTCTGAAAGCTGCGCCGGATCACCTGCACACATGCAGGAATATCCGCAATGCCGATTTCCCTGATCAGTAATTCCGGATGATCCTTTTCATATTGCACAATCGTCATGCGTTCATTGATCTTCTGCGGCTCGCCGGTGCGGTGATAGCCCATTTTCTCATACAGGTGACAGTTGCCCGGCTCCTGCATGATCGTTGTGAGTTCCCAGTTTTCCGCACCGTGGATGCGCTCGGCTTCGCGGATCGCCGCCTGCGCATAGCCGCGGTTCCGGTACTGCGGCAGGATAAACAGCGGCGAAATGCGCTTGCGGCTGCCGTTTTTTGCATCGACAATCCGGATTGCCCCGACTCTTTCACCGTTTACCGTGATAAAATAATAATAAGTCTCCGGCTGCATCAGACGCTGCATGACCTGTTCTGCGGTCTCGTTCGCCGGATTGATCTCATAATCCTGATATGTTTCGAGCAGCGCTGCAAACGCTTCCTTCTGCATCTGCAAAACCGCTTCACAGCAGGACACATCCGCGCGCTGTAATTCGACCGTACTCACAGCTTTCTCGGGATCAGATAATGCCCGAAGGTACGCTCATGCTCGAGCGAGGTCTCGGCATAGTGACCGGTATAGACCGTGCAGTCGCCTTCCAGTGCGCCGAGCCTTGCCAGCGATCTGCGCATATCATGGATATTGCCGCCCTGAAAATCAACTCTGCCGACACCGTCGCGGAAAAGCGTATCGCCGGAAAAAATGATATCTTCATGACGGAAGCACGAGCTGCCCGGCGAGTGACCCGGCGTGTGCAGTACAAGAAACGAAAGTTCCTCCGAAAATTTCAGTGTATCATTATCTTCAAAGGTGCGGATAAAATCTGCATCGGGACAGCGGTACTGCGCACCGTAGCCGAGCGATACCGCCAGCGAATACTCCGATGAGGTCACAAGCGGACGGTCCAGCGTATGCACATAAAGCGGAATCTGATATTTCTCAATGATCTCCGCAGCCGCACCGAAATGATCGAAATGCGCATGCGTCAGCAGAATCGCAAGTGGCTTGAGACAAAGTGATTCGATCTCCGAGAGAATATAATCCGGCTCCGCACCCGGGTCGATGATCACAGCGTTTTTCTCACTGTCAGAGACCAGAAAACAGTTCGCTTCCAGTTCTCCGACGGGCAGTTTTTTGATTGCAAGCATTGGTTTAATTCTCCTTTTGAGTTTCTTGCTGTCAGGATCATTTCATTGTTCATTATGCTGTTTCTCTTATCAGGTAACTGCTTCGCAAATAACATCCGGAAAGAGAAAAAGCAGCATCACTCCACCCGTTTTCACATCAAAACGGGGTCTGGTGATAACATCCCCAGCGAGTGGATTAGGGGCGAGGAGCCCCCATTATCAATCATCGCGCAGCGATACCTTAATACGCAGCGTATCAGTATGCAGCTCTATCTGCCGATATTACGTCACGGACAGTGCGCAGGCGGTTCAGCAGGGTATCAAGCTGCTCGGCGGAGCTGACCGACACTGTCGCATGAATCATCGCACGGGCAGTGCCCGCCTCCATTTCTTTCATGCGCAGTATCAGTAAGCAGCTCTGTCTGCCGAAATGACATCACGGACAGTGCACAGCCGGTTCAGCAGCGTATCAAGCTGCTCCGTCGAGCTGACTGACACTGTCGCATGAATCATTGCACGGACAGAGCCCGCCGCCGTTTCCTTCATATGCAGCGTGTCAGTACGCAGCTCTGTCCGCCGAAATGACGTCACGGACGGTGCGCAGGCGGTTCAGCAAAGTATCCAGCTGCTCCGCGGAGCTGACCGACACCGTCGCATGAATCATCGCATTTCCGTCCTTTTTCATGTGAAGATTAAAATTCGATACCGGCAGATGCGCCTCGCCGATCACCTGCGAAACATCGTTCAGCAGATTCATGCTGTTGACGCAGAGTATCTCGATATTCGCCTTCATTTCAGCTGCCGGCGCATTCGACGCCCACGTTGCCTTCACCCAGCGGCGCATTTCCGCCGGATCGTTCTGCACCAGTGCCTCCTGATATTTCCGGCACTGTTGCTTGTGGATCGTAATGCCGTGACCCATTGTCGTAAAGCCGATGATTTTCTCGCCCTGCAGCGGAGAGCAGCAGCGCGCGAGCTTTACTTCCACATTTTCAATGCCGTCCACGATAATGCCCGTAACGCTCTTGACCGGATGCCGCATCTCGGGCAGTGATTCCTGCAAAGCAGCCTGCTGCTCCGGCGGCGCGAACCGGCGGATGTAATACTCACGGATGCGCGGCATGACCTTCATCAGCGAAATGCCGCCGTAACCGACCGCAGCAAAGAAATCGTCAAGCGTCTCACAATTCGGCTGGTTCAAATCCTCCCGCACAATCGCAGAAAGCTGCTCCGGCGTCATCTGTATGTGCATCCGGCGGCATTCATGCTCGATATTCGCCTTGCCGGCTGCAATATTCTCCGTGCGCCGCTCACGCTTGAACCATGAACGGATTTTCGCGCGCGCTTCATTCGTCCGGACAATATCCAGCCAGTTGCGGTTCGGACCCTTGTTCGGATCCTTGCTCGTCAGGATCTCGCAGATTTCGCCCGTATTCAGGCGGTAGGAAAGCTGGACGATCTTGCCGTCCACCTTCGCGCCGACGCATTTGTGACCGATCTGCGTATGGATATGATACGCAAAATCAATGACCGTCGAGCCGATTGGCAGACTGATCGAATCGCCCTTCGGCGTCATAACAACGACATCCTCCGGCGCAATATCATTCTTGATCGTTGCAACAAGCTCCTCCGGATCGTCGCTCGCCTGCTGTGTTTCCAGCACCTGACGAATCCACGCAATGCGCGTATCCATGACCGAATTGCCTTCGATCCGCTCCTTGTATTTCCAGTGCGCTGCGACACCGTATTCCGCATTTGCATGCATTTCCCATGTACGAATCTGCACTTCAAACGGAATGCCCTCCTTGCCGAGCACGGAGGTATGCAGCGACTGATAGCCGTTCGCCTTGGAATTCGCAATATAATCCTTAAAGCGGTTCGGAATCGGACGGAACATATCATGAATCAGACCGAGCACGCTGTAGCACTCGTTGACCGTCGTCACAATCACGCGCACCGCATATTTATCGTAAATCTCATCAATGGATTTGTGGTTGATATACACCTTTTTATAGATGCCGTAGATGCTCTTGACGCGCCCGTCGATCTGCGGCGGCGCCACAAAGTCCAGTGAACGGAAGCGCTCTGCGATCCGCTGCTTGATGCTCTCGATGAACGCCTCGCGCTCCTCTTTTTTGTTATCAAGGAGGCTCTCGATCTCGGAATATGCAAAGGGATCGAGATAATAGAAGGACAAATCCTCAAGCTCCTCCTGTACAGATGTGATGCCGAGGCGGTGCGCAATCGGTGCATAGACATTCATGGTCTCGAATGCGGTGTTATGCTGCTTATGCTCCGGACGGTATTGCAGCGTCCGCATATTATGCAGACGGTCCGCGAGCTTGATGATCATGACGCGGATATCCTGCGACATCGCCAGCAGAATCTTCATGACATTCTCCGCCTGCTGCTGCTCCTTCGTAAAGGTCGGCACCTTGGCGAGCTTTGTCACGCCCTCGACCAGCATCGCAACATCGTGTCCGAAGCGCTTCTGCACATCCTCGCGCGTTGCGGCGGTATCCTCGACGACATCATGCAGCAGCGCCGCGCAGAGTGTATCGGTATCCATACCGAGCTCAAGCAGAATGTATGCAACTGCGACCGGATGAATAATATACGGCTCACCGGACGAGCGTACCTGTCCCTCATGGCACTGCGCCGCATACTCATATGCCGCAATCAGCTTGCTGATATCATACTGACGGTCATCGGTCAGAATCTTTGCGATGATCATGTCAATCGTATATGTCTCATTATGAAATTCGGGCATGGGATCATCTCCTCTCTGTTATGTCACAATCCTCTTGCACGTTTCCCGTTCTGTTATGCAGCGTTCACTGCGCTGCCTTTGCCAATTCATAAATGCGGCGGTAGCTTTCCGACTCGTCCAGTTCACGCTTCTGCGTCACCGGCAGCTTAGAAAGCGTCTCCGTCACGGCATCATAGCTGAGCAGATTCAGCTCTGCGAAAATATCCGCGATCATGCGCGCACGGCAGCGGTTCATGCCCTTGCCGTGCAGTGCCGTACAAATCTGCGAGACTGTCATCGGCATCCGCTGCACCAGCTGATACACTGCAACCAGATCATTCCGGTGCGGGCACATGCGCTGATAATAAGCAGGCGCCGGAAGCTGCTCGCCGCGGCAGTAGGCATCATATGCAGCCTGTGCCGCAATCGCCTGCTCCTGCGCAGCCTGCGAGGTACGCCAGTCCTCCGCACGCAGTGTCAGAGACTGCCGCCCCATGTATTCCTTGACATCCGCGGAGATCAGAACGTCGATCTGCATGCCTGCCGAGATGCCGGTTTCCTCCGGTCTGAGGCGGAAGATCAGCACCTCATGCTGCACGTTTCCGCCGCGGAGCCGCAGCTTGGTATGTGCCCCGTTCGAGAGTGGCAGCACCTCGGCAACCGTCATCTCCTTCAGGACAAACATCGGCTTCGGATTGCCCGTGCCGAACGGCTCCAGCACCGAAAGTCCCTGCACATTCTCCGGCGTGAGCATCTGCGGCTCCAGTGCGCGCACCGCTTCTGCCGTCATGACCGGCATCACGGGATTCTGCTTTGCCGCATATGCCTGAATTGCGGCACAGAATGCGTCCTTTTCCGCTTCCGGCACGGTAAATCCGCCGGCGCCGGTATGTCCGCCGTAGCGCAGCAGATGCGGTTCACATGCCTTTAAGCATTCAAACACGGAGAAATCGCCGAAGCTGCGCGCGGAACCGCGGTAGCCGTCCGCCTCCTTCGCCATGAGGAAGCAGGGCTTGCCGAAGCGCTCCATAATCCGCGCCGCTACAATACCAATCACCCCATGATGCCAGTTTTCACCGGCAAAAACCAATACACGCGCGCTGAGCAGCTTCGGATTCCGGCGGATTTCATCGAGAATCTCATCGGTAATCTCCTGCTCTGTCACGCGGCGATCCTGATTGAGTGAATGGATTTCACCGGCAAGGAGCTGTGCTTCGTCCGGATCATCGGTCAGCAGCAGCTTTGCCGCCAGCGTTGCCGAAGCAAATCTTCCTGCCGCATTGATCCGCGGAATCAGCTGGAAAGCTGCCGCCTGCGCGGAAACTGCCTCGCCCTCCTCCATGCCGCAGACTGCCATGAGCGAAATCAGACCCATGCGCTCCGTATTGGCAAGGAGCTGCAAGCCGCGCTGCACAATAAACCGGTTTTCACCGTCCAGCGGCATGACATCCGCAATCGTCGCCAGTGCTGCCAGATCGCCGAACTGCTCGAGCGCGGGCTCCCATTCGCCGCCGTCCATTGCTGCAATCAGCTTGAGGACGACCACGGCGCCGCAAATCGTCTTATAAGGCGAGGCGCAGTCCGGACGGAACGGATCGACAACAGCAACCGCCTCCGGCAATTCATCGCCTGCGCGGTGATGATCGGTGATGACGAGTTCCATGCCGAGCTCCTTGATCACCTTTGCTTCTTCTATCGCAGAGATGCCGTTATCCACGGTCACGATCAGCGAAACGCCCTCCTCATGCAGGCGGCGAATCTGATCGCTGCGCATGCCGTATCCCTCTTTGCGCGTCGGGATGTACCATGTCACATCGGCACCGGCGCAGAGCAGCCAGTCCGTCAGCATAACCGTCGCGGTCACGCCGTCACAGTCATAGTCGCCGTAGACACAGATGCGCTCACCGCTGTCTACCGCCGCGAGAATCCGCTCCGCTGCAATATCCATATCTTTCAGCAGAAACGGATCGGTTATCTCCGAAACATTCAGCAGCTCGGCTGCGCGTTCCACATTTTCAATGCCGCGTGAGACCAGAACCTCCGCACAGAGCTGTGAGATACTGCCCTGTCTGCGAAGCTGCTCCGCCTTTTTGATATCCGGCTCGCCGATCTTCCAGCGTTTCAGCAAGCTCCTTCACCTCCGATTTTCCGTCAGCCTATAATAACCCTATTTTATTAGTATACCATTTTTAGAGAAAAAATGCAAGCACCGGAATGCTTTTCAACGGTTGATACAAGAAAACATCCGCACAGGGAAAAATCCCCGTGCGGACACTGTCGTTTTCAGTTAAGACTTTTTCTTATCAGACTTTTCCGGCTTCTCATCGGACTTCTCAACGGTCTCCGCACCGGCTGCACCTGCCTTCTCGGCAGCCAGCTTATTGTTGCGCTTGCGGGTCTCCTCAACCAGCGCCTGACCGAACGAAACTGCAAGATAAACCATGAGCAGAACCGCCTCAATGCCGAAGATCGGGACGATTGCCTTCTTGATGCCGCTCTGCACCGTCGTTGCAACAGCAGAGGTTGCCGGAACGAGGATGTTGTAGGAATCGGAGAGCACGACATTGCGGTAGTAGTCATCGGCAGTGCCGTTGACCAGATCAATCAGATTGTCGATCTTGGTTTTCAGCTTTGCAAGGTCCTTCTCAATGCGCTCCGCTTTTGCGGTACCGGAGGTACTGGTCTTTTTCAGCGTTGCAAGACGCTGCTTGTAGTATTCGATGTTCTGATTGGTCTCAGTCAGCTTCTCCTGTGCATCAATTCTGCGGTTGATCAGCTTATCATACTCCTCAGAGGAAAGGGTCGTTTCGGTATTTGCAACACTGTCGCTGAAAATAATCACCTGATCCTTCTCATAAGAGGAGAATGCGTGCTCAACGGCAGCAAGCGCTTCCTTATCCGCCTTCTGCTCGAGCTCAAGGTTCTCAATGCGCCATTCATAATAGGTTTGCAGACGGTCCTTATCCTTGGAAACATTGTTGACATTCAGATAGGAGGAGATCAGGTCGAGGTCCAGCGTCTGGACGGAACTGATTGCATCCTTGAGGTCTGCGAAGGTATAACCGGTCTCGGAGGAACGGAAGCGGGCGGTATCGTCCGCAGCGATGCCCGTGACATAGCGGTTCAGGCGCTTGAGCTCCGTGCGGAACATATCGACTGCCTGCGCATAGTCATAATCCGTGTAGTCCATTGCAGCAAGGCTGTTGCCGAATGCCTCATTATAGCCGAATTCACGGAAGTAATAATCGCGGTAGGCAGCGAGCATGGCGTTCAGCACCTGCACCGCATCGGAACGGGTCAGACCGGATTCCTTATAATTAAAGGTCAGATTGTACTGCGTGGAGACCCACGAGACATCGAGCATTGCCGTTGCGGCTGCAAGCTGACCGGAGGAAGATGCTTCATAGACATGCTTGTATGTGCTCATACGCTGGTAGGCATCCTCCGGAATGATGCCCTCGATCCGCATGCCGCGGCGAACCGCTTCCAGCAGGCTCTTGTCCAGATTGCATTCCTTCAGCGCCGCCTCGATGATCTCCGGCGATTTCAGTGTATTGTAATCAAAATCCGTGCCGTCCGGATTCTTTCCCTTTTCAATACCTTTGTGTGTGAAACTGACGATTGCGTGCACAGGCGTCATGGATGTAGTACGGAAGAATACGCTGACGCCCGCGATCAGACCGCCGATGATAATTGCAACAAGCAGCCAGACAGCAAAATATTTTTTCAGCTTCCGGATAATGGCTGAAATGGATACAACAACTTGTTCCTCGTTTTTCTCATGTTGTTTGAGGATCAGGTTTACATTCTGCTCAGACATTGATAAGCCTCCGTTTTTCTCGATTTCACAAAATCCGCTATGGGACATGATGAAATCAGTATAGCACATTTCAAAATACTATGCAAGGCGTTTGCAGCGGATATCCGGATTTTTCTCTTTTTTGCACAAAATCCGCACAGGCAAATATGCGATTTCAGGCGGCAATTTCGCCCGTATTTCCGCATATTTCCGCATTCCTGCATCAGCTTGTACAAATTTGGCATTTTCTCTGCAATTCGCTTGACAACCGGCGAAAATTATGGTATGATATACTAAATACCAATGATAAGAGCAAAGGCTTCGTCATACACAAAAAGAACACTGTCAGCAAGGAGGCATTACCATGTATTCCAAGGACGATTCCAGACATCAGGAACTTGTACAGAAGGGCGAACAGCTTGAGCAGTTTCTCCAGAGCACCGACCATTCCGAGCAGGAAAAGCAGACGGAGCTCATGGAATATCTGAATCTGCTGAATTCTGAACGTGCGTCAGACCTCGGCATCGCCTTCACGGAACGGATGCTTGAACGTATCATCGCTGCATTTGAGGCGCATCCGACGGCAGATCTCGCAGTCGATCAGCTCTACACCTGTCTGCTTTTGCAGCAGTTCCATTCCATGCAGTTTGATTCATGGCGCGCGCATCCGGCAATCGAGCGGTGTCAGAGCGCACTGACGATGCTCGAGGCGGAGGGGCGCTGGTCGGACTGCCTGCGCTACTGTCAGGATACCGCAAACACCTATGCGGAAAGCCATTTCTGGCCCGAAGCACTTGCCTATGCACAGCGCGCTTATACAAGCATGCGCGAGCTGCTGGGACAGAATATCAAGGTGCTCGAAAACGGCGAGCTGCTTGATCTCTCCGACAGCGCATTCTCGGTGATTACCTGCGCGCTGCATACCGCGGAAGGCGTTACGCTGAAAATGGAGGCAATGCTCCAGGCCGATCTCGGCAGCGAGGGCTATGCCGCCGTTTACGAGGAGGCAAAGGATGCTGCCGATTCCGAGCCGGAGACCGATCCGGTCGAGCTGACACCGGAATATCTGGCGGTTCGCTTCGAGCTTGAGGAGAAGATCGACGAAGCGCTGGAGCATGAGCGCGGCTACTATGATTACTGCAAGGAATACTGGATGGCTAAGCGCATGATTCTGCGCAGCGAATACGGCATCCGCTGGAAGTCGCCGATCGTGCTCAATCCGAACGAGGAATTCCACTGAACAAATGCATATCTGCAACAGTATGAAACATCTGTGCAGCGGCTCAGCAGCCGCACCGGTGCAATCATTTTCAGGGCAGATATGACCTCTGACCGGTTAAAATTTCATAAAAAGAACCGCGAAATCATGCAGATGCATGGTTTCGCGGTTTTGTTTTATTCGCCGAACGATGCAAAATAGTCCGTGATCTCAGCGATGCACTGCTCCAGGTCATCATTGGAAAAGCGCTTTGCAATGCCTGCCGCTGTCAGCTTCTCCTCGGAAAAATCCTGCGCATCCGCTAGAAACCGGCGGCACAGCTCCGCATAATTCGGAACCGCCTGCGCGCGCTCACGATCCAGTGCGCGCTGTAAACGGACGCCGTCCTCGACCGAAATATACACGGGAATCACGGCATCCGCACCGTAATATGCACGGATTTTCCCGTAGGATTCGGGCGTTCCGATGCCGAGATAGCTGCCGCTTTGCAGGTCGATGCTGTCCTTTGCGGTGCAGTAGGTCCAGTCGCCTTTTTTCGTGTGATAGGTGCGCTCCTCGATCAAGCGTTCCGCATCGCGCATCTGCACCAGCTGCTTTGCCGAAATAAAAAAGTATTCCCTGCCTTCCTGCTCGCCCGCGCGCTTCGGTCTGGTCGTATGCAGCACCATCGGCTGAATCATCGGAAACCGTTCCAGCAGCCGCTTGTAGATTGTATCCTTGCCGGATGCACTCTTGCCCATGAGATAATACAAATGATGCACCGTAACCGCTCCTTTCTGCCGGTCTGAATCAATCGGATTGCTTATACGTCAGCCTATATTATATCACAATCGCCGACCGTTTTCAAGTCTGTTCTGAGACTGCGAAACGGAAACCGGCTGCGCGGCGCCGGAATCCATATCAGCCGAAGCCGGCACATCCCGCATCCGGAAATTTGCCATATAAAACAATATTATTATATGTATCGCAACAATTTTCTAATACAGCAATGCTGCTCCATTGCTCCGATGTCCGATGAGCAATGACCGACAGAATCTCCATATACACTTGAATTTCCGCACTATTTCGCAGTAAATCCCGTGACCGCGCTGAATCTGCGAAAAAATTTTTTTCAAATCCGGAAAATTTTTCTACGGCATTCTCCGGCAATATGATTATATTTCAGCAACAACTAACATAATTTACGAGTTGCCGCTTTTGTTCACAAAAGATTGTCGCAGTTATCCTCAGTGCGCTGCCGATTTTTTGCGTTTGACAGGCGGTCTGCCAAATGATATACTGGTCTCAGCGGTCGGGAAACCGCAGAAAATTATGAATCGCCGGTCAAACCGGCAGAAAGGTTATGGATTATGAAACATCACACTTCAATCGCAAAAAAAACGCAGCATTCTCTCTCGCAGCAGTCTCGAGTGCGTCACTTCTGACGGCACCGATGGCTACAAATACCGCGCTGTTCCAGAATTTCTGCATCACAGCCAGTGCAAGCTCGGATAAGTTCAATGAGGATACGGTTGTCCTTGCAAACGGAGAAGTCGGTTATGCTTCGGGCTCCAGTGTCCAGTCATGGTTCTCCAAAAACAAGAGATTCAAGCTGATTTTCCAGACAGACGGCAATCTGGTTCTGTATGATCAGTCGAACAGCAACCGCGTTGTCTGGAAGTCTGACACCGGTATCGGCAACAGCTATAACACCCGTTCGTTCCAGGTTAAGATGCAGGCAGACGGCAACTTTGTTGTATACTGCCAGCCGCGCTACAGCCGTTCCCTTCAGGCGCTGTGGCAGGCACATACCGTCGCAAGCGGCGGAACCTCCTGCACTCTGCGTCTTTCCAATGACGGCGAGCTCTATGTCTATCACAGCGGAAGACAGCAGTCCCTCTGGAGCAGCAGAAGCGAGATCGAATGCACTGCAAAATCCAACACCTGCCTGAATACCAGCCAGTGCCTCTCATCGAAAAACCGTCTGTTCCGCGCGGTGATGCAGTCGGACGGCAATTTCGTAGTCTATGATAAGAGAAGCGGCAGCGACAAGGCAATCTTCAACACCAGAACGCAGGGCAACAGCGGCGCATTCTTCGCATTGCAGCAGGACGGCAATCTGGTCGTTTATTCGTCCGCGCACAAACCGCTCTACAGCACCGGCACCTGCTCTTCGCCGTATGCGGATTATAAGCTCTCTCTCGGCGATGACGGCGTGCTGACGCTCACCCGCAAGAATACGCAGACCGTAATCTGGTCTTCCGCATCGAGATTCAATCTTGATCTGATCAAGCAGGTCGGCTGCCAGCCGAGCGGCTCTGTATCCTGCTCCTGCTATGCACTTGCATATGCAACAACCCTCCTTGACGGCAGAGCACATAACTGGTATGAATACAATCTTTACGGCAACAGCAGCAGCGTCTGCGCAATCTGGAGCAAGGGCGGATTCCATGTTGAGCAGAAATACAGCAGAGCCGACGGCTATAAGCTGATGTATGACCAGATCAAGGCGGGCAAGCCCTGCGTCATTCTGGTCGCAGGTCCCAGAAGCTCTCAGCACTACATCACGGTCATTGACGTCAACAGCAATGCAGACAGAAACAATCTTTCGACGAAGGACTTTACCATCCTGGATCCCGCACCGGTGAACGGCAGAACTGCACCGGTTGCAGAAAAAATGTCGGATGCAGGCTATGATCTCAAGTATGATTACTATGATTTCCCCGGTTATAACATTAACATCAAGAACTGATCTGACATAACGCACACTCAGCCTTATGCGATGTATATTCCGTTGAACGGTACAAAGGCACCCTGCTGCAATGCAGGGTGCCTTTCTGTGCTGTAGCGGGCAGTGCCCGCATCCATTGATCTAAAGTTCTCAGGATGTTCATTTGCAAATCAGTCTGAATGCGCTTCTTCCTCCTTCCTGCTTTCTCCTTCCTCCTTTTTTCTCATTTCCCCATTGCACTTTCTGTGATAATATGGTATAATACGATACCGTGAATTCTGTCTGAAAAAACTTTTTTGATTTTCGTGATATTTTGGTTCTGAATTCCGTCATTACTGACAGAGAGGGAGGTGATCGGCACTGTGAATGACGCAGAGATGATCCGGTTGTATCAGCAGCGCGATGAGCAGGCTTTGACCGAAACAAAGAAGCGGTACGAAGCGCTGTGCATGACCGTCGCATATAATATTCTCGGAAACCGCGAAGATGCGGAAGAATGCGTAAATGATGCACTGATGCGTCTCTGGCAAGCCATTCCGCCTGCCGAGCCCGTTTCTCTCGGCGCGTATCTCCTCACCGCAGTCCGGAATGCGGCGCGGGATCGTTTGACATATCAGAAAGCACAGCGGCGCGGAAGCGGTCTGCTGGCAGAGTCCATAGAAGAGCTGTCAGACTGTCTGCCGTCAGCAGATCATCCTGACCGTATGATCGAAAGCATTGCCCTGCGCGATGCGCTCAACCGCTTTCTGTCCGCGCTGAAACCGACTCCCCGTATGATTTTTCTGCGGCGCTACTGGTTATGTCTCTCTGTCAAAGAGGTCGCAGCCGAAACAGGCTGTTCGGTCAGCCGCGTGAATATGTCACTGCTGCGCACACGAAAAAAACTGAAAGACTTTTTGGAAAAGGAGGAATTGCTGTGAAACAGAATGAATTCTTTGATCTGATGAACGGTGTGTCGGAAGAATATATTGCCGAAATGATGAACCGCCGGCAAACGCAGCCGATTTCTCCTGATAAGGAGATCACGATAATGAAACAATCAGAAAACAGAAGCGAAAAAGGCATCCGCATGAACCGGCGTACCGTTGCGGCAGGCACAGCCGTTGCCGCTGCGCTGCTTGCACTGAATGTCGGCGGCATTCTGTTCCTGCATCGCAGTGCAGAAAACCTGCAAGCCGATACGGGCAGCGAATCCGGACAGGATGTGACATCGGATATCATCGAAGAAGTGACAACCGATATGCCGGCGGAAACCGAGCCGGAAGAAGCGCCGCTGCCTGCCTATGCAGAATACATGCGGCAGTATTATGAAGGCATCTCGCCGGAGTCCTGTGATTATGACTATACAAATTTCATCGGGCTCGGAACGGACCTCGATGAAACATGGGAAGATGAAAACTATAAAGTAACACTCAAGGCGGCGGTCGGCTGCGACTGGATGATCTACTATTTCTATGATGTAGAACGTAAAAACGAAGAAGACCGTAAATACGGATTTTCTCCGGCGGTCATTCTGACGACGGAAGAAGACTATCCGGCAACCGGCGAGGAAGAACCTGCATACACGATTGATATCATACCCGGAACCGAGGATGACGAAAGCGGAACGCTCAGTCACTATTACGGCGTGATCTCCAATACCACCGATCAGCCGTTCTTCCATGAAAACGGGCAGCCGATTTCCAGAAACTTCCGGTTCTTCACATGGGAATTTTCGGAGGATCACTGCTCGCGGTGCGCAAAGGATATCGCTGCGTATACGCTGGATTTCTCAGCCAAGGCATATCCGCTGACTGCGCTGGAACAGCCGCAGAGCTGGACAGACCTTGCCCGCAGGCCGAGCGATATGATCGAGATTCTGACAGACAACGGGCACGGTGCAGCATTCATTACGACCCGCTGCGCGGAAACTCCCTTCGGGCTCTATTATGTCAGTGAGCCGTATCAGAGTACTGACTGGAATACGATCGAGCACGCACTGAGCGCCGGCTCCGGACTGGAAGGCAATGACGCAGTCCAGAAGGATGCAGACGGAAATCCGATCCGGACATTCAAAACCATCGGAGACACTTTATATGGAGTGAATATGCGCGGTGATTACGGATTAGGCTTCCTGTGTGCGATATTCGGTCAGCCGCTGGATCCGGAACAGGGTTCTGCTGCGCTGATCTTCGGCGAGCAGGAACCGTGGCCGGACTGGTGGGAGAGCGGTGTCAATGAGGACGGTCTGTCTTACGGTCAGGCATATGAAATAATTTTTGAGAATAAAGAATACGATCTTGTCTTTATTGAAGGCGACAACGGCAATGCCGGATATGCCTATGCATCCGATCTTGCGGGAACAGAGTGTCTAGCCCCGAAGGATTTCAATCGGATCCGCCCGCTGGAAGCAGAGGCAGCCGAGGAGGAACCGAATCTGCCGGAGGATGCGGAAACGATCACGGTCAATGTGTACCGCAGAGACGGCAAGACACTGATTGATACCGCAACCGTCCGGAAAATCAGCTAACCGGTCTGCCGCTTACGACGCCGGTTCGTCTACAGGTTTACCGTCAGCAAAACGGTATACATGCTTATAGTCTCTGTCGAGGCAGATATCCAGCGTGAAAGTATCGAGATCATAGATGCACGACCACTGCGTACCGCGCAGTTTGGTTCCGACGCTTGCCGCGCGGAGCACCTGCATCGCATCCGCCCGTGAAACGACATTCTGATGTGCTTCCAGTTCGCGCTTGATTGCATCATAACGTCTGCATTTCCAGTTCGATTTATATTCCGCATGCGCCGGACTGAGCACATCGTTTGTCACAGCATCGTCCTCCGTAATCAGCGTCTCATTGCCCGACCACTCAACCACGACCGATCTGCCGGAGCGGTCCGTGATGAACAGATGATAGGAACGCCCCAGAAACGAATGAATATCATACGCTGCAAGCAGATCAACCGCCTCGTCAATGCTTGCGCAGCTGTCAAGAATGCCGCGGATTGCAGAGACAACCATCAGATCAGGCTTGCCGTTATCCTGATGCAGTTCGGTTTCCGTCAGCTCGAGAATGCTGACGCCGACACCCTTTTCATTGATGCCGTCCATCGGAATATACGGTGCCATGAGCATACACGCCTTCGCTGTAAGCGAATCCCCGCTGAAGGAACATTCCTCGCCGATATCCATGAAGCTCAGATCTGTCACAGAATAGGACTCATAGCCGTTCTTCGGCTTGGTATGGAACACAAGCGTATCGGTTCGGGGATAATCAAAATTCCTGCCGAATAGCCGGTCACCGTTGTCGCAGGCTGCCGTAAAGGCAGCGCAGGCGAAATTGCCCGTTGTCAGATTCGGATGCACTCCATAGAGCTGCGTATCCCCGATCCAGCGGATGAGCCCGTCAACCGTACTGATATTTGCATCAAGGTATTTGTCGCCGTCATAATCATACACACAGTCCATATAATACAGTCCGTCAGAAATCTGTCTGACGCTCGCCATGGTGCGCAGTTTCCCGAATAACAGCGCCAAAACAACAATCACTGCAAGCAGAATCACGCCGAAGCAGATCAGCAGAATCTTCCTGCCAAATAATGCGGCAAAAATCACAACAACCGCCAGAACTGCCAGCGCAATGCCGATGACGTAAAACAGCAGCGCGCCCGGAAGCGGAACCGCCTCAACATAATACGGCGAAATCGAGGCAAGTGCTTTCTCCTTCATATCAGGGTCCAGCTCACTTTCATATTCCGTGCCCTTGAATGCTTCGGTCAGCTGATTGCAGTAATCCGAAACATACGTCTGCATTTTCTTCGTTCTGGATGCGTCGCATTTTTTCAGTGTGCCGCGGTACGGAATGCGCAGTGTGTCTTCGCTGCCCGGAAAGTCATATTTCTTTTTGATATCTGTCGGAACATCAAAGCCGACAAATATGTATTTCTCTGCATCTTCCGGCTCCAGAAATACCGCAAACAGGCAGCCGTAATCCGTATCCCCGATCAGCGCCGGCTGACATTCCATGACGCCGGAATACATCTGTCCGACCTGATCATCAGTCATATGGAAAAAATCCAGCGCCGGATAACCGCCGCCCGTTTTCTTCATATTCCCCAGTACAATCACTGCCGCAGCCGCAAGCAGCATCAGAATACCGATGCAAAGCGTGATGCGCTTTCCTTTTTTGCTCTTTTCCATTTTTGCTCCTTTCATACAGCCGGTGTCATCCGTTCCTGCAATCAAGTATACCATATAATTGATTAAAAAGTCCTTAAATGAATTCTGAATATAATATATCATATTCTGCGTGAAAATGCAAGACGAACGATTTGCCCGCTGCATGCTTCTCCGCTGCCAGAAGCTGCTGAAAAAGCATTCCAGAAGATTCCTTTGATATTTTACATTGCAGAAGTTTATAATACTAGCACGGCAGCATTCAAGAAGCGCTCTGCAACAGGGCAGACGTTTCAATCCGGCTGCCCTGAGCGCAAATGCGCAAGAAAAGGAGTGTTTACCATGAAGGGTGAAATGACACAGAAGGGCAAGGAAGCTCTCGAACGTTTCAAGATGGAGTCTGCAAGCGAGGTCGGCGTTACGCTGAACAAGGGCTACAACGGCGATCTGACATCCCGTCAGGCAGGTTCGATCGGCGGTCAGATGGTCAACATGATGAGTCCAGAACAACAATTTGAGTTTATCCGCAGCGATGTGAAAAGTCAAGCACATACGAGGATTTTGACTTATGCAATACAGGCTGGAATTTAGCATTGGGTCGAAATCGAATGCATTACGAAAACGGCGATCTGAATTATCAGTCGAACGATTTTTTGTGTATTCTGACGATAATCTGAACTTTCGTTTCCCTCTTGATTTTTGTGCCGGTATGGTGTATAATAATATCAAATCACGATTTACTAAATCACGATTTGATAAATCGCAATTAGGTGCATGGAGGCGGTAACATGTTTATCGGCAGAAAACAGGAATTACAGTTTTTAGAGGATAAATATCACAGCAAAGGCGGACAGCTTGTCGTACTCTACGGGCGGCGGCGTGTCGGCAAAACGGAAACGCTGCGCGAGTTTTGCAAGGGCAAGCCGCATATCTTTTATTCATGTCGCGAGATTTCGGATAAATTGCAGCTCAGGAGCTTTTCTGGTAAGATTTTGCATATGAATATTCCGGCGGCGCACTATATCAAAGAGTTTGCAGATTGGGAAACGGCACTCCGCAGCATCACCGAGCTGCCATACGGAGAGAGCAAAAAGCTGCTCATCATCGACGAGTTCCCGTATATGTGCAAGGGAAACGAGAGCATTCCGTCGATTCTGCAAAACCTCTGGGACGAATTGCTCAAGGACGAAAACGTGATGATCGTGCTCTGCGGCAGTGCGATGAGCTTCATTGAAAAAGAATTGCTGGCAGAGAAGAACCCGCTGTACGGCAGAGCAACCGGTATCTATAAGATGGAGTCAATGGGCTTTTATGACGCGGTGCAGTTCTTCCCTAATTATTCCGACCGCGACAAGATCATCGTCTATGCGATTCTTGGCGGCATCCCGCACTATCTGCGGCAGTTTGACCCGGCGTTATCGCTGGACGAGAACATCAAAAAGAACATCCTCACAAAAGGCTGCACGCTGTATAGTGAAGTGGAATTTCTGCTGCGGCAGGAGCTTCGTGAAACACCGCTCTATAATTCAATCATCGAAGCGGTCGCTCTCGGCAGCACCAAGCTCAACGACATCAGCACAAAATCCCTGGTCGATGATACCTCGAAAACCAGCGTGTATCTGAAAAATCTGATTGAGCTGGAAATCATCGAGCGTGTGTTTTCTGTAGATGACGGCACAAAGGAGCGTGCGAATACGAATCGCGGGTTGTATCGGCTGACGGACAACTACTTCCGATTCTGGTATGCGTATGTGTTCACCAACTATTCCGAGCTGGAAAGCGGAGATGCGGACGGTGTGTATGAGTACGCAATCAAGCCGAATCTGCATGAATTTGCGTCGTTTACATTTGAGGATGTGTGCCGCGAATATGTGCGGGAGATGCAGAAACGAAATAAGCTGCCGTTCCGCTATCAGCGCATGGGGCGCTGGTGGGGCAAAACGACTGTCCGGCGAAAAGAAAGCATTGAGACGCAGGAAACGGAGATTGACCTGCTTGCGGTATCCGCAAACGGCAATCAGTATCTTGTCGGCGAATGTAAATTCAAGGGCAGACCGTTCAGCTACGGTGAATATCTTGATATCTGTGCAAAGCTGACACCGCAGAAGGACAATGCGGAGTTTTACTACTATCTATTCTCTGAAAACGGGTTTGATGAAAAGCTTTCGACGGAGGAGAAGGAAAATGAACGACTTGTGTTGATTGAGCTTGAAACTATCGTGAATATGCAATAAAATCACAACGGCACAGAGAGATTTCTCCGTGCCGTTTTTGTATCAAAAACTGAAGATAGAACACCCGCAAAATTCAAAAGATGACGAAAATAATGCCCGCCAAGCAATTTTTGAAAATCATCAGAGGCTGCTTACAATCACAAGCCCTCTGCGTCCATACTCGCTTTGTAAATTCGGATTCATCCACTTTTAAGTTAAGCTCTCAAGTCACATACACAACAACCGATGTTTGCTCAACGAACTGGACTGTGTTTTCGGGAAGAACCAACCCTTTTCCTTTGCATAATGTGTCAGCACCACGCGATAATAGCCGCTCGGAACGGAAACCATGTAGGAATCCAAGAAATGATAGGATGCGTTTTCTGCAAGCTGATCCGGAATGAATCTGACAGTATCCTGATTTGAGAGATATCATACTATAATCGAATACACGACCGTTTCCGCGCCCTGCGAACACCGAATCATCGAAAAGCGCTCTGAATTCATCGCACAGCTTTTCCGGCAGACAGCGAATCCGCCTGCCGGGAGATCATTGAAGCTGTCCGCGCAAAGCATCACAAGGCGCGGCATCATGTCTGGGCATACAGCCTGCTGGCACAGGATACGGTGCGATCATACTATGAGAAAATCGGCGCGGAGTATGTGGCTGCGCTCGATGATATGCTGGTGCTGGATGCGGCCATCTGCAACACGGACCGGCATTACGGAAACATACAGTGAGATACAGTAGGCGTTACACTGTTTCATACATTTGCGTACAGTATGTGTTACACTGATACACTTCGAGCCTAGGATTTCCTTCGGCTCTTTTGTTTATCGAGATGGCTAGGTTTGGTTGGCGTTTACTGCAAATACAGTTTTTGTCTGAGATCCATGCCGTTCCAAAAAAGAATCCGGTAGAACATATTGAGCCGGCAGCGATGCACATCTGTATAAAAGAGAGGCTTTACTTTTTGGACAATATAGTGTATACTATAACTACGCAGGATTCGGTGTGTTTCGCAGAAGATGACAGCCGGCTTACAGACCTTATCAGATGCAGATAAGCCACCGATATCCTCATGATCATTATTTCATTCAGAAGGGAGCTAAAGAGATGGAACACAGAAGGCGATTGGCAGCAGCGGTATTTGCCGCGGGAATGTTCTGGCAGACGGCCGGTGCAATGCCGCCGGAGATCCTTGCAGCAACAGTGCAGGAGAAATCTGCAACCAGTTGGAATGGGGATTTTGACTGGGAACTGGATGAAGATTCAGGAAAACTGACAATCTATGGAAGCGGAGAAATGCCGGAAGTCGGTTACGACAACCTTCCGTGGCTGGACCAAAGATATGATATTCTGGCTGTTGAGTTGGAATACGGTATCACAAGTATCTGTGCAGAGGCATTTCGCGACTGTGAAAACCTGACCGATGTTCAGATTCCGGAAAGTGTCATAACGATCAGAAAATCGGCATTTGAATCCTGTTTCAGTTTAACAAAGATCAGCATTCCGGATAGTGTGACGAGCATTGAAGAAAAAGCATTTTTCTCTTGTTCCACACTGAACGATATTGAGTTTCCTGAGGGAATCACCATCCTTTCGCCCTCTGTATTAGGCTATTCTGCGATTACTTCTTTTACGATTCCGGACGGTGTTGAAATAATTGACGAATGCGCATTTTATTATTGTGACCATTTGGAATCAGTTTCTATTCCCGATAGTGTTACAGCAATAAACGAGTCAGCGTTTCAAAACTGCGAGAGCTTGTCGGCGGTCAGCATTCCGGACAGTGTTACATCATTAGGCAAAAGTTGTTTTGGCGGATGTAACAATCTGTCCTCTGTTGAATTCTCAAATCATCTTGAAGAGATCGGAAGCGGCGTCTTTTCAAGCTGTTTTGGTCTGACATCTGTTATCCTTCCGGATACACTGCCGTACATCAGTGAAGAAATGTTCAGCAATTGTACCAGCATGAAATCTGTTGTGATTCCGGACGGTGTTTCGTTGATTGGCGAATTGGCATTTAACCGCTGTTCTACTTTACAGTCTGTGTATATTCCGAAAAGTGTCAAGCGCATCGCCGTGGGTGCATTTTCACAGTGCGATCAGCTTGAATATGCACTGGTTTTAAATCCGGAATGTCAATTGACCAGTGAAAATAGTTATGATATAGTTTTTCCTTATAGTACCCATATATATAGCTATGCTGATTCACTCATTGAGGAATATGCTCAAATTATCGAGGCTGAATTCTTCCGCTATCTCCGCGGAGATGTGAACTGCGACGGAATTGTAGATAAGGCGGATTATGAGCTGCTGCGTGCGCTGAAAGATCTGGATGAGATGTCAGAAGCTGGCAGAATCAACGCCGATATCAACTATGATTACTGCATTAATGCGGATGATTTTGCGTGTATGCAGTTTTACATGGAAAACGGTTGTTTTGAGGGCGAAACACCGCCGGAAACGACCGTCACAACAACTGTTACTACTACAAAGGCGACGACCCCCACCATAACCACATCGACCGAAACAACCACAACAACAGAATATGTGGATCCGTATTCCGGTTACTGCGGCGCAGAACTTTATTGGGAACTGGATACGGATACCGGTCTGCTGGCGTTCTCCGGCGCCGGCGATATAGAATCTGCGCCGTGGATGAAGTTCAGCGATGAGATCAAGGAAGTAGAGTTCTGCGAAAATCTGTTCGGAATCGGTGAAGGTGCGTTCAAAGACTGTGTCAACCTGAAGCAGATCCTGATCACAGAGGGTGTTGATACAATCGCAGATACTGCTTTCTGCGGCTGCACCGGACTGACTGCATTTGCAGTTGAGCCGGGTAACCTGAATTACTGTGCGGAAGGCGGCGTGCTGTACTCCAAAGGCATGACGAAACTGGTGCATTATCCTGCCGCAAAAAACGGAAATCTTGAAATTCCGGAAACAATCACTTCGATCGAACCTTACGCATTTGAAAGCTGCCGCGGCATTGATATGCTTGCTGTACCTGCATATGTGGAATCGATCGGGGAAGGCGCTTTTCTAACTGACAAAACACTGACAGATCTCTGGGTGCTCGATCCTGCCTGCAAGTTTGCCGACAGCAGTTCGATATTCGCAGATCATATCTGTCTCCATGGTTTTACGGGCTCGACACTGGAGGCTTATGCGAAAAAGCACAAGCTTGTATTCAAAGCGATTGACCTTCAGGGTGATGTCAACTGCGACGGCGTAGTGAACCTGCTGGATGCGGAAGAACTGAAAGATTATCTTCTGAATAATCAGGACCTCATTACGCAAGGCAGGATCAATGCCGATGTCAACGATGACAATGACATTGACGAAGATGATTTGGAATGGCTGCTGTGCTATATCGAGAAAGGCTATTTCCCCGATGAAGCACCGGAAACAACAACTACTACGACAACAACTACGACAACAACTACAACGACTACCACCACAACGACTACGACCACGACTACAACTACAACAACAACAAAACAGCCGACGACTTCTGCTACAACGGTGCTGACTACGACGGCAAAGCCGGTCACAACAACTGTCACCACAACGCTTCTGACCGTCACGTCATCACAGACTGCGTCTTCCGTCACAACGATGCTCACGACCGTAACAACAGCAACGGAAACGTCCTATCTTGCACCGACCTCCGGTCAGTTCGGCAACAATATGACATGGAATCTGAATGGTGATACCGGCACGCTGACCATTGCCGGCACAGGAAAAATGCCCGATTTCACAGGTCAGATCTTGCAGCCGTGGTACGGACTGCAATCAAAAATCTTTTCGGTGGAGCTGTCGGAAAAAATCACTTCAGTCGGTGCGCACTGCTTTGAAGGCTGTTTTGCTCTGAAAAATGTGACGCTTCCTTCCGGCATCACTGCGATAGGTGACTATGCATTTTGCAGTTGTTCTGCGTTGGAGCGGGTGATGCTTTCCAATCAGGTCACGAGTATCGGCAGTCAGGCTTTCAAAAACTGCAAAGCCCTGGATAAAGTGATCATTCTGAGCGCAAAATGTGCAATATCGGACAGCAAGGAAACGATTTCGGACTCCGCCGTACTCTTTGGTTTTGCAGGCTCAACAGCGCAGGCATATGCGAAAAAGTATGCGCGCGATTTCAGTCCGATCCTGCTTGGAGACGGTACAGATGATGATTATGTATCTGCCCGTGATGCAAGATATGCACTGATGATCTATACAGCGGAAATGAGCAGTTCAAAGTATCATTATAATACACCGGAAGAAAAGCTGTATGCGGAAAGTGTGCTGGATGTTGACGGTAACGGAGCGGTCACGGTTGAAGATGCACAGAAGATCCTGCTTTACTATATGACCGGCCTTGCAGGTTATCAGCAGGACTGGAACAAGATTCTGAATTCATAACAATAAGGAGATACGGCAATGAAGATTTTGAAAAAGCTGACGGCTTTGCTGTGCAGCGGCGCAATGTTCGCTGCCGCAGCAATTCCGTGTTTCGCAGGTGTCGGCGGACCGGAGTATATGGAATTCAGCCTGCCTTCTTTAGAAGCGGCTCCGGGCGAGACCGTTCAGGTCAGCATCAAGCTGAAAGACAATGTATATGGGATCGCAGCGATGGGTCTTCAGTTTACTTATGATGCAGGACTGACTGTTCCGTATAACGTAGAGAAAGAACCGGTCTATAAACTTGGTGATATTTCTTTTGAGAGCGGCGTCCAGTGCATGCTGAATGCAGAAAAGCACATGATCGCGATCGTCTGCATGGGTGAAAAGCCCTCCAAAGATAACGGAACGCTTGTTACATTTCCGATGACGATACCGAAAACAGCAGCCGTCGGAACGCAATATAAACTGAATCTGACGATAGACGACTGCTGTGATACAGATTATCAGCGCCTGAAAACGGAAATAGTGAACGGAAAGATCACTGTGGTCAAACCTTTGCCGACCGCTGTGACGAGTTCAACAGTAACGACCGGCAAAACAACAGGAACGACTGCGCACAGTACTTCTCAACAGACGACACTTACAACAGCACAGACGAATCTGACGAGCCGTTCAGATAAAACCGGGGCTGAAACAACAACCCGTACAGATACAACAGCGAAAACTGTGACAGAAACGACTGTCACAACAACAAAGGCTTTCACCACTTCCTCTGCATCGACAATTACATCAACGACGATCCGGTCGGAGATGCCGCCGCTGAGCGAAGGGTCCGTGAATCTGAATGTCGGCGAAAAATATTCGCTGGAACAATATAATGCGTATCAGGCGACATATAAGAGCAGTAATCCGGATGTTGCGGTCGTTTCAAAATCGGGTATGATTACCGCAGTCAGTGCAGGAAAAGCCGTCATTTCGGTGATTGATCCGGACGGCAATGTGCTGCAAATGACAATGCTTGTGACAGAAAAGGAAGAAACGACAACAATCACCACAACAACCACATCCACGACGACCACGTCCACGACAACAACCACGTCTACGACGACTACCACATCCACGACTACTACATCTACGACGACCACCACGTCTACGACGACTACTACATCTACGACGACTACTACATCTACGACGACTACTACATCTACGACGACTACTACATCTACGACGACTACTACATCTACGACGACTACTACATCTACGACGACTACTACATCTACGACGA
>JAFZPP010000024.1 GCA_017550285.1 Oscillospiraceae bacterium
ATGGCCTGGCGTCAGCGACCGCAATGCAAAGGATAACACCGTTGACTGGCTCAAGCCCTATGACGGCAAAACACCGCTGACCGCGCGTTATCAGTGGGTCACCTACCAGAAGAGTGACAGTGCACAGCAGGGTCAGCAGGGACAACAGGGTCAGCAAGGTCAGCAGGGACAGCAGCAGCAGAGCGGCGGCATGAATGCCAATGCAACAATGGTTTCCAACTTCTCCGCAGGTCAGGCAGGCGACTTCATCGCATCTGACGGCTGGACGAATGGTTCCGTGTTTGACTGCTGGTGGTACAAGAGAAACACTTCGATCGGCAACGGCTATCTCGCTCTGACGATTGACCAGGACTGGGACGGTCACAGAAATGACTCTGACAAGAGAAATTACTCCGGCGGCGAGTTCCGCACCAACAATTTCTATCACTACGGCTACTATGAAACCTCGATGAAGGCAATCAAGAACGACGGCGTTGTTTCCTCGTTCTTCACCTACACCGGTCCTTCCGATGTCGTCAACGGTCAGGAAAATCCGTGGGACGAGATTGATATCGAAATTCTCGGCAAGGACACCACAAAGGTTCAGCTCAACTACTACCGCAACGGCAAGGGCGGTCACGAAAAGATGATCGACCTCGGCTTTGATTCCTCTCAGGACTTCCACAGATACGGCTTTGACTGGCAGCCCGGCAAGATCACATGGTATGTAGACGGCAAGGAAGTCTACTCCATGTCCGGTGATGTTCCGGTCACCCCGAGCAAGATCATGATGAATGTCTGGCCGGGCGTCGGCTATCGCGGTCCTGATGCAGACACTGTAGACTGGCTCAAGAACTTCAACGGCAAAACGCCGCTGACCGCTTACTATCAGTGGGTCACCTACAATAAGCAATGATTTCCTCCCCCATGATCCCGCAGCCGTTTCGCATTTTCCGGCTGCGGGATTTCCCATCTCATTCCCTTTACGGGAATTCTGCACAAGAGGGACAGTCCCTTTGAACCCCATGCTTATATACGGCAAAGCCGCGCAATTCAGCGTAACAGCATGAATTGCGCGGCTTTATTTTTATTGATATTCCCAATGTATCGCAGATACTTCTTATACCGCTGCGAAGCCTTTTTCGAGATCGGCAATAATGTCGTCGATGTGCTCTGTACCGATTGAAAGACGGATCGTCGCCTGCGTAATGCCTGCTTCGGCGAGCTCCTCCTCGGAAAGCTGCGAATGCGTCGTTGTTGCCGGATGAATCACCAGCGACTTGACATCCGCGACATTTGCGAGCAGCGAGAAAATCTCCAGATGATCAATAAACGCATGGGCTTCCTTCTGTCCGCCCTTGATCTCAAAGGTAAAGATGCTGCCGCCGCCGTTCGGGAAATACTTTTCATAGAGCGCATGGTCAGGATGCTCCGGCAGTGACGGATGATTGACTTTTGCGACCTTCGGATGATTTTTCAGATATTCAACAACCTTCTTCGTATTCTCCGCGTGGCGCTCCAGACGCAGCGAAAGCGTCTCTGTGCCCTGCAAGAGCAGGAATGCTGCAAACGGCGAAATCGCTGCACCCTCATCACGCAGCAGAATCGCGCGGATATAGGTCACGAATGCTGCCGGACCGACCGCATCCGCAAAGGAAATGCCGTGATAGCTCGGATTCGGAGCTGCAATCGGTGCATATTTTCCGCTTGCCTTCCAGTCAAACTTACCGGAATCCACAATCACGCCGCCAAGCGTCGTACCGTGACCGCCGATGAACTTCGTTGCGGAATGCACAACAATATCTGCGCCGTGCTCAATCGGACGGATCAGGAACGGCGTACCGAAGGTATTGTCGATGACCAGCGGCAGACCGTGACGGTGTGCAATTTCTGCAACCGCATCAATATCCGGAATATCGGAATTCGGATTGCCGAGCGTTTCGAGATAGATTGCCTTCGTATTCTCGCGGATTGCGCCCTCGATCTCTGCAAGATTATGCGCATCCACAAAGGTCGTCTCAATGCCGTACTGCGGCAGCGTATGTGCGAGCAGATTGTAGCTTCCGCCGTAGATTGTCTTCTGTGCGACGATGTGCTCACCTGCCTGTGCAAGCGCCTGAATCGTGTATGTGATGGCAGCCGCACCGGATGCCAGTGCCAGTGCCGCGACGCCGCCCTCGAGTGCTGCAATGCGCTCCTCAAAGACGCCCTGCGTCGAATTTGTCAGTCTGCCGTAGATATTGCCTGCATCCGCCAGACCGAAGCGTGCTGCTGCGTGTGCGGAATTCTTGAAAACATAGGAAGTAGTCGCATAAATCGGAACCGCTCTTGCGTCCGATGCCGGATCGGGCTGCTCCTGCCCGACGTGAAGCTGTAAAGTCTCAAATTTATAATTGCTCATTTTCATATACCTCATTTCATAATTTGAAGCGGCATTGCCGCGGTTGTTGTTTCAGAATATGCATCCTGCACGGGGGTTACGGTTTGCGTCAGCAACAACAGAGGTACATTCGTCCGAAGCGGTAATTTTTCCGGTTCAGATCGGGAAACAGAATATTCATATCCGCTCTCCTTGTATTTCTACTTGTTTAGTAGGATTATGGTGCTATTATAGCATACCGCCGCCGGATTGTCAAGCATATTTTCCGGATTTCCCGCAATTCGTATATTCTCACAAGCCTATAGGATAACTAGGAATTCTTTTTTGTCCGATTGCACAATGAAAAAGCACCTGAGAACCGCAGAAGGTTCTCAGGTGCTTGATTTCTGTTGCAGAATGCGGATTATTCATCCAGTGTACGGGCGGTCAGTCTTGCACGCTCGCCGAGATCGCTTCCGGCGCCTGCCTTGCCGATCTTAATTGCATTCTGGTCATAGTGCATACGGATAACGAATGCAACCAGACCCGGGTTATTATCGACACGCAGATTCATTCTGACGGTATCGCCCGGCTTTGCGCTGATCGTTTCCGGTGTCAGGGTCATTTCGGTGCCGAGTGCCGGAATCTCAGGCTGCTCGGAATTGACGCAGATATAGCCCGGACGGAACTTGACATTGTCGAGCTTTGCAGCATTTTCGTCCGTATTTGCGCTGTAGTTGGAAAGGTCTGCGAAATAGACCTCGACCGGATACACACCGTCCGGCGTATCCTCCTTGACCGTGATCTCAAATTCCAGCAGGTTGCCGTCGAAGATGAAGTCCGCCTGCTCGGAAATATCGAGCCAGTATGCCTGATAGGTTTTGATGCTCGGGGTATAGCCCTTTTCATAGACAGCGGCATTTGTTTCACCGGTGTAGAGCTCGGTTGCCTCCTCGCCGTTTGCATCGGTCACGGTTGCACCGTTGATATCGGTCTTTGCGATATAGATTTTGCCGTCGTCCGCACGCTTCGTCGAAACGATCGTATCATCCTCTTCCAGCTGCGGCTGCTCAAACACGAGCATGTGGTTCTGTGCGCCGTTCGGGTCAATGACGACGCCCTCATCTACCGGTTTGCTTTCGCCGTTATTGCCCTGCGCCTGCTGATTGCCGTCATTGGAATTTGCATCAGAATCGCTGTTTTCATTGCCGTTTGCGCTCTCGGCAGCGCTGCTCTCAGAATTATTCCCGTCGCCGCCCTCGATCTTCTCGCCGCAGGCGAATGCCGGAATCGTCATTGCAGCAGCAAGCAGTGCCGCAAGAATCCGTTTATTTCTGAACTTCATGTAGAACTCCTTTCAGACTGTCTGTATCAGAACACATCTCTCTCCGAAATTTCCCGTGCAACGTGTACACGTTCGTTTATTATTATACTCTTTCCCAGTCAAAAAGTCAAGTGAAATTCTTGTGACATTCCGGTATCAGTTTGATAACAGCCGTGTAGCATCTCTCAGAGCTGCGAGAATACTGCGCCGATTTTTTCATGCAGCACAAGGTCTGCATGTGCATCGAACGGCGTCGCGTCGCGGTTGACGAGTGCCAGCACATCGCCCTTGAAATAGTGGATCAGACCGGCTGCCGGATAGACCGCGAGCGAGGTGCCGCCGATGATCATCATATCCGCTTCACGGATGCAGCGGACCGCTTCATCCATGACATCATTATCGAGTGATTCCTCATAGAGCACGACATCCGGCTTGATGCGCCCGCCGCAGTGTTCGCAGCAGGGAATCCCCTTGCTGCCCGTAATCACGGTCACATCATATTTTCTGCCGCACTGCATGCAGGTATTGCGCAGGACGCTGCCATGGAGCTCGAGCACCTTTTTGCTGCCTGCCGCCTGATGCAGCCCGTCGATATTCTGCGTAATGACAGCATTGAGCTTGCCCTGCTGCTCCCATTCCGCGAGCTTCTTATGCGCGGCATTCGGCTTTGCATCGAGGCAGAGCATCTTGTCGCGGTAGAAGCGGTAGAATTCCTCTGTCTGCCGCATGAAAAACGTGTGGCTGAGGATTGTCTCCGGCGGATAGTCATACTTCTGATTGTAGAGACCGTCCACACTCCGGAAATCCGGAATGCCGCTCTCCGTCGAGACTCCCGCACCGCCGAAAAATACGATTGTTTTTGCCTGTTCCACTGCTGCTTTCAGCTGTTCGATTGTTGCCGTCATAGATAACGCCCCTTTCATCGGTTTCCGGTTACAGCTGAACCGGAATGGATTTGCGCAGCGCGACCGCATAGAGCCAGCAGCCGCAGACCGGCTTCTTCATCAGCAGGCTCAGCGCCTCTGCATACAACCGGATCTGCTCGGTATAGGCTTCGAGCAGCGCCGCTTCATTTTTTCCGGTATCGGTCTTGTAATCGACAAGCACAATGCCGGTTTCTTCCTCAATGACCAGATCCATGATGCCCGTGACCATGCCGTCGGTTCCGGCATAATCCTGCCCGATCTGACGGAGCGGTCCTTCGAGCTTCAGATCACAGATACGCACCATGAATTTCTCCTCGCGCCGGATGCAGACCGCACCGCGAATCCTCTGATACAGCTCAGAGGTAAAGAAATCCGCGATTCGGCTTTCCGCGACCGCCGCAGCCTGTCTTGCAGAGAGTCTGCCCGCTGCATGCAGACGGTCGATCTCCGCTTGCAGATTTTCCGCAGCAGCAGAAAAATCCGCATACTGCATGAAGGTGTGCACTGCCGTACCGCGCTCCGAACCGGTCATCTTGCTGCCCTTGCTCCGGAACTGCGGATTTTGCAGCGGTGCATCGAAATCCTCTTTTTTGGCAAGCTCCGAAACACCGTATTTCGCTGTCAGTACCGCAAGCCGGCTGTCATATTCCCATGCACACTGCTGCGCCATATGTGCTGTCAGTTCGGCGTCGGGCAGTGCGGGTTCCGCGGTCAGCAGCGCCTGTGCCGCCGCCTCTGCCGCCTCCGGAGAAACCGTCTGCACGGCGACCGGCAGCGGCGGCAGCCCGTCCGCACCGCATTCGATTCCGAGATCGCGGCGCATCTGCTCGCAGGATGTATTCCGGATCAGCGACATGAACAGCCAGTCTGCAAAGCAGCCGGCTCTCCCGACCCTTGCCGGAGAAATCCCGCCCGCAGATGCCTGCAAATATGCCTCCGGTGCAATGACATCGGCGCAGCGGCTGTCGGTATAGGGCAGCGGCAGAATCAGATATTCCCTTGCGCGCGTCAGGGCGACATAGAGCAGACGCATCTCCTCGCTGACGGTTTCCTTCCGGTTCTTCTGATAAATCAGCGTCCACGGAAGCGATCTGCCCTTGCTGATTGTCTCCGGATCGCGCAGCTGGAAGCCGATGCCGGTCTTGCCGTGATACTGCACTATATCCGATGCATCCTTCGACGAAAAGCTGTGGTCGGTATCCGCAAGAATCACAAACGGCGCCTCGAGACCCTTTGACGCATGGACACTTTTCAGCTGCACGACATTCTCCGTGCCTGCCGGAATACTGCCTGCGGTCAGGTCCTCGCCGCGGTCGAGAATCGCATCCAGATACCGCAGGAATGCAGAAAGTCCGCCGCCGCGGTTCTCCTCAAAGTTTCGGGCATAGGTTGTCAGCGCGCGGAGATTCGCTTTCTTCTGCGCGCCGCCGGCAGACATCTGCATCATGCCGAGAAAATCCGTCTGCCGGTAGATGCGACGGATCAGCTGCTCGGGCGTATCCATTGCCGCAAAATTCCGCATCGCATCGAGAAATTCTGTCAGCACGCGGCATTTCTCCGTCAGTACGGGCGCCGTCTCCGCCATATTCTCATCTGCGCGGATTTTCAGCATCGCCGGAAACAGCTTCGTCCGCGGTGCATAAATCCGCACCTGCAAAAGCTCATCAACCGTGAACCCGAAGAGCGGCGAGAGCATCGCAGAAGCGACCGGCACCTCCGGCAGCGGATTGTCAATCGCACGAAGCAGATCAATCAGCAGCAGAATCTCCGGCGATTGCAGATAATTCTCGCGCTCCGCACCCGCAGCCGGAATACCGGCTGCTTCCAGCGCCGCAGCATAGACCGGCATTTTCGTTTTATAGCGCATCAGAATCAGGAAATCACGCGGCTCACAGGGACGCGGTTCCCCGTCCGCGCCTCTGACCGGCGTGCCGTGCGTCAGATGCCGCCGGATTCGCTCTGCAATGACAGCTGGCTCGGTATGCGTCTCCTCACCCGTCTGCGGCAGGAGCATGATTTCTGCGGTGCGGCGGTGTGCAAAATAGGATGCGCCCTGCACAAGCGCCTGCGTGTCATCATAGTCGATCTCACCGACCTGTTCGGACATCAGCTGCGCGAACACATGGTTGATGACCGTGACGACCTCCTCCGCGCTGCGGAAATTCTTATTCAGTCGGATGCAGGTATTGCCGGTCAACGCCGGAGAAACATACTCCGCGCCTTCACGCATCGCACGGTAAAAGTTTTCGGGATTGGCATTGCGGAAGCGGTAAATGCACTGTTTGCTGTCGCCGACGACAAACAGATTCGAGCCGCTGTGCTCCGCGCTTCCGCCGCGCGAGAGCATCCGGAAGATCAGATCCTGCGTATTGTCCGCATCCTGAAATTCGTCGATCATGATGCAGACATACTGCTCCGAAAGCTGCTCTGCAAGCGGTGTCCGGCGGATCGTGCCGTCCGGCAGACGCTCCGCCAGCAGCCTGAGCGCCAGCTTCATCGCATCATTGAACGTGACGCCATTTCGTTCGCGCTTGCGCTCTGTATAGCGTGCATCCAGCGCCTGCACCAGACCGGACAGCAGCCGCAGCAGTTCTGCATGGCGGCTGATATCCTGCTCTGCAAAGAGCAGCGGCACCGCCCATGTCTTTGCGAGCTTCTCAAACAGCGATTTTGCATAATTGCGCAGTGCTTTGACAGCTGCCTTTTCGCTTTCAAATTCGCCTTTTTTGCGCGGCAGCGTATTCAGCGTCCCGAACGGACTGCGCTGCAATGCCCTGCCGGATTCCGCACAGTCTCCCGCTTTCAGGATATCTGCGATCTCGCGGAGATTCTGCATCTCTGCGCGGAGCGTCTCAACGGATTTCTCTGAATTCATCTGCTCCGCCAGATCAATCGCAGGCGGATAGCATCCGATGATTTCCGAGAGTGTCCCGCCGATCATCGCAAGCGCTTCCTGCTTTATACCGTCCTGTGCAGCATATTTCTCCGCGCATTCCGAGAGCAGCGTCTCGCCGAAGGGTTCATTTTCCGTCAGCTGATGCAGTGAGATCAGCAGGCGTTCCAGCGGCTTGTCATCCTGTCCGCAGAATGCATCATAGAGCAGCCGCTGCTGATTTGCGGTATCCGCATCCGCTGCGGCATCTGCACTGAGCTGCTCCATGACATCCGCCGCAGCCTGCATCCGCAGCTCATCCGCCTCGCTCTGCTCCATAATCCGGAAATTCGCCGAGAGATCGAGCTGTGCAAAATGCTCGCGCAGCAGACGCAGACAAAAGCTGTGAATCGTCGAAATGCTCGCGCTTTGCAGCATGATCTGCTGCTGACGGAGCCATGTATTATCGGGATCGGCAAGGATTTTCTGTGAAAGCGCACGGTTCAGACGCGCGCGCACCTCGCCTGCCGCATCATTCGTAAAGGTCACGACGACCATTTTCTCCGCAGGATACGCAGGGTCCTCCAGCAGACGGATCAGCCGCTCGACCAGCACGGAGGTCTTGCCGCTTCCGGCTGCCGCACTGACAACAACCGATGCGCCGCGCGCGAGAATCGCCGCTTCCTGCTCGGGTGTCCATTTGCTCATGCCCGTCTGCCTCCCTTCTGTTTCTTTTCCGCCTCTGCCGCGGCAGCCGCCGGATCGAGAATGCCGCGCATCTCCTTCTTGACGGTATCCTGCCGCTGCGGCTTCCGGATGCGGTCGGTATCATCTGCCGTCAGCCCGCACATGCTGCGGTATTTGCAGTAGGCACAGGCATCGGCATAGTAGCCGTTTCCGCCGCCCTGCATCGGGCGCGGCTCGACGTCACCGGCAAGATATGCCTCAGCACATGCAGCGACGAGCTTTTCCACATATGTACGCAATCTGCCGAGCTGCTCCGGCGTAAAGACCTGCGAATCCTTTGTCAGTGTCAGAGTACCGGAGCTTTCCGTCGCCTTCTCATCGAGCTTTGCCGGAATATAAACACCGGCAAGCGCCTCCTCCATTTTCGTGAGGATACCCATATCACGCAGCACGGTGCCACTCATGCAGAAATATTCGCGCAGATATGTCTCGGTATCCTTCATATTTTCTCTGTCCTGCGCCTCGGGCGTACTCGCCGGCATGTAAAGCACACCGGCAGGCTTTGCATCCGGATAGACCTCCGGATCATCGAGCAGCGCGAACAGATACAGCAGCATCTGCAGATTCAGCCCGTAATAGACATTTGCGAGCTTAAATTCCTTTTTGTGCAGACCGGTCTTATAATCCACAATCCGGAGATACTGCTCGCCGGTCTCCGCATCCGCAGTGACATCCACGCGGTCGATCTTGCCGTGCAGATAAAGCGTCATGCCGTTTGCAAGCGTCAGGGTATAGGGTGCGGTGCCGGTCTCATCCCCGAGCCGCCCGATTGTCAGCTCACAGGCATCGGTCGTAAACTGCGACTGCCGCATCTCATCCTGCGTATGCCGCAGCAGACGGTAAAGCCTGCCTGTCACTCTCTGAAACTGCTGCAAAAAACGCTTCGGGCGGTTCTCTCTGCCGCCGAGCTGCTGCGTCATGAAATCATCGGTACAGCGCCTTGCATGTGCGCGCAGATCATCCGGCGTCATGGACAGAAAATCGTCGCGGTCGGGATGCTCGCGGAACAGCCGCTCCATGCAGTCATGCACCATATTGCCGACATTCAGCGCGCTCAGGTCCTTTTTCTCCGGACGGTACAGCTTGAGATTATCCTTGCAGAAGCTCATGAACGGACACATCATCTTATTCTCGATCTGTGTCGCGGACATATAGAGCTTTTCGCCGCCGAGCTTTTTCAGAAGTGACGGCTCCTGCACATGCAGCCGCGAGAGGTCTGATCTCCGGCGCAGGCGCTCCATGCGCGCCGCCTCCTCCGGATCGCTTTCCAGCATGGCGCGGACGGATGCACGCTCGGTCAGTGAGATATCATAATCCTCGACGAAGCTGTAATAGGCTGCGGCTTTCGTCGAGACATAGAATCCTGCGCCCATATTTGCCGCATAGACAAAATGCGGCGGCTGTGCGGTCAGCGGCAGCAGACTGCGCACCTCCTCCAGCAGCGGCGAGGGAATCAGATGTCTGCCGTCCTCCGTCGCCAGCGGATAACAGAGCCAGAGCTGTTCCGATGCAGCAGACAGCGTCTTGTAGACAATCAGGCGCTCATCGGCACAGAGATCACGCACCGAGCGGGAAAGCTCCACGCCACAGGCATCGAGCATCGCACGCTCCTGCTCCGAGAAGAATCCGCTGTCCTGAATATCCGCCGGAAACTGTCCCTCATTGACGCCCATGACAAAGACCGCCTTCGGGGAATCATAACGCGCAGCGGCGGCGCTCTGCACCGTCACGGCATCGAGCGTCTGCGGCGGCACCGGAAGCTGATTGTTCCGCAGGACGGTCGTCAGCAGATCAAGCAGCTCCTGCGGCGTCAGCTCGGTATGCTCGAGCGCCAGATACAGCGCATCGAGAATATCGGTCATATCCTTCCAGAGCCGGCGCATCGCTCTGCCGCCGGACACATCGCCGCAGTCATGCAGCGCCTTCGCCGTCCGGACAACCGCCTTCGGAATCTCCAGCTCCTCCATGCAGGCATAGAGCGCATCGCAGAGCTGCGCACCCGTCACGGGCTGCCCGTCCTTCGGCAGACTCGCAAAATGCATTTTCCGGATCGGCTGCATGATTTTTGCACGCAGCTGCTCCATTTCCTGTTCGGGGTCCATTTCCGGTGCAAACGGCTGCTCCCAAGCCCTGCCGTCAATATCCCAGATATATGCGAAATCCGCGAGCTTTGCAGCCTCCGTAGATTCCAGCGGAATCAATCCGGTTTTCAGCAGCAGCATGATCTGCTCGGTATCGGTGCGGTGCATGAGTGAAAGCAGGCAGACCGGCAGCTTCATCACCGCCGTATGCAGCACGCTGCGCCGCAAATCCATAAAATACGGGATATCATACCGCGCAAATGCCGCTTCGAGCAGGGAGCCGTAACCGCTGAGATCATGCATCACAACCATGATATCCGCAGCGCGCAGCTGCCCCTGCATCAGAAGCTGCCGAATCTGCGCCGCGACATACTCCGCCTCAAGCGTCATATCGCGCGCCTCGCAGACCGTCACCGCAGGTACACCCGCATACGGTTCCTGATGCAGCGCATAGATATATCTGCTCAGATGCGCAAGCGACGGTGCATGGAAACGGTACTGCTCCGTCAGCGAAACCGTCTCCGTTTCGAGATGATGCGACTTTGCCATTCTGCGCAGTCTGCGCGCCGTCTGATTGACCGCGTCAAAGCGCGTGAAATCCGGCGCGTCGATATCATCCGAGCGCAGTGCAATCCAGACCTCCGCCGCATCTCGCAGCATAACATCCAGCATCAGATACTGATCGCCCGTGAAGGATTCAAATTCATCGAGAAAAATATGCGCACCGCGCAGAAAGCAGCTTCCGTCCGCCGCTGCCGCCGCATGCACCGGATCACGCAGCGCATCACGCATCCCGCGCGCTTCGAGCTCCGTCAGATAATCCGCATAAATACGTGCAATATCATAGAGCTTTGCCGAGAGGATGCCATTTTTCTGCTCGGTATCGGATGCAGCCTGAAAGAGGTCTTCCGGCTCGCTGCCCGACTGCATCAGCTCGTCGAGCTGCGAGAGCATCTCCGGCAGAAATGACGGCTTTTCCGCTTGTGCGCCGTAGAATTGCAGCACATTGCCCTTTGCGAGCTTTCGCAGCAGGCTGTGCAGAATCACCGTCTTCGTCACGCTGTCCGCAGCATCGCGCGGCACGGCGGCAATCTCCGACAGAATCTCCTCCGTCAGCATTTTGAAGCTGCCGGTTTTGAGCGCATTGAAGCCGACCGCTCCGAGCGCCGCATACAGTCGCTTGTCATAGGAATATGTAAACGGCTCCGGCACCAGCGTCCGGACCGGATTTCCGGCTTCCGCAGCGGACTGAATCCGCCCGATCAGGTATTCGGATTTTCCGCAGCCTGCGCCGCCGAGTATCAGATGCAGCATAGTCGCGCCCCCCTTTTTTGATATCCTTATTATAGCATATTTTTTCCGAATCATCAACTGCCGGATTCCGTGAAAAGAAGGAGACCGTACCGATCATATGCGCTCTCGCCAAAATTAAACTTTAGAGATCACCCGCATGTGCACGAGGCATCGCAGGATTTGGGGAGAGTACGCAAGCAGTCTTCATTTTCCTCTCATATCTTGCGATTGGATGCATCTACTTCTCAAATTCTGCGAAAACCCAGAAATTTCGCAGAAAACTGGTGCAGCATTTCCAGAAATTCTGCAATTTTTCCAGTTGACAACGTAATACAACATGTTATAATAGAGTTGCAGAACACTATCTGTATAGTTTTTTGTGCTTTATTTTTGAAAAGGGGGCTTATTATGTATCTCAAAAAATGCGCAGGCAAAAAAATGACAGCAGCGCTCATCTGCACGGCGACACTTGCGTCGCTGACCGCGCTGCCGATGCAGGCTGCTGCTGCGGACGATGCTGCATACATCTTCCGCGACAGCTTTGACTCCGGCGACTGCGGCTGGAGCGGCAGAGGCGGATGCACCGTCCGTACCAACGGTGACATGCCTTACGCCGACAACGCAGCGCTCTATGTCTCCGGCAGATCGGATACGTGGCACGGTCCGGAAAAATCGCTCTCGTCGGTCTGTCAGGCAGGTCAGACGTACAGCTTCTCGGTCTGTGTCGAGTATGAAACCGGTCCGGAAAGCGTCACCTTCCAGCTCTCGCTGACCTACAAGGACGCGAGCGGCAAAGAAACCTACGAACACCTCGCAAAGGCGGATGCCTCGAGCGGCAGCTATATCCAGCTCGCCAACGCAGAATATACAATTCCTTCCGATGCGACCGATCCGGTACTCTATGTCGAGACAATCAGCGGCAGCACCGCCTTCTACATCGACGAGGCGATCTGCGCACCGGCAGGCACTGTCATCGAAGGACCGAAGGCGGTCTCGTTCACGCTCGGCGACGTCGATTATGACGGCGCAGTCACCGCAGCAGACCTCTCCCTCGCAAAATGCTACTTCGGCAAGGATTTCCCGAATAAGAAGATGCTCAAAGCGGCGGACGTCAACCAGAACGGCAGCGTCACCGAAGACGATATCCGCTGGTATGTGCAGTATCTGACCGGTCAGACGGCGGAATATCCCGAGAAGGTTGCACCGCCCGAGCCGCCCGTTCAGCCGTTCGACTACGATCCGAATTTACAGTATCACCCGTTCGACACCCGAACATATCTCTCGCAGTCAGGTCACCCCGGCAAAGTCATCAAGGAAAGCTACGAGGGTCCGAAGGGGCAGAATAACCTCTATGTCTATCTGCCGCCCGATTACGACGAGAGCAAGAAATACAACATTTTCTATCTGCTGCACGGCGGCAGTGAGAACGAGAATACGCTCTTCCACCAGAATGATACCATGATGCAGAATATCTTTGACCACATGATCGAGAACGGCGACATGGAGCCGATGATCGTGGTCACGCCGACATGGAATCAGACCGGCGCTGAGGGCTTCTGGCAGGAATACCGCGAGCGTGTTGTTCCGTTCGTCGAGGGCAAATATTCGACCTATGCAGAAACGACCGATCAGGCTGGCTTGCAGGCATCGAGAATGCACAGAGCCTACGGCGGCTTCTCCATGGGCGCCGTCTCGACATGGGCGGTCATTACGCACTGCCTAGACATCACCGGCTATTTCATGCCGCTCTCCGGCGACGAATGGGAGAATACAAATTCTGCCTATGACAAGGCGAAGAAGGTCGCCGATGCCGTCGATAAATCCGGCTTGCAGAAGGATGAATACTATATCTTCTGCGCGACCGGCTCCGATGATATCGCTTATCCGAACCTGAATCCGCAGGTGCAGGAGATGAAGAAGATGAGCCAGTTCGTCTATACTTCCGATCTCTCGCAGGGCAATTTCTATTTCCTCGTGGCACAGGGCAAGCAGCACGCATGGTCTGAGGTCCGCCATTACGTCTATGACATTCTCCCTTATTTCTTCCACGAAAAGCAGAACTGAGCAGAAAAACATCCGCCGCATTCCGGAAATACCGGAGTGCGGCGGATTCTTTCTTCTGCCGGATTTATACAAGCTGGATGATCTTTGCAATATGCTGGAGGATCAAAATGACATCGTCGCCGTCGAGCTCCCCGCTCTTGTCGGCATCGGCATTCAGCTTGCCCTGTGCGCTGACATCCGCACCGCTGTCCTCTGCAAGCAAACGCGCCAGCAGAACGGCATCGCTGACATCGACCTTGCCGGAGTTATTGACATCGCCGCGGAGCGTGACCTCTGTTGGCTCCTTGACGGTCGTTTCGGTGGCCTTCGTCGTAGTCTCGGTTGTCTCAGTTGTGGTTTCTGTGGTTGCCTGAGTGGTCTCGGTGGTTTCGCTCTCACCCTTCGGAACCTTGATTTTCAGCTCCAGCGGCTTGATCTCCATGCCTTCATACTTGCCGTCCTTGTAATCCGTGCCGAGTTTCACACAGAAATACATATCAGGACCGGTTCCCTCCGTGAAGCTGTAATCCAGAACGGTCAGCATGCCGGTCACATCATGTGCATAGATGTTGAAGCGGCGTTCTTCGATCATATTGACCTTGATGCTGCTGAGATCGACCGGTAATTTCACTGAATCAGTTTTTTCATCATACACAAAATCAATCTTCGGCTCTGTCGCGGTTTCCAGCTTCACACTGTAAAGCGCATTGGTGGAATGCAGCACATGACCGTACGGATCGGTTTCTTCCTTATACCAGTTATCAACGCAGATCTTTGTGACATTGGTATTCCGCTCCGGCAGAATGATATCGGTATTCGTTGCCAGCGCGGTTGCCTCCGTTGTCGATGTTGTGGTGACGGCGGTCGTCGTCGCGGTCGTCGTTGTTGTAGTGGTAGTGGTGGTTGTTGTAGTCGTTGTTGTGGTTGTTGTGGTGGTGGTCGTTGTGGTCGTGGTCTCGGCATTGGATTTCAGATATTCTTCAATCGTATCCGCCCAGAATTTGCCCATTTTCTGATAGCCGCCGTTGCTCGGGTGCAGCTGGTCGCCCGCCATATCCGCCATACCGTTCAGGCAGCCGTGAACATCTGCAAACCTGACATTCTTGCCGGAGTTTGCATAGTCATTTGCAACCTTCTTGACGGTATTGTTGTAGTTCGCAACGCGCTGTGCATTGCCGCCGTAAGCCGTGAACTCCGGAATCGAGCCCATGAAAATCACGCTCTTCTGCGGCATATCGTTCAGCATGTAGTCGATCAGCGAATGCAGATCATTTTCGCAGTCATTCAGATTGCGGTTCGCGGTCATATCGTTCGTGCCGATGATCAGCAGAATGATATCCGGCTGTGCCTGCTTGACCGCGTTTTTCTTTTGCAGCACCTCCAGCAGACCGTTCTCGCCCCAGTTCGGGACCGGATACTGCTGCTTGATCGTATAGCCGCTGTAGCCGGCATGGTTGTCATCGTAATTGACCTGCTGTCCGTTGTAATTGAAGAATGCATTGCCGCGTCCCTCCGGACCGACCATATCAAAATTGATGTTCTTTTCCCTGAGAAACACGTTCAGGAATTTTCTGTAGCCGCCCTCGTCGCCGTAGCCGAAGGTAATGGAATCGCCGACCGGCATGATTTTGACGGTATCGGCAGCCTGAACCGTCACCTCCGGAACCTTCAGCGCCGTAAACGGCAGCAGCGCGGTCAGCAGCATCGCTGCCGCCGTAATCAATGCGGGTTTCTTCATGTAACAAATCCTCCTTATCTCATTGCTCCGCTCAGTCCCGTGCATGCCGTCAGCATACGAGCGGAAGGAATATGCTGCGGCAATGGCTGTTGACAAAACTCTCCCCATTTTCTATTATAGGAATTTGTAAATCAAATCACAATTCAATTATTGCGATTCGCAGTTCAGATATTGCGAAATGGTTGTCCGGTTGTACTTAAATTCCCTTTGCAGCCCGCAAAACCTGGACGTTTTATCCGAAAATCAGCAAAAAACATGTTGATATTTGACATATACTGTGTTATACTATAAGATGTCGGAGTATATACCGACGCACGACATACGGATCATCATAAAGGAGGTACTACGCAATGTTACACAAAAGACTACTGGCAATTCTCAGCACCGCAGTTCTCGCAATGACTGCCGTGCCCATGATTCCCGCGGCGGCAGCCGACGAAACGCCGCCCGCATCGCAGTCCGCAGAGGAGGAGGCAATCCGCAGAATCTTCGAGCCCGGCTTTGACTGGGAGCGCTACGACGCAATCAATCTCACCGTCAGTGCACCGACACTCACCGCCGCAGACAGCTTCAGCGGAATCCGCGGCACGCTCTCTGAGCCCGATACGGCGTTCTATATTGTCACCGACTGGGTCGGCACACGACCGGCACCCGATACGGAACCGCTCGGCACCGTTCAAATCGAAAGATGCCAATATGATATCTACCGCTGCGAAGCAGGCAAAAGCAGCATTCATCCGAACAATACATGCACAGAATACTGGAGCGTTCCGGTTGAAAAGCCGGAAACAGCACAGAGTACGATCCACCTCAACGATCATTTTGCCGCATGGACAAAGCTCGGTCTCCCGACAGGCAGATTTGATTATTTCAACAGCTTTGTTTCCGAAAAGCTGGAGAAGGGCGGCTGGTCCGTCGCCGAACCGGAGGACGGCGGCTTTACGCCGTACTTTGAGACCGCAAACCCGGAGCAGCAGCCCGTTCGCATCAAGTACGGCGACATGTCAGATGGCTTCGACTGGGAACTCTATCAGCTGCCGGAAGAAGGCAACGCATGGATTGCCCCCAATGCCGCGAACGGTTTTACGGCTTCATGGTCGGATATCCCTGCCGGCGGACGCACGGTATTGGATTGCAGCATACGCTGCGAAACCGAAATTGATTATCCTGACAGCCGGAAAGCGATTCAGTATGATTATTCCGCAGCGGCGGATATCACAGGCAATGCGTACATCGGCATCGTTGCATTTCTGACAGACGAACAAGGCTCTTTCAAGCAACAGACTGAGGTACATATCATTGATGCCTGGGGCGAGAAACGACCGGAATTTGACTCCAAATGCGGTGAGACAACGATCGGCGATATCAAATATGATATCTACCAAACCAAAATCAATATGCTTGTCGGCGGCACGAACGAAAACGTCGAACGAACACAGTTCTGGATTGTACGCACGGAAAATCAGAAGCCGAAAGATCCGAACACAACATATTCGGCTTCGCATAATGTTTCAGAGCTCCTGTATGACCTGCTGGAGTACGGGCTGGATGCACCAATGCTCTGGATTATCGGTTTAAGTGCGGAGGTCGGGGACGGTTCCGGTACGGTCACCTTCACAGAGAATACGCCGCGGTTCGGCTCAATCGGCACCTCTGCCGTCGCCGAAAAACAGCAGACCGACGACGGCTATTTCTGGATATGCTCCACTTCCGACGTTTCACATGAGACGAAGCTGGAATACGAGAAAGACGGCAGATTCAACGCATTCTGGGATCAGGCGGAGGATGACCGCTTTGTATGCGGCACCACGGATACCGAATTTATCCTGCATGACGAAAAGCCGATCCGTTATCAGTATTCCGCGGAGATCAATTCCACCGGCGGCATTGCGGTCGGCGTATACTGTGAACTGACAGCGCCGAACGCCGAGGTATTCATCATCGACGGCATCGCAGGCAATCTGCCGGATGGATTTAAAAAGATCAGTACGGAAACAATCGAAGACAATACCTATGATATCTACAGTACAAAGACGACCAACGCAAGCTACGGTTCCGGCTCCTACTGGTTTGTGAATCGGAAGAATCCACTGGCTGAGAGCGGCGTCGCCACTGTCAGCAGCAAGCTCAATGTCACGGCGGTGCTCCGCACACTGGAAGAAGACTACGGACATTACATCGGCAAGATCAAATCCGTCGCAGTGATGCTCCGCGCAACTTATGACGGCTCCGGCAGCGCGACCTTCACCGAAAACTTCTGCGGCGAGCAGAAAAATACCGAGCCGGAGCAGCAGACCGCCGTCAAGGATATTTTCGGCAGGCTGCTCACAGTCGGAAAGGAAATCATTGCGGATGACCTCCCGTCGGCGGATCAGCCCGCGCAGAAGAGCTATCTGCTCGAAAACTATGAAATCGCATCCTTTGAAAATCTGATCACACCGAAGACATGTCTGAAAGGCGACTGGAAGCCCGGCGAGCCGCTCGAAGTTGATTTCACGCTCTTTCATAACTATCTGATATTCTGCGAGGAGAACCAGATTCCGGTTGTCATCGGACCGTTTGTCGCACCGCGCTCGCTCCCGACGTTAGAATACTATCAGGATGAAACCGGCAAAGACCTCACGCCGGAAAAGATGAACGAACGCTTTGAGGAGATCATCAAGCTGACCTTCAATGCACTGAAAGAATCGTATCCCGATCTGAAAATCAGCGGTGCGATTGTCAGCTCGCAGATTCTTGCCGAGCCGTTCAACAGCCCAAGCCCGAACTATCTCCACGAAGTCTACGGCAAGGACAATTTCGATTTCCTGCCGGAAATCTATGCATCTGCAAGAAAATATGCGCCGAATATCACCGCGCTCTATATGGAGGAGGATTTCTCGACCGAGCTTGGCTTCATCGACGACTTTGCCGCAGTCGCAGACAATATCCGGAAGGAAAACGACTGCATCGACGGCACTGCACTGACCGTCAGCGTCTATGAACCGGACAGCTGGACGGAAGCCGTATCCAAATCCTTCCGCACGGCAGTCACAAAGCTCGACAAGCTGGATATGAAGCTGATTCTCTCCGATGTCTATGTCTCCTGCCGTGAGCCTTATCATGACACCGTGCGCTGCAAGGGCTATACGGCGCTGTTCCGCGATATTCTCAGCGTACATGATAAAATTGACGCGGTGCTGCTCCACGACTGCACCCAGTACCTTGACGGCGCACATCCGCTTGCAAACACGCGCGGCTTCACCGAAGCACTCAGCAGCGCTGCCAGCAAATACGGAAAGCAGGAGCCGTCTGCCACAAAGAACGGCGATGTCAACTGCGACGATGCGATTGATGTCAGCGATGCCGTTCTGCTTGCAAGATACGTCACCGAGGACCGCTCCGCACAGATCAACGATCAGGGCAGAGCCAATGCGGATGCAGACGGCAACGGCAAGGTCGAAGCAGACGATGTGATCCATATTCTCCGCATCATCGCAAAGCTCATCTGATCCGCAGAATCCATACCGTATAAAAACAGTCCGGAGCACTGAAACTCCGGACTGTTTTTTGATGCTGTTTTCAGATCATCCGATTGCCTGGTGAATGACCTCATTTCTGCGGATCAGGAAGTCAACAACAGAAATGTTGCCGCCGCCGAACATTCCGCCGCCGCCGCCGGGGAAGCCCCAGCCGCCGCCGGGCCAGCCGCCCTGCTGCTGCTGACCGCCGAGACCGTTTGCGGTTTTGGCGGTATTGGTCTGGAAGCTTTGATAGTTGCTGAGATTGCGCGGATCAGCCTGCACATGGCTGCCGATCAGATTGACGTAATTCTTCACATACTGTTCCGGATCGTTATACAGCTGCGTGATCTGCTTGACATACGAGATATACTGCTCATGATATGCCGGAACCTGCACCAGCTTTGCCAGCGGACGGTCCTTCAGCTCAACACTGTAAAGGCTCGTCGTGACATCCGAATTCACGGAATCAGCGCCGCCCATGAATGCGCCGAGCGACAGATTGTAGTCCCAGCCGACAAAATAGAACTTGCCGCCGGTATACATCAGATAGTAGTTATGTGCCAGCGTGCCGTTGTAGCTGTCGTAATTGCACATGACGGAATTGACCGCAAAGCCCTTTAAGAAGCTCGGTACATCAATAATATCCTCAATGAACTTATAATCGTTGTTCGAGAGCTTGTTGATTGCCTGCTTGAGTTCTTCAATATGCGTATAGTTGTCATCGGTGCCGAATTTGACATCGAAGTTGTCGTTCTTCATGTTCTGCGTGAACGAGCAGTAGGAATCGCCGCCGAACATTCCGCCGCCGCCGCCGGTGCGCTCCGTTGCCTTGTAGAGAATGGAGTTGTCATCGACTGCAAGGCGTTCTGCAAGCGTTTTGCCGGGCTGTTCAAGCATAATATAGAAGCTGAACAGTTCACCGTTCAGATACATGTCGGTATACGCGCAGCTCGGTCCGACGCCCTCGACCTCATGCAGCGCATCATAGCAGAGAATATCGCGCATGCAGGTCGGATCATTATAGAAGTTGTTGAGACAGAATTCGGTCAGACCGTGATAGTTCACATACTCATCGTACTCATCGAGCTTGAAGCGGTAGCTGTATTTTTCGCTGCCGGACTGACCGATGGACATACGGGAGCTGTTGCCCTTGGAACGGATTGCAACATTTTTCAGTTCCTCGCCGTCGATCACGAGATCGCAGGGGAAGAAGACTTCTTCATTCTTCTGACGGCTGATAAATTCCTTCCAGTTGTCCATTTTGACTTCGATCTTGTGGATCTTGGTCTTGTCAAAGAGACCCTTATAGAGCAGATCGGGATTTTCAGCGTTGTTGACATCGGTATATTCCGCGGAACCGGAGAAGGTATCCTTGCCGCCTGCAACAACCTCGATACCGCCTGCATAGACCTTGCATGCGCCGGATGCAATCGCCGGATCGGATACGACCGCATAACGGAATTTCCGCAGCGTATTCTGATCGAAAACGGTATTGCCGCCGGAAAGCAGCGCGATCGGATTGTTCTTCTTCCATTCCTTTGTGAAGCTCAGCTGCATGGTACCTGCGGATTTGCCGAGCTTTTCGCAAGCATTGTCGGTCGCGGTTGCAAGGAGTGTGCAGCCGTCCGCCGTGATGCTGCCCTCAGCGGTCAGACCGCGGTCGCCGCATGCAAGAATTGTACCGCCGGTGAGCTCCATATCGGTCTCAGCCTGCAAAGCATCCTTATTGGATTTGATTTTGATTTCGCCGCCGGTGATCGCCATATTGCCCTTGGTGGACTTGATGCCGTCGCCTGCGGTATCAATATTCAGGACACCGTCCTTGACCGTGACAGAGGTTCTGCCGCGGACTGCGTCGCCGCTCTGCGTCGTGACAGTCAGCGTACCGCCGTTGATTTTGAGATCGTTGTTGCAGTGGATGCCGTACTGTGTGCCGGCATTGATTTCGAGACTTCCGACGCCCTTGATCGTCAGATCGTCCTTCGCATGGAGCACGGCAAATGCTGGCTCCTCTGCCGTCGGCTGATCGGTGCCGTCAGAGAGCGTGTTCGTTTTGCTTTCGACCAGATTGACCGAGGTATTCTCGGCGTTTTCAATCATGATGCACGGCGCCTCGGAGTTCTTCATTTCCACGCCGTTGAGATAGAGCTTGACGGTCTTGGTGTCCGTCGATTCATCCGGCACCTGTACGATGACCTGACCGCCGTCCAGTTTGCCGTCGATATAATAGACGCCGGATGCGGTAATGGTCGCCGTCTTGCCGGAGACGGTAACATTGCTGCCCTCATAGGAAATGCTGCTGCCCTTGAGGTGAATATAAGCCGGATCGGGCTCCTCCTCGGGCACCTCGCGCTTCATCAGCGAAAGGTCTGCGGCATTGAGCACGCGGTTGCCGTCAAAATCGGCAGCCTGCCAGTCCGAGAGCCTGCCGCTCTTTGTCAGCAGAAAGTTTTGCAGCAGCCTGACGTCCGCTGCGGTGAGCTTGCCGTCGCCGTCCAGATCGCCGGACGCTGCCGCATCTGCATGGAGCGGCGCACCGGTAAACTGTCCGGGCATTGCTGCGATCAGCGCCCCCAGCGCCACGCCGCAGCATGTCAGAAATCGAGATTTCATGTTCATAATCCTCCAGTCTGTTTCGCGTTTTTTTGAGAAGCATCCGGTTTCCCGCTCCGGTGCCTCATTCTCTGATCAACGCCCATGATAATCCCTGTTTCCTTCTATTTTCCCAATGCCTGACTGTCTGATGCGTTTCTGAACAGTGCAATCCCTCCCTTGCTTTCTCCCGTTTGTTTTCCCAAACAAACAAGCCGCACCTGCGCTTGCAGATACGGCTTTTTTTCTGTCTCATTTTCACTGCCTGCCGAAAACAGGCAACAGAAAATACACCGGTTCTGCGACGAACGGTTCCCGTATGCTTCCCTAAAACCAATGCAGTATGATCCTGCGCGGTGTATCTCTGTATATTCCGGCTGCTGAACAGCCCGCTGTTTTTAGTTTAACATAAATTATCGAAATTGTCAAGAGCATCTTGTGATTTTTTCCGGAGACAGGAATCCTGTGCAAACCGTACAATTTTTTCAGATTTCACGCAAGCCGCGCAGTTGTATGATAAGAATCACAAAAAATCAAGTCCTTCCGGCTTGCATTTACGTGCAATATATGCTATAATAAGGAAAAACGCAGAAAGGAACATCCACGGAATGAACAAAATTATGACATTCCTGACAGCAGGCATGATCTTCTGTACGCTGACGGCGTCGGCGCTGCCGGCAGGCGCGGAGCCCTTCTCAGGAAAATACGGTACAAATATCAAATTCACAGTAGAAAACGGCATTCTGACGCTGACAGGCACCGGTGCAATCGGTGATTTCGACGATATCTTTGATCATGATGGCTATGGCAAAGCATTAGATGCATACAACGAAAAGTATCCGGATTATGATGTTTGGGAATTATCTCCGGAAAACAATCCTGACCTGTACAGCGGTGACGATGCACGCGAGCTGCCGCCCAACTACAACGATTATTCACGTTCCACTGCACCGTGGAGCGTTTACGGCAGAAGCATCGAAAAAATCGTTGTCGGCGAAGGCATCACGTCAATCGGCCGCTATGCATTTTACAATACAACAGCAAAATCCGTGTCTCTGCCGGATACCTTACAATATCTCGGCGACAACGCATTTGAATACTGCATATCGCTGACTGCGATTTCGCTTCCGAAGTCTCTGACTCAAATGGGTTCCGGGGTTTTCTGTGAATGCACAGCGCTCACGGAAGTATCACTGCCCGATTCGCTGACGATAATGGGTTCCTCTGTTTTCAGAGAATGCGAAGCTCTCACGGAAATTTCGCTGCCCGATTCCCTGACGGAAATGGGCGAAAATGTATTTAGTGACTGCACCATGCTGGAAACCTATCACTGGCCGTCAGGGCTGGATACGGTACCGGACTCTACCTTCACCGGTTGCAGCATCTCGGAGCCCGTTTTTCCGCCGACGCTCAAGCATCTCGGGTTTCGCGCATTTGAAGAAAACCCGATCAAAACGCTGACCGTTCCGGATACGCTGGAATCCATCGACAGTTGCTGCTTTGCGTATACAGAACTGGAATCCGTCATATTTCCGGACAATGATATCGAAATCGGCTCCGGCTGTTTTTCGGACTGCAAGCAGCTGACATCTGTTCATCTGCCTGCCAATCTGCAAAAGATTCCGGATAATTGCTTCAGTTACTGCGATGCACTGGCGAAGATTGAGCTTCCGAAGACATTGAAAGTCATCTCAGAGCTTGCATTTTACGACTGTCCCGTTCTGACCGGCGTCACGCTGCCGGATTCGCTCGAGAAAATCGGTGAGGAAGCATTCTGGGCGTGCAGAGGACTGACTGAGATGCATCTGCCGGATTCGCTGAAAACAATCGGCGAAGGCGTTTTTGCGTTTTGCGAAAACCTCCGCAGATGCAACTGGCCCGCCGGTCTGGAAGAAATACCGAGAAATACATTCTATGAGTGCATGATCTCTGAGCCGAAAATTCCCGCAACCGTAAAGCAGATCGGAAGCGGCGCATTCGGCGGATGCCCGATCCGGAAGATCGTGATACCGGAATCGGTCGAATCCATCGGCTCCGGCAGCTTCGGCGGCTCCAGTCTGCTGACAGTCGAATTTCCGGATACGGAGATTCAGTTCAACGAGAACTGTTTATCCGGCTGCACCAATCTGCAAAATGTGCATCTGCCTTCCTGCCTCACTGAGCTGCCTTACGGCTTTTTCAGTGACTGCAAGGCACTCAAAACAGTGGAGATTCCGGAATCCTGCATCGTCATCGGCGGCGCGTGCTTCCATAACTGCACTTCGCTCAGCCGCATCGACTTCCCGAAGGGGCTGAAGGAAATCGGCGAAAGCGCATTCCAAAGCTGCACTGCACTGAGAAAAATCCGGTTTCCGGAATCACTGGATACCGTCGGCGCGGATGCCTTTTCTGAATGCAATCTCACCGAGCTGGAGCTTCCGCCGCATCTGACAAAAATCGAAGCCCGTGCATTTTCAGACAACGCATTCAAAACGCTGATGATTCCGTCATCTGTCCGCATCCTTGAACGGAACTGCTTTGCGGATAACCGCTCGCTGGAAAGCATCGTCTTTCCGGACAGCGATATCCAGATCGGCATGCGCGTCCTGAGCGGATGCAGTGCACTGAAAAACGTCCAGCTCCCTTCGCAGCTGACCAAACTGTCAGGCGGACTGTTCGCCGGCTGCACGGGACTCAATCATATCGAGATTCCGCAATACTGCACCGTGATCGGTGATAATTGCTTTGCAGAATGCACCGGTCTCCAGTCTGTGACAATCCCTGAGAGCGTCCGGACCATTGAACGGGATGCATTCTATCGCTGCACCAATCTGAAAAGCGTCCATTTCTCGGAAGGCATCCGCACAATCGGCGCAATGGCGTTCGATATGACCGCGCTGCATGAGATTCGGCTGCCGGAATCCATTGAAAAGCTCGAAAGAGAATGCTTCTGGACCTGTCCGGCGGAGCAGGTTATCCTGCCGGAGCGGCGAATTGCCTTCGGCGAAAACGCTCTGCCGCAGGACTGGCTCGAGCAGCAGACCGGCTTTGTGATCGTTGCGGACCATCAGCTCTATCAGTACCGCGGCGACGAGAAAAACGTACAGATTCCGGAGGGCATCCGCAGCATCCAGAGCAAAGCCTTCGGTGATGCCGCCGGTTCGCATCCGGTCAGCATTACGCTCAGCCAGACCGTTGACACAGTCGAATCCGGCGCCTTCAACCACGAGCTCGAGGTGCTGACCGTTCCGGCGAATGTCTCCAATTTCAGCATCACAGCGACGCAGAACTGTCCGTATCTCAAGGAGATTCGCGGCGAATATCTGACCTCCGCACAGGTCATCGCAAAACAGACCGGCACGCTGTTCTCTCCGCTGCATGAAGACAGCATCGGCGAGACCGTAGAGCCGGATTATGATACGGCGGTTCTGCCCTTCGGCAACAACGGCGGTGTTTTCGGCGATTATTACATGCTGCGTCCGTGGCATCGCGCCATGGTGCTCGACGTCTCCGATTCGCCTTCATATTCGCTCAAATCCATGAGTCGGGCATGGAGCGGCTCCTGCTACGGTCTCTCGGCAGTCACCGTTCTCGCGCAGTGCGGCATCCTCAATCCCTCGGAGCTCGATCCCGAGGCAGAGACGCTGCATGATGTCCGCCCGATCCAGCAAGCACTGGAGATTATCAACTACTATCAATTCGTGATACCGGAATCGCCGCAGCCCAGTTCATCCGACCAGATGATGATAAACGCTGTCGATGCGGCGCGGGGTGTCAATCACGGCAGAAATCCGTTTATTCTGGTAATCAATACCGCAGACGGCGGCGCACATGCCGTTGTCGGCTACGGACTGGAGGAAGGCAAATGGGAATTCGGCGGCGTGCAGTATGACCGCCGTGTGCTGATCTGGGATTCCAACTATAACAAGCCGGATGACAAGGTCAGCCTCTATGTCAACCGCGATACGCTCGACTGGACATTCCCTGCATACGGCATTGTTTCTGAATCGGAGACCACAAAAGCAGCCGGCGCGCTGCGGCAGGTCTTCACCGATCCGGAACAGATCAATCACGCGCCCTATAACAGCCGCAAGCCGCTTGCCGGTGATGCCGACTGCAACGAGCAGATTTCCTCCGCCGATGCAGTGCTGCTCGCGCGGTATCTCTCCGAGGATGCGGATATCAGCTATCTCGGCATATATAACGCAGACCTCAGCCAGAAAGGCTATGCCGATTTTTCGGATATCATCGGCATTTTCCGCCTGATCGGCAGACCGGCTGCATAACCGCACAAAACAGAAAATCCGCAGAATCGACATCGGTTCTGCGGATTTTGTTCTGTTTTTTATGATGCATCCAGTCCGGAAAGAAAACGTGTCAGCAGCACGGCGCACTGCATCGGCTTCTGCATATAGACCGCCGAATCCGCCGTGAGTGCGAGATATTCGCAGCTGCCGAGCTGCTCGAGATATGGCTTCACCGCATCCTCCGTATACCGCATACCGGTATTGATATATAACTTCGGGATATCATTCTGCACGAGACTGTCATATGCGGTTTTGCAGTTTTCCGGAAACAGCTCTGTTTCGGAAATCTGTGCAGACGAAGCCGTGCTGCGAATCCGGAGAAAGCGTGCATACTGCTGCTCCGCGGCACTGTATCCGACCGGAAGCTGCGCTTTGGAAAGCCGCGCCGCACCGAATGCCGCAAACAGATGCGCTGCCCGTAAGGATGCAGTCGGCACAGGCTCCGGCTGCACATCGGAAAGACAGGTGCCGTCCAGAAAGCATACGCCCGCAATCTCATCCGGATACAGGCTCTCCCAGTATGCCGCATAGACACCGCCCTCGGCATACGGCAGCAGAACATACGGCGGCTCGATATTCGCATTTTTCAGCGCAGTGCGATAATCGGAAACGATCTGCTGCACGGTCTGCGGTGTGTTCGTGTCATTGCTGAGACCGTAGCCTGCGCGGTCGATACAGACAAACAGATTATCCTCGCTGAGACTTCCGCACATCGTCCGGTACTGAATGCTTGCATCGCTGATGCCCATGCCGGAGATTGCGATGATCCGGTGCGCACCTGCATCATTGCCGGATGTGAAGCAGCTCAGCGCATAACCGCCGTCCGCCGCCGCATAGCAATAGCCGCGGCTTTCCAGTATGCGCGCTTCCTTCCGCAGTCGGATATGATGCCAGCCGTATAAACCGGCAAGCGCCGCGGTCAGGAGCAGGACTGCTGCAAGGAGCAGCCCTGCGGGAAACCGGCGGCGTTTTTCTTCCTGTTTCATGCTTTTCCTCATTTTTTGATGCGGCGGATTGCTTTGACAATCTCAACAATCGGAACGATTGCCGCCGCGAGCAGAATGCCCCAGAGATACTGCATGCCGCTGAGTGCCTCCAGTGAGAAGATGCCGCGCAGTGCCGGAATCAGCAGAACGGCAGCAGTCAGCACAAAGGAGAGCAGGACAGAGCCGAGCAGCATCGGATTGCGGTGCTCCATAGTAAAGACGGAATCACGGAGCGAGCGCATATTCCAGGCGTGCAGCATTTCGCAGACGGAAAGCGTCAGGAATGCCATGGTCGTACCGGCAGCCGGAGAAGTCTGTGCGCCGATGACATAGGAGATCAGCGTCAGCACGGCAATCGCAGCGCCCTGCCAGAGCAGGTTGACGCCCATGCCGTCCGAGAAGATATGTGCATCACTGCTGCGCGGCTTGCGCTGCATGATGCCGCGTTCTGCTGGCTCCATGCCGAGTGCGACAGCCGGAAAACAGTCCGAGATCAGATTGATCCAGAGCAGATGTACCGGTCCGAAGATCGTGAACGAGCCGCCGGTCAGCTTGCCGAGACCGAGCGTTGCAATGAGAATGCACAGCACCTCGCTGAGATTGCTCGAGAGCAGGAACTGAATCGCCTTGCGGATATTATCGTAGATGCGTCTGCCTTCCTCAACCGCACCGACAATCGTTGCAAAGTTGTCGTCGGTCAGAACCATATCGGCAACATTCTTTGTGACGTCCGTACCGGTGATACCCATGCCGACGCCGATGTCCGCGCTCTTGATCGAAGGCGCATCGTTGACGCCGTCGCCGGTCATCGCGGTCGTCATGCCCTGCTTGCGCCATGCATTGACGATACGCACCTTATGCTCCGGCTGCACGCGCGCATAGACGCTGTAATTGCCGACCGTATTGTTGAATTCCTCGTCCGGAATTTCAGAAAGCTCCGCACCGGTCAGTGCCTTCTGTCCCTCGCCGAGAATGCCAAGCTCCTTTGCGATTGCAACAGCGGTATCTCTGTGGTCGCCGGTAATCATGACCGGACGGATACCCGCGGTGCGACAGAGACCGATCGCATCCTTGACCTCCGGACGCACCGGATCAATCATGCCGGTCATGCCGATATAGATGAGATCATGCTCAAGCGCTGCCGGAGAAACATGATCGGGCAGCGTTGTCAGCTCGCGGTAAGCAGCGAGCAGCACGCGCAGTGCTCTGTCCGCCATTTCCTTGTTCTGTGCCAGAATATCTGCGCGATCCTCGTCGGTCATCGGGCGAACCTTGCCGTCGATGAGAATCTGCGTGCAGCAGCGCAGGACTTCATCCGGCGCACCCTTGGTGTACTGGATATAGCCCGCGCCGTTCTGATGCACGGTAGACATCATCTTGCGGAGCGAATCAAACGGTGCCTCCTCGACACGCGGCGTCGCTTCATCCAGTTCGTATTTTTTCAGTCCGCATTTGTTTGCATAGGCAACCAGTGCAGCCTCGGTCGGCTCACCGGTCACGCTCCCATCTTCATTGAGCACGGCGTCGCAGCAGAGTGCCATTGCCTTTGCGAGCAGCTCCTTGTCATCCGTATGCTCCTCGACGACGGTCATCTTGTTCTGGGTCAGCGTACCGGTCTTATCTGAGCAGATCACCTGCGCACAGCCGAGTGCCTCAACAGCGGTCAGTCTGCGGATAACGGCGCCGCGCTTGGACATATTCGTGACACCGATGGAAAGCACGACCGTCACGACTGCGGCAAGACCTTCCGGAATTGCGGCAACCGCAAGGCTGACGGCGATCATGAACGAGCTGAGGAATCCCGTCAGCGTGATTGTGCCGTTCTTCACAAGCATTTGCAGGACACTGATGCCGAGAATGATCACGCAGATCACAAGCACTGCAACCGAGAGAATCTTGCTCAGCTGCGTCAGATTCTTCTGAAGCGGCGTTTCATCATCCTCTGCATCGGCAATCGCACCGGCAATCTTGCCCATTTCGGTTTTCATACCGGTTGCAACAACGACCGCTGCGGCTCTGCCGTAAGCGATGCTGCTGCCCATATAAAGCATATTTCTGCGGTCGCCGAGCGGAACCTCGGGACCCTCCAGCGCGGACGCCTCCTTATCGCAGGGCAGACTCTCACCGGTCAGCGCGGATTCCTCCGCTTTGAGCGATGCGGCATCGAGAATACGGCAATCCGCCGGCACATTGTCACCGGCTTCGAGCGTGATCACATCGCCGGGCACAAGCTCTGCGCTCGGAATCACGATCAGCTCACCGGAGCGGTAGACCTTGCTCTGTGCGGCGCTCATCGCCTGCAAGGCTTCGATTGCAGCCTCCGCCTTGTTCTCCTGATAGACGCCGAGCACGGCATTCGCAATGACAACGAACAGAATGATAAATACATCAGCTTCGAGCTTTCCCTCTGAAATAATACCCGTTACAGCGGAAATCACCGCAGCTGCAAGCAAAACAAGAATCATCGGATTCTTGAACTGCTCGATGAACCGTGCCGCCAGCGTCGGCTTCGGCGCCTCAGCGAGCTTGTTTTCGCCGTAGGTTTGCAGGCGAGATTTTGCTTCTTCCGCAGTCAGACCGTTCGGTGTACTCTGAACATCTTCCAGTACGGCTTCACAGGTTTCAAGATAGTGCTTCATTCAATGTCCCTCTTTTCAAATTGTACGGCAGTCATGGCAAAATATAAAAAAAGACCTCCGCAACAGCATGTGCACCGGAGCATGCTCCGGCAGATGCAGCAGCGAAAGTCTTGCCATTTCAATTTCGCACGGCATCCGGTTCGGAACCGGACACGGGTATGGCGCGAGAAATCCGGCTGATTGCCGGCGGCTACTCCCTAACGCAGGAATATATATATCAGGTGTGGTGCAAAACAATGGAGTATCCGGACCGGTTACGGCGAATACTCCCTGTTGTTTTCCGAATAGACTCAGCCGTTTGCACGCTCGACCTTGCCGGAGCGCAGGCATCTGGAGCAAACATAGATGTGGCAGGGAGAACCCTTCACGATCGCTTTGACGCGCTGGACATTGGGCTTCCATGTACGATTGGTACGACGGTGAGAGTGGGAGACCTTAATACCAAAAGTGACGCCCTTGCCGCAGATTTCGCATTTTGCCATAGCTGGCACCTCCTTTACAGACTTGTCAACAAGATATATTGTATCAGAAATCGAAAAAAAAATCAAGTCCTTTTTTCAGTTTTTTTCAAATATGTCAGTTTTCACGAAAACTTGCAGTTTTCTGCCTCAAAAGCGGTAGGCAGTGCCAACAGGCGCGCGGAAACGGAGCGGGCAGTGCACGGCAGGGGGCTTGAAATAATACCCGATTTATGATACAATAATAAAGTATACGCAGTATCCGTCCAAATGAAAGGAGTAATATAATGCTGACAAAAACCGGAGATCAACTGCATGGCTTTACCGTTACGCGCATCCGCCAATCGGATGAACTGCACGGCAGAGTCGTCGAAATGACATTCGACAAAACCGGAACAGAGCTCGTCTGGGTCGATAACGGACTCGAAAACAAGCTGTTCTCGATTGCGTTCAAAACGCTGCCAGAGGACAGCACCGGCGTCTTTCATATCCTTGAGCATTCGGTGCTCTGCGGCTCCGCAAAGTATCCGGTGCGCGAACCGTTTGTCGAACTGCTCAAAAGCTCGATGAACACCTTTCTCAATGCAATGACATTCCCCGATAAGACCATGTATCCGGTCTCGAGCCGCAACCTGCGCGATTTTCTCAATCTGACCGAGGTCTATCTCGATGCGGTCTTTGCACCGGCAATCCTCGAAAATCCCAATATCTTCTATCAGGAGGGCTGGCATATCGAGGCGGACGGCGCCGGCGAATTCAGTTATAAGGGCGTTGTTTTCAACGAGATGAAGGGCGCGATGAGCAGCGTCGATGAGCTCGCCGAATACAAGATGCTCTCGCTGCTGTTCCCCGACACCTGCTACGGCTTCAATTCCGGCGGCGATCCGGCGGTCATCCCGACACTGACCTACGAACAGTTCAAGGAGACCTATCACCGCTTCTATCACCCCTCGAATGCACGCATCTATCTCGACGGCGATGTGCCGATTGCGGAGACGCTTGCACTGATCGAATCCTATCTTTCGCAGCATGAAAAGAGCGCGGCACTGCCTGTTATCACGAAGCAGAAGCGCAAAGCTGCATCCGCAACGCAGTATTATGAGCTCGCTGCCGATGAAGATTTGAAGGATAAGAGCTGCCTGACCGTCGGCAGAATCTTCTGCGGCTGGCAGGACCGCGTCCGGCTGCTCGCTGTCCGCATCCTGCTCGATGTGGTCTGCGGAACGAATGAGACGCCGATCAAGCGTGCGGTGCTCTCCGCAGGACTTGCACAGGAGCTTGATATTTCGGTCGATGATTCGATTGCACAGGCATTTCTGATGATCCACGCAAAGAATGTCACCGACGGCAAGGCGGACGAAATCCTGCCGCTGATCCGGAAAACCGCCGCCGAGCTCGCGGAAAACGGTCTGGATTACAAGGCACTGGAAGCATCCGCAAACCGTGTTGCATTTCATCTGCTCGAACCGGATGAGCCGCAGGGACTTGACCGCTGCATCAACTGCATGGGCAGCTGGCTCTACGGCGGCGACCCGATGCAGAATCTGGTCTATGCGGAGGATTTTGCCGCAGTCCGCAATATGCTCAAAGAAAAGCAGTTTGAACAGCTTTTGAAGGAGCTGCTGGTGGAGGATGACGGCACCGCAGTCCTGTATTCCCTGCCGTCGCATACACGCGGCGAGGAGCTGCGCCAAGAGGAGGCAGAACGTCTGGCGGCAGTCTGCGGAACATGGTCCGCGGCGGAACTGGAGGCAAACCGCGCGATGAACCGCAGCCTTCAGGCATGGCAGCAGACGCCCGATACGGCAGAGCAGCTTGCAACGCTCCCGACACTGCCGATCTCCGAGGTCAGCGCAGAACCCTCGTGGACGGAGACCGAAATCAGCGAGACAGACGGCATAACGGTACTGTATCATCCCGTTCCCTGCAACGGCATTGTGCATCTGACACTCGGCTTTGCACTGACCGATTTTACGATTGATGAGCTGACCCTGCTGACACATGCGGCAAGCCTGTTCGGAAAGCTCGCAACGGCAAATTATTCCGCACTGGAATTGCAGCAGGCGCTGAAAAATCAGCTCGGACGGCTCAATGTTGCAGTGGATGTCACCTCGAAGAAGGATGTCTCCGATGTCTGCACGCCGATGCTGACGATCCGGTGCAGTGTGCTGGAGGAAAAGCTGGCGGAGGCATATGACCTGATTCTTGAGGTGCTGCAAACGACCGACTTTACGCAGAAGGAGAAAATCCGCGAGATTCTGCTGCAAGCCAATGAACGGCTGCGTCAGTTAGGCGTCATGGCAGGTCACGCAGTCGGCATGACCGCTGTCATGTCGCAGTATTCCGCACGCGCCGCAGTCACCTGCGCCGTCACCGGATATCCGCTGATCCGCCGGACGGCAAAGCTCGTCAAAGAATATGAAGCATCCTTCGATGCATTCTCCGGCTTATTGCAGCGGATGCAGAAGGAGACCTTCTGCCGCAGCCGTCTGGTGATTGCGAGTGTATCCGCAGCGAAGGCACAGGATATCTCCGCACTGTTGAATCGTCTGCCGGAGGGCACCGCCGTCCCGATGACTGCCGCCTATCAGCTGACGCTGCCGGAGCGCATGGGCTATCAGATTCCGGCGCAGATCGGCTTTGCCGTACAGGGCTGGAAGCTGCCGAAGGCGCAGTTCGGCTTTGATGCAGGCTGGCGCGTCGCCGCAAAGCTCATCTCGCTGAGCTATCTCTGGAATGTTGTGCGCGTGCAGGGCGGTGCATACGGCACCGGCATCAGCTTGCAGCGCGATGAAACCGTCTTCACGTATTCCTACCGCGATCCGTCTCCGGCACGATCGCTGGAAATCAACAAGGGCATTTCGGATTTCATCCGCTCATTCTGCGAAAGCGATGAGCCGATTGACAAATATATTATCTCGACGCTTTCGGATGAAGACCCGCTGCGCTCACCGCGTGAGCAGGGTGCAGTCGCGGATGCAATCTGGCTGAGCGGACGCACCAAAGCGGATTTTGCGGAAGAACGCAGACAAATGCTCGCCCTGACGCGGGAAACACTGCTCGATTCCTGCAAAATATGGGATGCATTTGCAGAAAACGGCGCCGTCTGCGTCTGTGCATCGGAAAATCTGCTCGCAGACTGCGGGAATCTGACCATTGCCGAAGCATAAACCGGATGCTATCATCATCATAATCACCGCAGCCGCGGATCAGTCTACTGTGCTGATTCGCGGCTGCTGCTTTATCTGCACGGATTCGGCAAATTTCGCATACCATAGAGCAATCCGGACTTACGGAAAATTTACGGTTCAGGAGGAATGACGCAAATGAAACATACTGAGAAGCAGCTGCTGTTTGCAGGCGGTGATCTGCGGCAGATTACCGCTGCCGAGGAGCTCTGCACATCCTGCAAGGTGACCGTCACCGGCTTTGACCGCTTCGGTTCGCTGCCGGACTGCCTGACCGCGGCGGAGCATATGCACGATCTGCCGCAGGCGGTGGATGCACTGGTGCTGCCGATGCCCGTCACGCAGGACGGCTGCTTTTTATATACGCCGTTCGGGAGCAATGCGCTCCGGCTCCCGTCACTGCTGCCGCTGGTAAAGCCGGAGGGAACGGTACTCGGCGGCAGGCTCACCGCACAGCTGCGCAGTCAGATCGAAGCGGCAGGCTTCCGCGCAAAGGATTATGCCGCAGAGGAGACCTTTGCCCTGCGCAATGCCGTCCCGACGGCAGAGGGCGCAATCCAGATCGCAATGCAGGAGCTGCCGGTCGTCTTGCAGGGTCTGCCCTGCCTGATTCTCGGGGCAGGCAGAGTGAGCCGCGCACTGCAAAGCAGACTGCGTGCACTCGGCGCCGAGGTCACGGTCGCAGCGCGGCGGTGTACCGACCTTGCGCGGACCGCATGCGCCGAGGGGAAACATCAAAAAAAGCCGCTGAAATCTGCGTAAAAGCAAAATTTCAGCGGCTTCATTCTATGATATTACAGAAATGGGCTTCTGAACTGCCAATCTCCCTTCGGCGGAGCTTGGAACAGCTTTCCCATGCTCAGGCTCAATACTTGATCTTGTCGGAGAGATATGCAACAAGCTCCGTAATCGGGATGCGAACCTGCTCCATGGTATCACGGTCGCGGACAGTCACACAGTTGTCATTCTCAGCCGTATCAAAATCATATGTAATGCAGAACGGCGTACCGATCTCATCCTCACGGCGATAGCGCTTGCCGATCGAGCCGGTATCATCAAAATCGACCATGAAATGCTCGGAAAGCATCTGATAAACCTCATATGCCTTTTCGGAGAGCTTCTTGGAGAGCGGCAGAACCGCACACTTGAACGGCGCAAGCATCGGGTGGAAGCGCATGACCGTGCGGACATCCTCCTTGCCCTTGTCATCCGTGCCGAGCACCTCGCTGTCATATGCCTCGGTCAGCACGGAGAGGAACAGTCTCTCCACGCCGAGCGACGGCTCGATGACATACGGAATATAGCGCTCATTGGTCTCCGGATCGAAATAATCGAGCGTCTTGCCGGAGGTATTGCTGTGCTGCGTGAGGTCGTAGTCGGTTCTGTCGGCAACGCCCCAGAGCTCGCCCCAGCCGAACGGGAACATATATTCAAAGTCCGTGGTTGCCTTGGAATAGAAGCAAAGCTCCTCGGGAGAATGATCGCGCAGGCGGAGATTCTCCTCCTTCAGACCGATTCTCAGCAGGAAGTCCTTGCAGTAGCCGCGCCAATACTGGAACCATTCCAGATCGGTACCCGGCTTGCAGAAGAATTCCAGCTCCATCTGCTCAAACTCGCGGACGCGGAAGATGAAGTTGCCCGGGGTGATCTCATTGCGGAAGGATTTGCCGATCTGACCGACGCCGAACGGAATCTTGCGGCGCGTGGTGCGCTGGATATTTGCGAAGTTGACAAAGATACCCTGTGCAGTCTCCGGACGGAGATAGAGCTCCGCCTTGCTGTCCTCGGTCACGCCCTGGAAGGTCTTGAACATCAGGTTGAACTGACGGATATCGGTGAAATTGGATTTGCCGCAGTTCGGGCAGACGATGCCCTTTTCGCGGATATAGTCGGTCATCTGCTGATTGGTCCAGCCTGCGACATTGGTGCCGTCGAAATCCTCGATGAGGTTATCGGCGCGGTGACGGGTCTTGCACTCCTTGCAGTCCATCAGCGGATCGGAGAAGCCGCCGAGGTGACCGGAAGCGACCCATGTCTGTGGATTCATCAGGATCGCGCTGTCGAGACCGACATTGTGCGGATTTGCCTGCACAAAGAAATGCCACCATGCTTTTTTGATGTTATTTTTCAGCTCCACGCCGAGGGGACCGTAATCCCATGTGTTTGCCAGACCGCCGTAGATTTCAGAGCCTGCATAGACAAAGCCGCGGCCCTGACAGAGCGCAACCAGCTTGTCCATTTGCTTTTCGGTATTTTTCATTGGAGAAAAACCGCCTTTCCATATACTGTTTTCTATATTATAAATCAGAATCGCAAAAATGTCAAGGTCAGCGTGCGGGCAGTGCCCGTCTCCATTGATCTAAAGATTTCCGGCGGCGTTAGGAAAGAATTGAAAGTTTTGCTGTTTCCACAGACATAATCTATGATAAGTTGGAATTTGGCGGCTTATCGCCCCCAATCAATCACATAAAAGCATAAGCGTCACTTCTCCCCACGGAACGGGGGTGACAACCAAAGGGGCAAGGAAGATCGCTCCCGTTGGTCGCTCATTCTCCCTTTCCCCTTAGGTTTTCGCCCCCGAGCCCCCGCTTTCCTTACCCCTTTCTCTCTTGCTGCGAACGCGCAAAAATGTTTCGTTTATCAAAACAAGGAGCTTTGCCCTTTACGGGTAAGAGGATCAGGAAGGAGGGAGCTTTACACCGGCGTAACGGTGTGGGAGGGAACCTAAGGAGAGAGGGGAATGCGAGCGAAGCGAGTTTCCCTTCTCTCCTTGGGTTCCTGCCCTCGCATTCGCGTGCCCCGCAGTTTCGCTTTGCGAAACATGCGCGCCCAGTAAAAATCCTGATAGGACTTACGATAAAGAAAGAATGATGTAATGTCGTTGGAAACATCTGAACTTTCAATTCTTTCTGAGCCACATTCACAACCAAAACCGCCCCCGACTTTTGATCGGGAGCGGCATGATTCAAAATCCGTTTCGGTGTACGCGCTTGATGATTTCCTCATAGTCTCTGTAGCAGTAATCCACATCGACATCTGCGTCAATGCCGGGGCAGGTTCCGATGCCATACTGCCACATGCCGAATTCACCGTAGAAGGTCGGGCATGCGACATTATAATGTGCAACCCAGACGCTGTATTTTGCAATCGTCCGCGGTGAAATCCGGTTGTTCAGATAATACGAGGAGCAGTAGAGCATGACATAATAGCCCATTTTCTCCATTTCCGAGCAGAAAGCCTCAATGATCGCAGAAACCTCCTCGACCGGCTTTGTGAGCACGCTCTGTTCCTCAATATCAAAGACAATCGGGTATTCAAACTGCCGGTCGCCGAGCACCTGTGCACAGACATGCGCTTCCATACGTGCAAGCTCCGGCGTTGAGGCGTAGGAATACCAGTAAGCGCCGACCGGAATACCGGCAGCCTTGGCGCGGTTGTAATTCGTCTTGAAGGTCGGATCCTCCTGATCGAGGAATCTGCCGTAGCCCGCGCGCATAATCACGAATTTATTTTCGGATTCGTCGCGCACCTTCTCAAAATTGATATCGCCCTGATACTGGGAAACATCAATGCCCTTATAAAGATACGGCGGTGCCGTCTTGACGGTTGTCGTGGTTTCCGTTTCGGTCTCGGATTCCGTCAGCGTCGTGACCTCGGTAGTATCCTCTGTCCCGCCGTTTTCCGCTGTTGTTGTCTCAGCGGTTTCCGTCTCTGCGGTAGTCTGCGTTTCGGTGGTGACTGCCGTGGTACTCGTCGTCACTGCGGTTGTCGTCGTCACGACCGGTTCGGTATTCTCCTCCGGCTCCGTGACGGTGATTTTGCCGCGTCTGGTCAGAAGCGGCAGATGCTCGGCAATTTTCAGCAGCTCGGCATCCTGATACCAGAGCGAATACGTCATACCGGGCTCTGCCGTCTCCGGAATCCGGAAGGCAAGCTCCAGCACGGTGCCGTCCTCTGCCGAGACATCATCCTGATCGCAGTAGCACGCGACAAGACTGTGTTTTTTGATCATAACCGGCGTGATTTCCAGATCGGGGAACGCCGTATGCTCACGAATGGCGACGGATTCCTCTCCCTCGAGAATCGCAGGCTCCAGACCTTCATCATATCCGACAATCAGCTTTGCCGAAGAAAAGCCGGTATTATCAGAGACAGATGCAGTAATCGTCACGACCGAACCCGGTGCGCCCTCCGCATCACTGAGCGCCAGAGAGAGGGGCGAATTCTCGGCAACGCTTGCGCGCTTGCTGATGACATAGTCAAATACGTCGATGACACCGTCTGCATTGTGATCAATCAGTTCAGCTTCCTCTGCAAAAACCGCAGACGGACCGGAAAGCATGGCAGCACTCATCAGCGCTGCGAGACCGGCGCTCAGGAAGCGTTTGAATCGGGAATGCATATTGCGGATCTCCTCCTCTTTTCTGATCTTTTTGTTCTCAAATCCGCACGATTGTTCGCAAATATATCTAATTTCTTTACTCCGATGTATGCAGTTCCTTTACATTTTACCATAAAGCGGCGTTGATTGCAAGAGTGATGCAATATTTTCCGTGTTTTTTCTATCTGATAACGGTTTTCCATTCTGTTTCAGCGGCAAAATTGTGCATCCCGACAAAATTCGTTTTTTTTCAGATTCCGCTTGACTTTTTTGCCGCGCCGTAGTATAATATAAAAGCGGTCGCAAAAAAAGCAATGACCGCAGCGAACATGCTGTTTTAGCTCAGTTGGTAGAGCACATCCTTGGTAAGGATGAGGTCGCTGGTTCGACTCCAGTAAACAGCTCTCAGCCGCTTCGAGAAATCGGAGCGGCTTTGATTTTATCAATCAGGCAACGGAGGATTCTGCAATGGCAAAAACCGCTCTGCTCGTAATGGAGCTGCAAAACGATTATCTCTGGGAACAGCGCAAGCCGAAATTCCCCTATGATACCGCAAAGCTGATCGCTGCGGCAAATGATGCAATCAGCCGCGTGCAGGCATCCGGCGGCGATGTCATTTATCTGAAACAGATTTTTCCGGATACGCCCTCGAATCACATCATCTTTGATTTCTGCATCGAAGGAACCGCGGGTGCTGCGCTGTACAGCGGCTTGCAGGTATCTTCCGCATACTGCTTTGAGAAGAATGTCGCGGACGCCTATCTGGACGCTGCATTTGCAGCATTCATGGCGGAGCAGGGCTATACGGAGATTCAGCTCTGCGGCATTGATGAAGCAGGCAGCATCGCCGCGACTGCAAAAGGCGCAGTCCATGCCGGTGCTGCTGTCACGATTCTGAAGGATGCGACCGCGAGCCGGTTCCCGATCGGAAAGCTCGCACCGCTCCGCGCAGAGTTAAAAGCCCTCGGCATCCGTTACGCATAACAGGGCGTGCGAATGCCGCATGCAGTGCCCGCATCATCCCATGTTCATATGATCATAAAAAACCCGCTCAATCCGGCAAAACAGCCTGCATTGAGCGGTTATTTTTATTTACGCCGATGTGATTGCGGTATAGCAGTGCGGGCGGCGGTCGCGGAACAGCCCCCAGTCGAGCTTCGCCTGTGCGATTGCATCCAGATCATAGGTTTGCAAAATGACAGCCTCGGCATCACGCGGCGCCTGCACGGCGATTGCTCCGGTCTCCGTTGTCAGGAACGAGGAGCCGTAGAAGCAGAGCGCGGATTCCTGCATCCCGTTCTCGGCGCAGGGGCTGACGCGCTCCAGACCGATGCGGTTTGCGGCAATCACCGGCGTGATATTCGCGGCTGCATGCCCCTGCATGGTCATCTGCCAGTGCGGCTCACTGTCGGTATCGAGGATCGGCTCAGAGCCGATTGCTGTCGGAAAAAAGAGCAGCTCCGCACCGTTCAGGACGAGCGAACGCGCGGTCTCCGGAAACCACTGATCCCAGCAGATGCCGACGCCGATTGTCGCATAGCGTGTTTTCCATGTCAGGAAGCCGGTGTTTCCGGGCGTGAAATAGAATTTCTCCTGATAGTAATGGTCATCCGGAATATGCGTTTTGCGGTAGACACCGAGCAGCTTGCCGTCGGCATCAATGATCGCTTCGGAATTAAACAGACGGCTGCCGTCCCGCTCATAAAAGCTGACCGGCAGCACAACCGAAAGCTCCTCTGCGAGCGCCATGCAGCGCCGGACTGCCGGATTCTCCTCGGTTTTCTGCGCAAATGCGTAATATTCATAGCGGCGCTCCTGACAGAAATACTGCCGCTCGAAGAGCTCCGGCAGCAGGATAATCTGTGCGCCTTCTGCGGCAGCGCTGCGGATGAGCCGCTCTGCGGTTTGCAGGCTTTCTGCCGGATCGGTGCTGCACTGCATCTGCACGGCAGCGACTGTAACATGTCTGCTCATTGTGAATCCCTCCTGTCAGCTTGATATCAGGTTAAACTGCAATCTGAAAGAGCTGATCTGTCGTTCCGTAGATCGTTTCGTATTCGCCGATCTTTTCAAAGCCGTATTTTTCATACAAGCCCTGTTCGCCGCTCAGGAGATAGACCGTCTGATACCCGATCTCCCCTGCATAGCAAAGCGCAGACCGGATCATCTGTCCGGACAGCCGGTTTCCGCGGTACCGTTCATCCACAAACACAAATCCGATGAACGGCGAAAAGCCGGAATCCGCAGGCAGTTCGTCTTTTTCGGTAAAGGTACAGAAGCCGGCAATTTCATTCTGCACTGCGGCGATGATGACTCGCTCCCAATCGAGAAACCCGTTTCTGCGCATTTTCTCTGCAAGAAACGTTCCTGCTTTCCACGAACAATTCTGCGCAAATTCTGCGGTTTTCTCCCAGAGCGGATGCCCCTGCCGGATCGGTTCAATCGTCATAATGCTGTCTCCTGTGTCTTCCGTTTCTGATAGAACGTAACAGTGAACCCGAGCTCGCCTTCGATTTCACAGCCTGTCTCAAAGACAAATTCCCGCTCCGGAAAGAGCTGCTGCAAGCGCTGTCCCCAGTAAAATTGCAGTGCATCGGTGAAGGCTGTCAGTACGGCTTCATCATCCATATAAGACGGATCGGCATTGAGAAAATAATCCCCGACCGACCACGCATTGACCCAGCGCTCCATTGCCGAATGATCGCCGTGATGCCGCTGTTCCATATCGCGGTATGACTGCATATCAAAATCCGGCGGCATGATCGCCGTCAGGAATACACAGTCTCCGATCAGCGTAAAATCGGGTGCAAAAAAGTGCGCAGCGGCGAGCATCCCGTCGATCGCGCACTTTTCTGTTGCATAGGAAAACAGCGGAACTGCGCCGCCGATAAACTGTCCGGCAAATGCGGCGCGCTGTTCCGGAGAAAGAAAGCCCTGAAATATTTTACTGTTCATGATTTCTTGGTTGCCTTGATGATCTTCATGCGCGTGAATTCCTCGCGTTCCTTATCTTCCAGTGCATCAGAGATGGTACGGATGATCTCGGTATAGCGCGGAATCAGCACATTTTTCAGCGCATTGGCACGGCGCTGTGTTGCCTGAATTGCCGTCGCCAGACGGAAGACGCCGCTGTCCACCTCCGCGAGAATCAGCGTCATATTGCGCACCTTGCAGAAGGCGGCATACGCCTCGTCAAGCTGTACATTCGTATCGAGGAATCCGTAAGGGACCTCTGCCTCCAGTGCATCCGGATGCGTCACCTTCGGAATCTCGACACCCATGACTGAGCGGGTTTCGATCTCAATGCGGTCATCAATCGGGACGGCATTTGCAAACCGCTCCACGACACCCAGCGTGATATTGGCATCCTGCAATTCGGCATAGGCGGTTTCATAGGTTTTCTCGATGCTGCCGCGCAGCTCCTTGGCGCGGTCCACCAGCTGCATCAGCTCACGAATCAGCACGTTCCGCTTGCGGTCCATGAGATCGTAGCCGAGCTTGGCAAGCACCAGCGAGCGCTTTGCTGCCATGAGATTGCCTTTTGTCGGGAATACCTGATTTGCCACGTTAACCCTCCACCTTCCGGATCAGCGCTGCTGCGGCATCCGGATCGTAATGCGCATCGAGCACCTGATCGTCTACACGGTCAAGCGCGGACTTCGGCAGCAGCGAAAGCAGCGTCCAGCCGAGATCCAGCGTTTCTTCCATGGAACGGTTTTCATCAAAGCCCTGTGAGAGGAAGCATTTTTCAAAGTATTTGCCGAAGGTGAGATACTGCTTATCCAGCGCGGAGATTTCCTCCTCGCCGATAACCGACGCCAGCGAGCGCGCATCCTGCACCTGTGCATAGGCTGCAAAGAGCTGGTTTGCGACGGCGGAATGGTCGCCGCGGGTATAGCCCTCGCCGATGCCGTCCTTCATCAGACGGGAAAGCGACGGCAGAACCGAGATCGGCGGATAGACGCCGCCCTGCTCCAGACCTCTGTCCAGAACGATCTGTCCCTCCGTGATATAGCCGGTCAGGTCAGGGACAGGGTGTGTGATATCGTCATTCGGCATCGTCAGAATCGGGAGCTGCGTCACGCTGCCTTCAATGCCCTCGATGATGCCTGCACGCTCATAGAGCGATGCAAGGTCGGAATAGAGGTAGCCCGGGAAGCCCTTTCTGCCGGGGATTTCGCCCTTCGAGGACGAGAATTCACGCAGCGCTTCTGCATATGCGGTCATATCGGTCATAACGACGAGGATGTGCATATGCTTTTCGTATGCGAGATATTCTGCGGCAGTCAGTGCGCAGCGCGGCGTAATGATACGCTCGACAATCGGATCGTTTGCAAGATTCAGGAACATGACGACATTTTGCAGAACGCCGCTTTCGGCAAAGCTGCGGCGGAAATAATCCGCAACGTCATTCTGAATACCCATTGCCGCGAATACAACCGCGAACTCTGCGCCGGAATCCTTTGCAATCCGCGCCTGCTGTACAATCTGCACGGCGAGCTTATTATGCGAAAGACCCGTGCCCGAGAAGATCGGCAGCTTCTGACCGCGGATCAGCGTCATCAGGCAGTCGATTGAAGAGATACCGGTCTGGATATAGTTTCTGGGGTACTGGCGCGAGACCGGATTCAGCGGTGCGCCGTTGATATCGCCGAATTTCTCCGGCATCACCTCGCCGAGACCGTCAGCCGGTCTGCCCGCACCGGTAAAGACTCTGCCGAGCAGGTCGCCGGAAAGCGGCATCTCCATCGGTCTGCCGGTAAACTGTGTGCGCGTATTGGTCAGCGAGAGACCGTGGGTTCCCTCGAAGACCTGCAAAATCGCCTTATCACCCTCGAGCATGGCGACTCTGCCGGTGCGCTCGGTGCCGTCATCCAGCACGATGCGCGCCATTTCATCGAATTTTGCGCCCTCCACATGGTCAAGGACAACCAGTGAACCGCTGATGCTGTGAAGCCCGAAATATTGCAGACTCATGGGTTACAGCACCTCCTTTTTCTTTGTGCGAAGCGCGTCAAGCATCCCGTCGATCTGCTGCGTCAGCGCATCAAAGCGCTCAAGCTGCCGGTTCGGGATGTCATATTTGACCTTGATGACCAGCTCCAGAATGCCGCTCGATTTGATTGCCTCGAGATCGACATGCTCTGCGATCATCTTCTTTGTGCGCTGATAGACATGCAGGATCAGCTCCATCATGCGGAACTGCTTATCGAGCGGGACATAGGTATCCTCAGCGTGATAGGCATTCTGCTGCAAGAATCCGACACGGATCAGACGCGCAATCTCAATGATGAGCTTCTGATCGTCGGGCAGGACATCGGAGCCGATCAGCCGGACAATATCCATCAGAGACTGCTCCTCTTTCAGCAGCGCACTGATCTCGGTGCGGTATTCGTTGAACTTCGGATCAACCTCGCTCTCATAGAAATGCGAGAGATCGTCGAGATATTCGCTGTAGCTCATGTTCCAGTTGATTGCCGGATAGTGGCGCGCATAGGCGAGCGCCTTGTCCAGTCCCCAGAAGCAGCGGACAAAGCGGCGTGTATTCTGGGTGACAGGCTCGGAGAAGTCGCTTCCCTGCGGCGAAACGGCACCGATAACGGTGACGCTGCCCTCTCTGCCGTTGAGTGTCTCATAGGCGCCGGTGCGCTCATAGAACTCGGAAAGACGCGAGGGGAGATATGCCGGATAGCCTTCCTCAGCGGGCATTTCTTCGAGTCGTCCGGAGATTTCGCGGAGTGCCTCTGCCCAGCGGGATGTCGAATCCGCCATGATTGCGATATGATAGCCCATGTCACGGTAATATTCCGCGAGCGTGATGCCGGTATAGATCGAAGCCTCACGCGCCGCAACCGGCATATTCGAGGTATTGGCGATCAGCACGGTACGCTCCATGAGGGATTTGCCCGTGCGCGGGTCCTTCAGTGCGGTGAATTCCTCGAGCACCTGCGTCATTTCGTTGCCGCGCTCACCGCAGCCGATATAGACAATGATATCCGCATCGCACCATTTTGCGATCTGGTGCTGCGTCATGGTTTTGCCGGTACCGAAACCGCCCGGAATCGCCGCCGTGCCGCCTCTTGCAATCGGGAACAGCGTATCGAGCACACGCTGACCGGTAATCATCGGGCGCGAAGGCGGGAGACGTCTTGCGGCAGGTCTTGCGCGGCGGATCGGCCACTTCTGGCAGAGCGTCAGCGAATGGACTCTGCCCGCGGCATCCTCAAGGCGGATGATTTCATCGTTGATACGGTATTTTCCGTCCTGTGCGGCATAGACAACCTTACCCGAGAGATTCGGCGGGACAAGGCAGAGATGCAGAATTGCAGAGGTCTCCGGACAGGATGCATAGGCTTCGCCGCCCTGCATCATCGTGCCGACCCTTACCTTGACGGAGACATCGTATTCCTTTTCCGTATCGAGAATCGGCACGGCGAGACCGTCGCCGATAAACGCGCCGGAAGCCTCCTCCAGCGCACGGAGCGGACGCTCAATGCCGTCGAAGATATTGGTCAGGATGCCGGGACCGAGCGTAACCGACATCGGCGCACCCGTCGGCTCGACCGGCTCGCCGGTTTGCAGACCCGAGGTGCTCTCATAGACCTGAATCGTCGTTTCGGTATCCGTCAGACCGATGACCTCACCGATCAGGCGGCGGTTTCCGACATAGACCATTTCCATCATGGAAAAGACATTTGTATTGCGTATCTTGACAACAGGGCCGTTGACGCTGTAAATCACAGGCTGCTGCATCATTCGTCACCCCCGCCGATTTTATGATTGCGATAGAAATTGCGGAGCTGCGAGGCATAGGCTTCGTCGAGCGTATGATTTTCGCAGCGTCTGCCGTCGGCGGAGAGAACCGAAAGCCCGCCGAGCAGAATCGCAGGGTCGGCGCGGAATGTGACATCTGTGCCCGCGGCGGCTCTGAGCTCGGATTCCAGCTTCATATCCGCCTCGCGCAGCAGAATCTGCGCACCGGCTTCGGGCTGATGTGCGCTGAGCAGCTTTCTGAGCCACGGCAGATATTCCTCCGAGGCAGTGAATGCGGCGAGCTTTTCGCGCAGGTCACCGAAGAGCTGCATCAGCAGGGTCTGGCGGCGGCTGAGAAACGCCGTCTTGCCCTGATAGCCGACCTGTGACATTTGCTTCTGATATTTTGCAGTAATTCTGGATTTTGCAGCCGCAAGCGTGCGCTCGTAATCCGCCTTGCAGCGCGCTTCCGCATCGAGCAGATACTGTTTTGCCTTCTGCTCTGCTTCACGCTCCGCGCGTGCGATCTCCGCATCGGTGCTGCGGCTGACAGCGTCCATAAACTGCTGTAGCTTCTGATTTGCTTCCATTTCAAAACTCCAGTCCGGTGAATTTTATGGATTGGTATATGCGCATACGCCTCAGATGTGGATGCCGACGGTTTCCGCAAGATAGCGCGAAATGGCGGCAGTCATATCCGAGGTGCCGTGCCGGTCGGGAATGGTGACCAGCAGCGGCTGCGGCGTATGCATTTTGATTTCCTGTACCTCTGCGGGGCAGAGATCGGCAAGTTTTTCCGTGATAAGGACAACCGCGACGCCCTCCGTATGCATTGCCTCACTGAGCGCCGAAAGCGTTTCCTCGCGCGTATGCACGATGACGCCCGGGACGCCTGCAAGGCGCATGCCCATTAAGGTATCGGAATTGTCGCTGATAAGCCGGCAGTACATCAGACCTTGGAGAGGATCATAATTGCGATCAGCAGACCGTAGATCGCAACACCTTCGCCCAGTGCAACGAAGATCAGTGCCTTTGCAAAGGACTTCGGTTCCTCGGCGATTGCACCGATTGCAGCCGGCGCTGCGTGGCCGACGGCGATGCCGCAGCCGATCGAGCCGACACCGACTGCGAGTGCTGCTGCAAGATAGCCAAGACCTGCCGCAGAGCTGCTGACGGCTGCTGCGCCCTCTGCTGCATCTGCTGCGGAAACGAAGCCGCCGAGCGGCAGTGCGATTGCACAGAGCATCACCGCGCCGAATGCGCAGAGATTCGTGATCATGGCGCGGCGCATGGATTTACCGCTCTTCTTTTTGGTGATTGCTGCATAAACCGGCAGCGCAAGCAATGCCGTGATCATCAGCGGCAGAAAGATCAGCTCAAGAATTTCATAAACAGACATGGGATTTACCTCCTGAATATTCATTTCATCATACAAGATAATTAGGCATTCGCAGCCTGCTCCGGCTGCTTGAGATCATTGATCTCATCGAATGTAACAGTGATCGGGGTAAAGGGCTTTCCGTCGCCCTCGTAGCAGCGCGAGAAGATCTCGTAGAATTCCAGACGCAGCACCTGAATGCCGACGATCAGACCCTCGAGACACATGACAAACAGGTTGCCGATGATGATCGTGAGAATGGATTTGTGATCCTTGCCGATCATCTCGGAGAGCAGCATGACAACGCTCATCAGACCTGCATGCGAAAAGACAAAGCCGCCGATACGGATAAAGGAAAGCGTATTGGTCGCGTAGCCGAGCAGGAATTCAAAGCATTCAAAGAAATTCGATGCAATGAAATCGCCGATGCCGGGCATTTCGTAATGCTTATGCGACATCCAGTGACCGAGCGGCTCACGGAAGAACATCAGCAGCAGCGGAACCACGAGCAGAATCACCGTCACCGGCTTGCTGACAAGCTGTTTGCCGGTCACAATGCCGAGCACGACGAGCAGGAGTCCGGTGAAAAAGACCAGACCTGCAATGCCGTTGTTGCCGAATACCGCGTCCTCATAATTGCGGCGCCGCAGCTTGACGATAATATTGACGAGAATTGAGATGATAACGAGCGCTGCGCCGATGCCGACCGCGCCGAAGATAATGACATTCGTATTCTCCATTGCCTTGAGCGGCAGGAACGGGATGCCGGTCTTTTCCCAGAACGGATCGAGCGCTTCCTCGAAGCCGAAGACCGAGCCGTAGAGCGCGCCGAATACGGCACTGGATACGCCGATGCGCGCCATGATCGCGCCGAGCTCAAAGTTCTTTTTCTTATGCAGGAAGGCACCGATCAGCGCGAGCAGGAGACCCTGTCCGAGATCGCCGAACATGATGCCGAAGATCAGCGTATAGGTGATTGCAACGAAGGTCGTCGGATTGTAGCCGTTATAATTCGGCAGACCGTACATCTCGACGAACATCGAGAACGGCTTTGTAAACCAGCCGTTTTTCAGGCGGACCGGCGGCTGCACCTTGGAGTCGGTCCACGGCGCTTCGTAGGTCACGCTCAGCTCCGGTACCTTGCCGATGCACTTTTTGAAGCTGTCCCTCTCGGAAACCGGCACATAGCCCATGAGACTGAATTTATCCTGCGTAATGATACATTGTCCGCGCAGCTTCCAGACCTCACTCTGATACTTTGCGGTCTGATACATTTTGCCGAGCTGCTCCGATTCGGTCTGATAGATTTCGGATTCCTGCTTTTCGAGCTCTGCGAGGGCGGCTTTTTTCTCGGTCAGCTTGATCTGCATTTCCCCGAGTGCCTCCTCCGGCGTACCGGAAATATCCTGCGGCAGCTCATATCGCTCAAAGAGCAGCCCCTTCATGATCGCATCGACGGAAAGGATGCGTTCTTTTGTGGCGAAGTAGAAGCCCCAGACATAATCGTGCGCGGAATGATATGCCTGAAAAATGAAGCCCTCATCGCTGTAGAAATCGAGCTTCTGCACATTTTCCTCCGGCATTCTGCCGAAGCGGTAGAGGATGTGCTTGCATTTGGTCAGTTCACCGAGATCCAGCTCGGAGCCGGTGAGATTTTTCAGGTGGATCGCAGCGCTTTCATAATCGGCGATCTGCTTGCGCGTTTTTGTCAGACGCTCGCGCACGGTCTTGAGCTTGCCGGAGATCCGTTCGGTTTCCGAGAGGATGTATTCCGGCGTAAAGGCTGCCGTGTCAATTTCGGTCTCCGCACCGAGCGGCACCTGCCGCAGATCAAATTCCATAAGAGCACGCAGCGGTTCTGCATAGGGATTCTGATCGGCGTGGCTGCCGCCGGAATCCTCTGTGCTGCCGAGCAGCTTGGATGCATTCTCAATATGGAAGACCTTGCTTTGCAGGCAGGCGACAATGGCATCGTTCAGACTTGGAACCGCGCCTGCAATACTGACGAGTTCCAGCTTTTCAATGGACAAGATAACACCTCCTGAAGGGAATATGCAGCATAGGAATGATGCGCGCCGCTTACTCCTCCGTGATTAAAAGAGATTGCAGATACGATACGGATTTGCCGTACCGGATACCTTCTATAATGGCAATGAGATTATTGACCTCGATATGATAAAGCACATGCACCGCATAGAGACTGACGGCGGCATGACCGGAAAAATGCAGCGATGCCCGTGCCGTCTGCCAGCGCAGCGTCTGGAATGCATGCTCGAGCTGCACCGCCTCCGGCGCTTCGGTGAGATTCCAGTTCATCATTCTGCCATAGCGCGTGGTTTTGAGCACCTCGATGAATGCCGCGATATCCGGTGCGGCATAAAGCTGCTCGCAAATGCGCTTGGGGAGTCTGCCCTGAATCGGCAGCATCATGCTGCGCAGCGTATCCTCATCCGCATGAAACACACACTTTAAGCGGTAGGCATTGATCAGATTGATCAGATCGACCTGTTCACCGATCAGCTTGTGCAGCGCTTCAAGATCGGTGCCTTTGACGGTTTTCTCTGCTTCTTGCAGCGTCCGTTCCAGATAGCAGGCGCGCAGCGCGATTTCCAGCGCGGTATAATTCCGTTCACCGCCGTATTTTGCGAGATGCTTTTTCATGACGGCGGCATAGGGTGTACCGGCGAGCGCCGCAATGACCTCCTCGGGGGTTTCGGCGCGCGCGAGCTTCTCCTGCGAAAAGCCGAGATACGGACCGACCCATGCATCCATTGCGGAGATATACGCCTGCGGGCCGCTCGGCATGAGCTGGATTTTCTTCACAAGCTCACGGATTTCATAATCATAAATGAAAAAGCGGAAAAACGGCGTATCCTGCAAATGCTCCAGACGGCAGAACCGCAGGCACTGCATAAACAGATTGCGCTTGAGCAGCATTTCGAGATAGCCGCGGTGCGTGTAGGCAGGCTCCAGGTCCGCGAGCAGCTCACGGTAGCCGTCGGTTTCCTTTAAGTAGGAGACAATCTCCGCGACCGAATGCAGATTCATCAGATCGCGGTAATCCGGCGCACGCAGCCTGTGACCGTAGGCGGTGCGGATTGCAGCCGCCGTTGCATGATATTGATTCGGCATCGGTATTACGCCTCCGCTTCATGCAGTGTCTCGGAAAAGAGCGCTTCCAGCAGGGCATCGTGTTCCTTTGCAAACTGCGCCGACATTTCCTCTGCCCTTCGGTCAAAGCCGCCGCGCAGTGCGGCAATTTTCTGCTCGCATTCGGAGCGTGTCTGCTCCTCCAGCTCGGTGATGCTGTCTCTGGTCTGATGCTTCTGCGCCTGTTTCATGGCAGAAGCCTGCTTTCTGGCATCCTCGATCTGCTTGCGGCATTGCAGCCGGGCGGCGCTGAGGCGCTCCTCGGTTGCGGCATCCAGTTCCAGAATTTTCCGGATTGTCTGATCCATTGATACCGCTCCTTTCTATATTGTGTGGATTTTTGTGCAAGATTACGAATTATCCGGCAATGATGCACAAAAATCGGCTGAAATCCGGGGGACAGAAATCGGTTTGTACGGATATTTTGACGAAAACTTCGGAATCCTGCACAAACGCGAACTTCTGAAACACTCAGAAATATTATACTCCAATTCATATGAAAAGTCAATAGCAAACAGAACATTTCACGCAGTACAAAACAGAGCATTTGAAAAGGAGAAATCGCTGCTTTTCAGAAAAAAGCGGCGAAGTCTGCCCCCCTTTCTTCCGGATATGTTCATTCTCACACGCCTGTCACATGCAGCCCATTGCTTTTTCTGAAAGATTGTGGTATAATACTATTTGAAGATTCCGCAGACATTACGGAAGGAGATTTGATATGTCACTGTTCGGAAATATCTCACAGACGCAGCTCATGGGCTATCTGGTCCGTCTGTTTATTATTTTTATGATTCTGCCGATTCACGAATTTGCCCACGCATGGACTGCGCACAAGCTCGGCGACGACACTGCCAAGTATCAGGGGCGCTTGACGCTCAACCCGATCGCCCACATCGACCCGATCGGCGCGATCTGCCTGCTGATCGGCGGCTTCGGCTGGGCAAAGCCCGTCCCGATTGATCCCTCGCGCTTCTCGCGCAAGCATTCTGTCCGTTTCGGCGTTGCAATTACGGCGCTGGCGGGTCCCGTCAGCAATCTGATCGTCGCCTTCCTCGGTACAGTCGGAATGCGCTTCTATGAATGTACGAAGTTTTATCAGAGCTACTGGGAGGACTATGCTGCCGGTGAAACAATCAGCAGTGCGCCGCTCCTGATCAGCACAATGTTCTATGCATTCATCACAATCAATATCGGACTTGCGGTGTTTAATCTGATTCCGGTTCCGCCGCTCGACGGTTCCAAGATTCTCGGCTATTTCACCAGTGCAAAGGTTGACCGCTGGTTTATTCAGAATGAACAGATCGTCCGCATTGTATTTCTGATCATACTGGTCAGTCCGGTTCTGCAAACGCCGCTCAACTTTATCGAGAACTGTATTCTGACGCTGTTCACATTCCTGACAGACTGGATTCCGGCGATTATGGGTTGATTGTATGCCGGAGTTATCATTTCATCTGCCCGTCTTTGACGGACCCATGGATTTGCTGCTGCACCTGATTGCAAAGCATAAGCTGAATATCCATGATATCGAAATATCCGTCCTGCTGGAACAGTATCTGCTGTATATGCAGCAGTGCGCCGAGCAGGATTATGAGCTCGCAGGCGAATTTCTGACCATGGCAGCGAAGCTGATCTGGATGAAGACAGCCGCGCTTCTGCCGCAGCAGGAGGAAGCCGAGGCTGTCAAGAAGGAGCTCGAAGGCGCGCTGATTGAATATTCCCTCTGTAAGATCGCCGCGGGCAATCTGCGTGATCTGTATCTCGGGGATGTCCTGTTCGTGCGCAAGCCCGTGCAGCTGCCCGTCGATATGACCTACCGGCGAACGCATGAGCCGGAGCTGCTGCTGACGGTCTATCAGAATATGGGACTGCGCCGGATGCCGCAGGGTCACTCGGAGAGCAATGTCGGCGAGAAGATTCACGCCGTTGTCCAGATGCATCATCAGGTGACGAGCGTCGCCTCAAAGGTTGTGTTTCTGCTGCGGCAGTTCTTTACGAAGGAGACCGTCCGCCTGAACGACCTCTTTGACGGTCTGACGAAACCGACTGACCGTGTCGCACTGTTCCTTGCGGTTCTGGAGCTGACGAAAGCCGGCAGAACCTGTATCAGCGAGGACGGCACCGAGATTTTCATGAAGCGCCGCAATGACCTCCTGACCGGCAAGCGTCAGCGCCGCATGGAGGAGCCGGAAACATCTCCGGCGGAGGCGTAATAAGGATTCCCATACAGCACAGCCCCGTCAAAATCCATTTGATACTACAACAAAAGAAAGCCGCTCAATTTCGCGCAGCAGCGCAGATTGAGCGGCTTTTATCGGCAGCTTTGTGCGATAACAGAATTTGTCGGGGCGGTCGGGGGACATTGTGGGGACGCTGTCCCCACAACCCTGCCTAGGGGATACTATCCCCTAGGAACCCCGCTGCTGCTCCGTACCAGCCCCATTAAGGGGCTGATGCGGAGCAGAAATGGGATTCTCAAGGGACAGTGTCCCTTGAGCGGGAGTCTGAGGGCAGAGCCCTCAGAACATCTCTCAATCATCCCGACAAATTCCGATTTATCATCGCAATCATAAAAATCCGCGAAGCCTGTCAGTCAGACTTCGCGGATTCTTTTCATTCAAACGGGATTCAGGATTCAGATTCGTTCTGTGCAGTCTCAGCATCTGCGGATTCCGTATCCTGTGCCGCCTCTGCTTCTGCCGGAGCATCCTCTGTCTCCTCGGTCTGCGGCTTCTTGGCAGCCTCCTCCGCTCTGCGGCTCTCGACTGTCAGTTCCCCGCGCATGATTTGCAGGAACTCCTGCTCATTGACCTTTTCATATTCCAGCAGGAAATTCGCAAGTGCATCGAGCTGTTCGCGGTTCTCGCTCAGGATGACGAGTGCGCGCTCATACGCCTCCTCGACGATCCGGCGCACCTCAGTATCAATCCGAGCTGCGACTTCCTCGGAATAATCACGGACATGACCGTAATCTCTGCCGATGAACACTTCATCGCTGTCCGAGCCGTAAGCGACCGGACCGAGCTCATCGGAAAGACCCCAGCGCGTCACCATGTTCTTTGCGAGCTTGGTCGCGCGCTCGATATCATTGGAAGCGCCCGTGCAGATATCCTCGAGCGCGGTCTTTTCACCGGCTCTGCCGCCCATCATCATGACAATGGTTTCGAGCAGCTTCGTGCGGCTCATGTGGTTATCCTCGGTATCCGGACGGGTCCAAGTCATACCGGCAGCCATGCCGCGCGGCACAACGCTGACCTGCTGGACACGATCCTGCGTTTCGAGGTGATATGCGGTAACAGCGTGACCTGCCTCATGGAAGGCGGTAATGCGCTTGTCACGCGGCGTCGGGATATGCGATTTCTTCTCCGGACCGGAGATGACCTTCATCGTTGCCTCGTCAATATCCGCAGAAGTGATTGCCTTGCGGTTTGCTCTTGCGGCAAGGATTGCGGCTTCATTCAGCAGATTCTCGAGGTCTGCACCGGTAAAGCCCTGCGTATCCTTCGCAAGATCATGGAAATCAACATCGGGACCGATCGGCTTCTTGCCCTTGTGAACCTTGAGAATCTCCTCTCTGCCCTTGACATCCGGATAGTTGACCGTAATCTGCCGGTCAAATCTGCCCGGACGCAGCAGCGCCGGATCGAGAATATCGCGGCGGTTTGTTGCCGCAATGACGATGACGCTTTCCTTATCGGTAAAGCCGTCCATTTCAACGAGGAGCTGGTTCAGCGTCTGCTCACGTTCATCATGACCGCCGCCGAGACCGGAGCCTCTGTGACGGCCGACCGCGTCGATCTCGTCGATGAAAACAATCGAAGGCGCATGCTTTTTCGCCTGCTCGAACAGGTCGCGCACACGGCTTGCACCGACACCGACGAACATCTCGACGAAATCGGAGCCGGAGATCGGGAAGAACGGTACACCTGCCTCACCGGCAACTGCTCTTGCAAGCAGCGTTTTACCGGTTCCGGGAGGACCGAGCAGCAGCACGCCGCGCGGGATTCTTGCGCCGATATCGTCATACTTCTTCGGATTCTTGAGGAAGTCCACGATTTCAGCCATTTCCGCCTTTTCCTCATCGGCGCCCGCAACATCGGCGAAGGTCGCCTTTTTCGCGGAGCCCGTGGCAGCCTTGATATTCGCTCTGCCGAAGGAATTGATCTTTCCGCCGCCGTTCGCCTGCCGGAACATCACGACGAACAGTACAATCGCCATGATCATCAGCAGCGCCGTCGGCACGACCGTCAGCATCCACGAATTATCCGTGATCTTGAAATAATCCTGTGTCAGCTCATTGCCCTTATGCTTTGCGTTGTATTCCGTGCGGTAGTCTGCAATATCCTCGAGGAACAGCTTTACATTCGGAACCTCGTAGGTATGCTGCTTCTCCTCACCCTCAAGCGTATATTTCAGCTCTCCGGTACCGAGGTCAAGTGTGTAATCCGTCACCTTGTACTCGTCAAAATACGCAAGGATATCCGAATACTTTGTCATGTGCTGGTTGCCGGACATCGAGGAAAGCAGTACCCAGATCGCCACAATGAACACCAGCGCAATAAACACATACGTCAGCAAGCCATGATTTTTGCCCAAGTTTCGATTCACTCCTTTGTTGTTGTCAGTTCTCAGCCGCCCTGATTTCTGTGATCAGGATGCGGCGGCTGTCTGCATCCGGTTTGACACGCGCCGCTGTACCGATCCGTTCGCACCAGATGCATCCCAGATCGTCATACAGAATATGGAGCGTTTCCCGCTCCGGCGCCGGCACAAGCGCCTGTATTTGCTTTTTGAGCAGCGTCCGGAAGCCTCTGCCCGGCAGGATAATCTCATCCCGCGGACCGCACTGCCGGAAAACAGGCTGCCCCTTTATTCTATCAAAATCCAACGTCTTTTTTGTGTCTGCCGTGTGAAGATTCCGTGATAATGATTCTGCATCGCAGCAGGTCACAAAACAGCGTTTTTCCGGAAAAATCCGGTTTTCGCCGAGCCGCATCGGGATCGGTTCGCCGAAATGCACATGCGTCTGCATATACAGAATGCCCCGATACACCCGCGCATAAACATCGCCGGAAAGATTTACGGTTCCGCTGCCGGCGCAAAGCGCTTCGTCCACGGCGCAGAGCATCTCATACGAAGGGTCGATATGCTGCGGCTTCGGCATCCGCTCCAGACGCTGCATATAAACGCGCATCCGAAGCGGCTTTGCGTATTGCAGCAGACCGTGAAAGCCGCCGCCGACCGGATCAAAGCACTGCCGGTAAACCTTTTCCGCTTTCTCCGAAAGATATGCTTCATCCTCTGTAAGGATTGCCGCGGTTCTTGCAATGGTTTGCAGCGCCGCCGGATTTTCCCGCAGCAGCAGCGGCATCAGTTCACTGCGGAGACGGTTCCGGCTGCTGTCCGGCAGAAAATTCGTGCTGTCCTCGACATAAGTCTCGCCGCATGCCTGCAAAAAGCTGAGAATATCGGATTTTTCGGCTTGCAGCAGCGGACGGATGATCCGCCCCGACCGCGGCAGAATCCCGCGCAGCCCCTTCAAGCCGGTGCCGCGCAGCAGATGAAAGATTACAGTCTCCGCATTGTCTCCGGCATGATGCGCCGTTGCGATCTCGCCCTCGGGCGCCGCCTGTGCCAGTGCTTCATAGCGCAGATGACGCGCAGCGGTCTCCACGGAGAGCCGGTTTTCCCTTGCATATGCCGGAACATCGACATACACCGTCTGAAACGGAATGCCGTATTTTTCGCAGAGATTCTCACAGAATGCCGCATCGCGGTCTGCTTCTGCCCCGCGGATGCCGTGATGCACATGCACCGCGCGCAAATCCACGCCGAGCTGTTCCCGAAGCTGCCATAGACAGAGCAGCAGCGCCGTACTGTCCGCGCCGCCCGAAAAGGCAACCGTACAGATTCCGGACTGCGGTCTGCCGGCACCCGAAAGCACTGTCTCATGCAGCGGAATCTGCGTACTCATGCGGGCGGAGCCTCACCCTGCTCCTTGGGCGAGAACCGCGTGAACTGCGGGTCCCAGATCATTTTGATTGTGCCGGTGCTGCCGTGACGGTTCTTTGCAACGATGCATTCAACCTCGACCGCGGCATCCGTTTTTTCCTTCTGATAATAGAAATCGTTGTAGAGGAACATGATGATATCGGCGTCCTGCTCAATCGAACCGGATTCACGCAGGTCGGACATCATCGGGCGCTTGTCGGTACGGCTCTCAACGCCGCGGTTCAGCTGGGAAAGCAGCAGCACCGGAACATTGAGCTCCTTCGCCATCAGCTTAAGATTACGGGTAATATCCGAAATCACAAGCACGCGGTTATCCGATTTCAGCGGCGCATCCATGAGCTGCAAATAGTCAATGACAACCATGCCGAGATTTTTCACTCTGCGGAGCTGCGCCTTCATCGCCGAGACCGTGATGCCGGTCGCCTCGGAGAGCATGATATTCATGCGGCTGAGCACATCGGCGCTGCTTGCAATGCGGTTCCATTCTGCGGGCTCCATTCTGCCGGTACGCAGCTTATGCGCATTGACCAGCGCCTCCGTGGAAATCATACGCGAGGCAAGCTGCTCCAGACCCATTTCGAGCGAATAGATCGCAACGGTTCTGCCGGTTCTGCGCGTCACATTCGACGCAAGATTCAGCGCGAACGAGGTCTTGCCCATGCCCGGACGGGCTGCGAGAATCACAAGGTCGGAATTGTTCATGCCGCCCGTGACCGCATCCAGCTCCGGATAGCCAGTCTTTGCACCGATATACTGCTCACGCTCCGGACCGGTGATCTTCCGCAGATAATCAAAGGTCGAAACCACAACATCGCGCATCGGGACGAGCCCGTGGACATCTCTGCCCTGCCGGATGTCATAAATCTGCTGCTCTGCCGAATCCAGCAGCGTTTGCGCGGATTCCGAGCCGACTGCGATCTCCCGCAAAAGTCCGCGCGCAACCGTCGCAAGCTGCCGTGCGCAGTAGCGTTCTGCAACAATCTTGCAATAGCTGACAATATTCTCCGCCGAAGGAACGCCCTCCATGAGATCGCGCAGATAATTTCTGCCTTCGCTCTCATTCTCAAAAACGCCCTCGCGGACTGCCTCATGCACGACAACGACCGGATCAAGCTGCTGATCCTGTCCGCCGCTCTGGAAGATCGAGAGCATCACATGGAACAGCATCTTATGCTGCTCCAGATGAAAATACTCCGGACGGATATGCTCAAGCGCAACGGAAAGCATTTCCGGATCGACTAGGATCGCGCCGAGCACCGCCTGCTCCGCTTCATCGCTGTAAGGCAGCGACTGCTCGGAGAATGCATCGGAATATCCCGAATATCCGGCAGGATCAGCCATTTTCTGCCTCCACGGAAACAGTAAACTTTGCGGAAATGCCGCTGTAGAGCTTTGCTTCCGCGCTGTAATCGCCGGCATTCTTCATCTCGCTGCTGACGGAGAGCTTCCGCTTGTCAACCGCAAAGCCGAACTGTTCTTTCAGCGCATCCGCAACATTGCCGAGCGTGACAGCGCCGAAGAGCTTTCCGCCCTGACCGCCCTTTGCGCGGACAATCACTTTTTTGCCTTCGAGCTTTGCAGCCTGCTCCTTCGCCTCCTGCACGGCAACGTCGATTTTGTGCTGTGCAGACGCCTTCTGTCCGGCGAGCTTATTCAGATTCTCATTCGTTGCTTCGACTGCAAGTCCCTTGCCGAGCAGGAAGTTCCGTGCATAGCCGTCGGAGACATTCTTGATCTCGCCCTGCTTGCCGGTGCCCTTGACATCCTGCAATAAAATGACCTTCATGATAGATTCATCCTTTCTATTCTGATTCTGTTTCTTCCGTATTTTCCGGCACAACTGCTGCCTTGTTCAGCTCCTCGACGAGCATTTCGCCAAGCTGTGCCAGCGTGCAGTCCGTGCGCTGTGCAGCCGCCATAATCTGATGACCGCCGCCGCCGAGCTGCTCCATAATCACCTGTACATTGACCTTACCGAGCGAACGTGCGGAAATACAAGCCTGCTTGCCGCTCTGGAAGAGCACAAACGACGCCTCCACGCCCTCCACGCCGAGCAGTTCATCGGCTGCCTGCGAGGCAATGACCCGAACGTCCGGTATATTGTCCCCTGCAACAGAAATTGCATATTTTCCGTGCATTTTGGCTTCGGATACCAGCTTGGAACGCTGCTGGCAGGCTTCGAGTGACTCCGCAAACAGCGTCTTGACCGCAATCGGATCGGCACCGCGCTCACGCAGGAATGCGGCAACCTCAAAGGTATGTACACCGGTCTGCATGATAAAATTCTTCGTATCGAGCATGATGCCGGAGAGCAGCGCTTCCGCACAGAACTGCGGCATCTCCTCGCGCCAGTCAAAATACTGGATCATACCCGTGACAAGCTCCGCTGCCGAGGAAGCGTGCGGGTCATGCAGCTTGAGCGTCGTATTATCAAGATAATTGACCATTTGGCGGTGGTGGTCAATGACGACTACATGCCGCGCCTGCCGATAAAGATCGACATCCTCAACGATATCCTTGCTGAAAGTATCGACGATCACCAGCAAATCGGTATCATGCATCTGCTGCCGCGCCGTCTCCGGCGGGATCATGCAGCCGGGCATTTCCTGTGCAATGCGGTCTGTCAGCAGCTTGGCAAGTGTCGATTCGGTGCGGATGACGATATTATACGGGATGCCGGTCTGCTCGGCGATGAACGCCACACCGACCGCCGCACCGACCGCATCGAGATCGCTCGCGCGGTGTCCCATAATATAGACATGCGAGCTGTGCGACATCATCCGCAGCAGCTCCTTGGCGATTGCACGGTTCTTTGCCTTGTTCTTATGCTCAATACCCTGCGAAACGCCGCCGTAGAACGAAAATCCGCTGTCGGTCTTGACCGCAGCCTGATCGCCGCCTCTGCCGAGCGCCATATCGAGCGACTGCTGTGCAATGCGCTCATTTTCCTGCAAGGTCTCGCCGCTTCTGCCGACGCCGATTGACAGCGTCATGCTCATTCTGCCGCGCACCTTGATCTTGCGGACGGCATCCAGCAGCGGAAAATGTGCGCGCTCCATTTCAAGACAGTGGCGCGCCTCGGTCAGCACCATAAAGCGATCCTCATCCAGATGACAGAAGATGCTTTCGGTGCCGTCGAGCATTTTGTCGAACAGCGATTCCAGCGCTGCCAGTACAACCGCACGCTCGCTCTGGCGCGTACTGCTGAACAAATCCTCGTAGTTGTCGATATTGATGAGCAGGACGCAGGGGCGCGTATCAAGATACACCCTGCGCAGCGTCACATAATTCGAGATATCCTCAAAGCTGTAGAGCACGGCATGCCCTTCTTTGCGCTTATAATCGGTACGCGAAACACGGTACTGCCGGTCGAAGATGCCGAGCTCAGTTGTCTCGCCGTCGCCGATTGCGTCCGGACGGAACGGCAGCACTGCCTGCAGCTGCATGCCGAAGATATCTCCGCCGCCTGCAAACAGCTCCGCAAAAATGTCATTGAACCAGATGATCTCATGCCTGTGATCGACAATCACCAGCGGAACCGGCATATGCACAGGGGCTGTCTGCATCGTCCGCGTCAGCGTTGTATTCATCCTTGCAATATAGCGCAGGGTATTCTTCCGTATCAGAAAAATCTCATAGCCGAGCCAGCCGCAGGCAGCAAGGAACAGCAGCAGTACAATCCAGAACAGCGCGTTCTGATACTGCGCGTGTGCCATGATCACGGCGATCAGCCCTGCCAGCGCCAGCAGCGCAGAGGCAAAAATCAGTCTCCACGGCTGATTCTTCTGCATGATATCACCTGCCTTTCCGTAAATTCAGCATGCCGGAGATTCAGACCTCCATAATGATCGGGAGAATCATCGGCGAGCGCTTGGTTTTCTGGAAGATATGGTCAGAGAGTACATCTCGCAGCTTGCCCTTGAGCGCGGTCCAGTCGCGCAGCTCATGCGGTGCGCAGTGCTCGAGCGTCTCCGAGAGCAGCAGTCTTGCCTCATCCATCAGCTCCTCCGCCTCGCGGACATAGACAAATCCGCGCGAAATCAGCTCCGGACCGGAAACGATCTCATTCTCTGCACGGTCAATGCCGATGACAATGATGATCAGACCGTCCTGCGCCAGATGCTTTCTGTCACGCAGCACAATCGAGCCGACATCGCCGACGCCGAGACCGTCCACGAGCACTCTGCCCGCAGGCGCCTGTCCGACAATCCGCATTTCATAGCCGTTCGATTCGATCACATCGCCGATCTGTCCGACGATGATATGGTCTCTGTCCATGCCGAGCTCCATTGCAAGCTCCGCATGCTTTTTGAGATGCTTATATTCGCCGTGCACCGGAATAAAATACTTCGGCTTCGTCAGCGAGAGCATCAGCTTAAGCTCCTCCTGACACGCATGACCCGAAACATGCACCTCATACATTCTCTCATAGACAACATGGGCGCCGGATTTCATCAGCTCATTGACGACGCGCGTCACATATTTCTCATTGCCGGGAATCGGTGTCGCAGAAATGATGATGAAGTCCTGCGGCGTGATATTGACCTTTTTGTGGTCGCCCATTGCCATTCTGGTCAGCGCGGACATCGGCTCGCCCTGACTGCCCGTCGTAATCAGCACAATCTGCTCCGCGGAATAGCGGTTCATCAGGTCGATGTCAATGATCGTATTATCCTTGACATCGAGATAGCCGAGCTCACGGGCAATCGTGATGACATTGACCATGCTTCTGCCGAAAACGGCGACCTTTCTGCCGCAGCGCTCGGCGCAGTTGATGATCTGCTGAACTCTGTGGATATTCGAGGAAAACGTCGCAATGATGATGCGCTTGCCCTCTGCCTCGGCAAAGAGCTTATCAAAGGAAACACCGACCTTTCGCTCCGTCGGCGTATAGCCCGGACGCTCTGCGTTCGTCGAATCCGCCATGAGTGCGAGCACGCCGCGGCCGCCCAGCTCCCCGAATCTGCCGAGATCAATGATCCCGCCGTCAATCGGCGAATAATCGACCTTGAAGTCGCCCGTATGGACAAGTACGCCTGCCGGTGTGTGGATTGCAAGACCGACGGCATCCGGAATCGAGTGGTTGACATGGATCAGTTCCACCGCCATGCAGCCCATGCGGATCGTTTTCCGCGGTGCAACGACATTGAGCTCAACCTTGCCGCTGAGCTGATGCTCCTTGAGCTTCGCCTCGACCAGTGCAAGCGTCAGGCGCGTGCCGTAGACGGGCGTATTGACTTTTTTCAGCAGATACGCAAGTCCGCCGATATGGTCTTCATGGCCGTGCGTCAGCACGATGCCGCGCAGCTTGTCGGCGTTGCGCTCGATATACGTGAAATCCGGAATGACGAGATCGACGCCGAGCATATCGGCATCGGGGAATGCAAGTCCGCAGTCAATGATAAACATATCATTGGCGCATTCGATCACGGTCATGTTCTTGCCGATTTCCCCGAGACCGCCCAGCGGAATGATCTTTACGGGTGTCTTTGCGCGCTGATGCTTATCCTTCTGCGGTGCGCGCTGTACATTTGCCTGACGCGGCGGATTTCCCTGCTTGCCGGCATCCTCTGCACTGACTTTTTTGGAGACGGCAGCCTGTTTCTTCACTGCCTTTTCGGCTTTTTTCCGTTCCTGCTTCTCCAGCTTCTCGCTGACAAGCTCCAGCGGACTGATCTTTCTGCCGATCGCTGCAAGGGGAATACCGCTCCGCTGCGTCTTCCCGCGAGAGAATCCGCCCTTTCCGGAACGATCTGTATTTCTGTTCAAATGATTGCTCCTCACTTTCCGCAGATTCCACAACGCCGGAACCTGCTTTTTTATTTTGGGTATATCCATACAGAATAAGTATACGCCAAACTGCCTGAAAAGTCAAGTCTCACGCCTGCCCGCCCCCCGATTTTCGGAAACTCCGGCAAAAAAAAGCGCGAAACACTGCGTATTTTGCCGGATTCATACAGAAGCATCTGAAATTGCTGCGCGCCCGCACTGCGCCGATTTGTGCATCTTACAGCATCTCCGGATATTGACAGATCGGCGGCTGTGCTGTATAATCATAGTAACAGAAATCGGAATTTGTGGGAGGCAGGATCATGGATATAACCCAAACCTTTTATGATAATATGGCTTCTCAGTATGACAAGCTGTTTTTGGACTGGAATGCTACTACTCAAGAACAGGCCGTTATATTGAATAAAATCTTTAATAATAACGGCTTCAGTACCAGTGC
>JAFZPP010000025.1 GCA_017550285.1 Oscillospiraceae bacterium
GAGTGTTTCCATACCGTCTTCTGCCTTGCAGAGCTTCTCAAACTTTGCCTTTGCCTTGTAATAGGTCGTCATGCACGAAACTGCAAACTTGTCAATCATTTTCTTTTACCTCACTTTTTCATTTTTGTTGATTGGGTTTGTGTCCTTCTTTGCTGTCATTCACAATGCTGTCACATCAAATGGTGTCTTTTCTAAGTTGTCTTTTCTAAGCTGTCTCAGATTTTATCATTCAGTAGGATTGACGGATGTATCGGTGGTGAAGAACGTCTTGATCGAGTCGCCGATCTTGTTAAACATGTAGCCGATCAGACCCTTGTCGCTGCCCTCGAACTTGCCCTTTGTCAGGAAGTTGATGATGAAGCTGGCAACGATGACTGCGATTGCGATCAGGATGATCGTCTCGAGTGTCTCCATACCGTCTTCGCCCTTGCAGAGCTTCTCAAACTTTGCCTTTGCCTTGTAATAGGTCGTCATGCACGATACTGCAAACTTGTCAATCATTTTCTTTCACCTCACTTTTTCATTTTTGTTGATTGGATTTGTGCCCGTCTTTGCTGTCGTTCGTGCTGCTGTCAGATCACAGGTTGTCTCAGATTTTATCCTTCAGGATTGATCGTCGTATCGACTTCAAACATGCCCTTGATCGACTTGCCGATCTGTTCAAACATGTAGCCGATCAAGCCCTGGTTGCTGGAGCCGCCAAAATTGCCCTTGGTCAGAAAGTTGATAATAAAACCGGCAATAATAACCGCAATCGCAATCAGCATGACGGACTCGACAGTCTCCATACCGTCTTCAGCCTTGCAGAGCTTATCGAGCTTTGCCTTCGCCTTGTAACAGGTACTGATGCACGATACTGCAAACTTGTCAATCATTTTTTACCTCCTAATGTCCGGAACCTTTTTGTTGGCGTGTTGTATCTGCCATATATCAAACAGAAGCAGAACAATGCATGCTTTTATTCTGCTTCCGCCGGCATTCTTAAAACTGAAAAGATTTCAGCGCTTCTTTCATCGTCGTAACGATTTCAGAAATATACCTTTGGATTGTGCGGACAACGCAGTGAACCAGATAGGTGATCCAGCCGCCGTCCTCATAAGGTGACATTTTTCCGCGTGTCAGATATTCGGAAGCCATGACACCGATTATAATCGAAAGCAGTATAATCACTTTCACCCAGAAGTTTCCCGGAGACATGTAGTTCACACTGTCTCTGAGCTCTTTATTATGTCTTTTTTCTAAATTAGGCATTGAATTTTCCTAACATTGCGGCGACCATCGGACCCACGACATCGAGCATAATACCGAGGAACATGATCATATTCGGTACCAGGAGCTTCTGTGCCGCAAGCTCACCCTTTTGCTTGGAGAGCTGCTTTTTCTGCTCCCAGGCTTCATCAGCCATGATCTTCATGGAATCAATGGACTCACCCGCGCCGCGCTTGACAGCCTGCACATAGATCGAGGAGAATTTCCGGATCTCTTTCAGACCGCAGCGTGTCGCAAATTCATCCATGGCAGCTTCAATCGTCATACCCTCGAGGATATCCTGCGAAGCTGTCCGCATCTCAGCATAGAGTGCATCATCCTCATTGGATTCTGCAACCTCATCCCATGCTCTTCGCAGCAGCATGCCGGCATTGACCAGCAGCGTCAGCTTGGAAACCATTTTCGGGAACTCTGCCAGGATCGCATCCTTCTTGTTGGCAATCGCGGAATTGATACCGGACTGTACGCCGTAAGGAAATACAATTGCAAGCAGGAGACCGGCGAAAAAGCCAAGCGCTGATTTCAGCATACAGCCAACCATCAGACCGATCGGCAGGAAGGTCAGGATCAGCGAAATCTTTGCGGCAACTGTAATATAATAGTAGAGCTCGCCGTTGTCTCTGCCGAAGACCTCTGCCAGTTTCTTGCTCTGTGTGATTGCTTTATCGGAAGTCGTGATCTTCTTGCGGGTCGAATGCTCATAAATGTCGATCATGCCGAGACCGATGAAATAAAGATCCTTCATTGTGAAGACTTTGCCGTCAATCGAATCAATGATCTTGCTGTACTTTTTACTGTAGCGGAGAAACAGGAACAGCCAGACCGCAATCAGCAGCGTTGCAAGGATTGTGCTGCACAACATCAGTGTATACATGATTCAGTCTGCTCCTTTCTCAAACCTTGACATCGACGATTTTGGCTCCGAGCCAGTATGCAAAGACGAACATGCCGAGCGCAATCGTTTTGACAATCAGCGTCAGCGTAGGATTTGCGCCGTCAGTGAAGCTCCTTGTCAGGAACGCTATAACCAGCGGCATGACAGCGAGAATGGTGAGCTGATTCTTCTGACCGGTTACCATGGTCTGAATCTCGAGCTCAATCTCGATCTTATCGCCGATCATATCACGGGTTTCGCGGATGACCTTTGCGATATCGCCGCCGAGGTCGGTTGCAACATCGTAAACACTGGCGAACGACCGGACATCATCCAGACCGCTGCGGTTTGCGAAGTCGTTGACCATATCCTTGATCTCCACGCCCTGACCGTCATGCATTGCGCAGATCAGCTGGAGCTCCTTCGTGATAACCGCATCCTTGCCGTGCTCTGTCTGCATATCGGAATAGGCGTTATGGAACGCGCGGCTCGCGGTCATACCGACTGTATAGGAGTTACTGAGCGATTCCAGCAGATCGCGGAACTGGAGTCTCAGTTCACGCTGTCTCTGAGTAAAGAGCTTGTTCCGGTAAATGTCGATTGCCTTCCAGCCGGCGATTGCGCCGACCACGATGCCGAGTGTGACGTTGTCATAGTAGATGTATGCTGCCGCAAAACCGACTGCGAAGCCGACCGCAATCGCAAACAGCTTCTGCATCGGTGACAGGATATATACGGTGTAATCCGTTCCGGCACCGCTGATGCCCTTATTTACGACAACCTTCTTTTTTTTCTTCTTCGGTTCTTTTTCCTTTTTCGCCATTTCCTTACCTCTTACAAATCCTCAAGAATACCTGCCTGACGCAGCTTTTCAACATTTTTCATCGGGTTCTTCGTGCGGTTCAGACCGCCCGAAACCTTTTCCAGCGTCGAATTCTCATCCTCTTCAAATACATAAAGCGGATTCATGATGATGTCGCCGTGTTCATAGCCGAGCACCTCAGAGATCTCAACGACCTTTCTGGAGTGATCGCGCATACGGGAAAGGTGCACGATGATGTCCAGCGCGGAACCGATCTGTCTTCGGACCGCATCCAGCGGCAAGCCGCTGGCTCCTTGCAGGACCATGGTTTCAAGTCGCGTCAGCATATCCTTTGCGGAGTTTGCATGACCGGTAGAAAGCGAACCGTCGTGGCCTGTGTTCATTGCCTGTAGCATGTCGAGGGCTTCCTCGCCGCGGACCTCACCGACAACGATCCGTTCCGGACGCATTCGGAGCGAGGATTTGATCAGATCCTTGATCGTAATGCCGCCCTTGCCTTCGGCGTTTGCCTGCTTGGTCTCGAGGCTGACGAGGTTATCTACGCCGGTGATTTGCAGCTCGGCGGAGTCCTCAATCGTAATGACACGTTCATCGCGGGGAATGTAGTTGGAAAGCGCGTTCAGGAAGGTCGTCTTTCCGGAGCCGGTACCGCCGCTGATGAAGATGTTATATTTCGCTTTGACAAGCAGATGCAGCTTGTCAGCGATTTCCTGCGTAATGGATTTGTAGGCGATGAGCTTTTCGACGCTCATCGGCTTCTTGGAGAACTTACGGATTGTGACGGTGTCGCCGCCGAGGGCGATCGGATAGAGGACGATGTTGACACGGGAACCGTCCTTCAGACGGGCGTCAACGATCGGGTTTGCGTCACTGATGTCTCTGCCGCAGATATCAACGATTCTGCGGATGATCTTGCGGAGCTGCTTCTCACCGCGCGTCCGGCGTTCCTCCTCGGTACAGTCGGTGTCGTTGCAGATGCGCTCCTCAAGCTCGACGACTCTGCCGCGCTTTTCGACGAAGATGTGATCCGGACCGTTGACCATCAGCTCGGTGATCTCCTCGTTCATCAGCAGCGTATCCAGCAGACCGAGACCGCGGTAGGTACCGAACACGCGCTCCTGAATGAGCGCCCGGTCGTCAGGGGAAATGTAGTAGGGTGCTTCATCCGATGCAATGTAGTCGCCGTTGTCCAGCAGCATCGCATTCAGCATGTCAATTATATAGAGACGGAATTCGTCGTCGGAAGCATCGCGGTATTTCTGGAGGATATCGGAGCGGTTCTTTGCCGCCTCGAAGTTTTCTCTCGCAGCGGAGCCGGAATTATCAGACTGACCGCCGTCGATCATATCGCATATCTTTTTGACGATTTCCTCGATTACATCATTTTTCTTCATGTGCTATCACCGCCCGTTAAGCCAGCGCATCGAATGTGCCCGGAATATTTACGATCTGTGCCACAACACCTGACGAGGAAAGAAGCGAGCGGTCATCGGAGCGGTATCTGCCGATCTTGCCGATGATCTTCATATCGCGCGCGACGATTTCTTCATTGTCCATGCCGTAATACTGATTGAACATCATGTATTTCTTCGGCATCACGCTGTCTTCCTCGCGCTCGATGATTTCAAGGTAGCGGTGAATTCCCTCGGTTTTCAGGTTTGCGGTATCGGAGCCGGTCGAAACGAACACGAGCTTATCCGAAAGCACAATCAGGCGGCGGAGCAGATTTCCGATGATGAAGTCTGCATCTATGATAATATACCGGTACTGGAACTGCTTTCGCAGGATCGTCAGCAGCGTTTCAAGGAGCTGCGGCGTCAGGGAAGTGCAGTCGCCGATATTGAGATAGCCTTTTATGAAATCAAGATTGCCGCTGCCGTGTGCGGTATCCTGAACGATCACCGTATCAAAGAGCTTCTTTGCTTCCTTGAGCTGGAAGTTTGTGCGGAGCGCCGCGATAACGTCGGTGATGCATTTCTTTGTATCGGACTGGAAGACCAGTGTTTCAGCGGAGCGCTGTTCGAGATTCAGATACAGCACCTTGCCTCTTGCAGCGAGGGAGATCGCCGCGGCAACCGCCATCGTCGAGCCGCCCGCTCCCCCGTTGACCGGAAGGAAGGTCAGCACCTCGGCAGCGACGGAGCCCTCAGCAGGTTCATCCTGCTTGATCTCGTGCTGCGTATGCTCAGTGTAGATCCGCATGATCTCCTCGCAGATCTCCGAAACACTGCTGTACTTATAGATCGTATCGGTATCTTTAATCCGGTCCTTGACGGACGAGATGAACGCGAATGCTGTCATCTTTCTGCTGTAATCGGCAGGGTTCTCGGTATCGAACTCCGCGTCAAACAGCACAACCTGAAAGAGCTCCTCGCTGAGCATTTTCTTGCAGATTTCCAGATCATTGCAAAGCGAAACCTGTATGTCACCCTGCTTGCCGAGATACTGCGCAAATCGCTCGGCATAGGCTTCATTCCGGTCCAGCAGCAATACTCTCATGATTCTGACTCCTTTACTATCTCGTGTATTCGCCTTTCTGTCTTCAGAATTTTCCAGTTTGTTGCTTCGCCGGAAAATACAGTCATGTCAGTAGAATCGGTTTACCGGATAATCTCATCAAACTGATCGGAAACGGATTCGAGTTCCAGAAGATATGTAAAGAAGCTGCGCACCGCATTATAGAACTTGTGCTCTGTAATAATGAAGCAGTGCGGCTCGTTTCCGGAATGCACGAGCGTTACTGTACCGCTGTCATAGCAGTTGACCGAAATGTTCGGGGAGATTTCGAGGTAACCGGGAGAGACGCGGCGCGTATCGTTCTTTGCCTCGGTCGCCCGACGGATCGTCGCCGCGCGGTTGAAGCGCGGAACCGGAAGCATCATGCTGCCCGGAATATCCATGAGCATGCCGTTTTGCAGGAACGCATCCGCATCTGTATCGGTATGCAGGACACAGCTCATATTGTTGCCCGCCGTGCTGATTTCACGGTTAAGCATCGAGATGAGCGCCTCGCGTTCGGGAAGATCCTCGGGAATGCAGGTATTGAGCAATCCGGAATCGAAGCCGTGCAGGTAGCTCACGCCGTGCCGCAGAACGAAGAAGCGTCTGGTGCAGGATTCCTCAAGACCTGTGAGGGTCCAGAGGCTTTCCATAACACCGTCTGTGCGGCGCATCAGAGGCGTACATTTTGCATATGTCCGCTTGAATTCCTCCTGATAGCGTGCGATCATTTTGTCATCCCGCACGAGGAAGCCGCTCTTGAAGTCATGTGCGATGAGGAGCAGGTAGCGGTCGGTCACCATATAGAACGGAAACGGATTGAAGCCGTCGCCGACGATATTGACGTGATCGTAATAGTACCGCGCCTCATACGCGATATTGAAGCAGGCGATCTGATCTGCTGCGAAAACTGTCTGTATGTAGTCATCATCCGCAGAGTTGCCGGCTGCATTGTCAATGCAGATCAGATGCCGGACTTCGGAAGCGCATCGGAAGCTGTTTGCGCAGATCGCATCGGAGAGCCGCCGGAACGAAGCCGGACACTGTACCCCGACAGCGCCTCTGCCCCACGCATCGCGCAGGATTGAGAGAATCATATCTGTCAGCGGCTTTTCGCCGCGGATATCGGTATGTGCTGCGGGGTCCGGAAGATCATCCGGAATGCGGAGCACGGAATCATCGGACAGGCTGCTGATGCCGCGCCGAATCACCTCGACGTCGCGGTAGCGGTCCTCGCCGAACTGCGATACCTTATATAAGGAACGCAGCGTGTGTTCCTCTGAGCCGGTCGGACAGACGGTCTGGATGAAAACCCCCAGTTCCTCGTCCGTCATGCGGCGCTGTCCTTTCAGTTTATGCGAAAGATTGCTTTTTGAAATCCGGATACCGGCAGCAGCAAGTTCTTCCAGAAGCTCGGTGTTCGTGGTTCCGTATTTCTTTTGCAGCTGTTCGAGGTATTCGTAATAATTCAAGCCGTTTCTCCTTCCGGTAAACTTTCTGATGTTATTATACAATGTTCGGTCGAAAAACGCAAGACCTATATGAAAATTTTTTTCGGCAACTCGAGTGACAACTATCTGTCATATTACGTATTTACGTTGTTTTCACAGTTTTACTATACGACATCACCAGAGATATCCATTTAGATTTCACATACTTTTGTATATTTTGACATATCGTTTGAGAGCAAAAAGCACAAAACTGAGAGGCTGTTTTCGTCAGACTGCCGATTACGGCAACTTTTTTCGATCAAGCCCGACAAGCGCATTTTTAATTGCCGCCTGAGTTGCCGCATATGTCTGTGAACTACTGCTGATTTCGCCGAAAATCGCCTATAAAACCGTCCTGTGCTGTGAACGTGCGTTCGGATCGCTGCATCCGGCACTCCCCTGCCCCGCAGATTTGCACCGGAAAGCCTGCGGGATTGGCAGGCTTGACGGTTTCTTACTATTGTATAGTATCTGATGCGCAGCGAACAGGCGGCATATGTTCCCAGCCGCGCAAACCGGCTCTGCAAGGTGTGTCCGGACAACACGCCGGCTTCGGTCGCTTTTTTATATAGTATCCGGAGTGAGGCGACGGGATACGATCATGCACTATCCGCTCCCCTGCCGTTTCTGCACGATTGATTCCCGTGCATCGCCGCCGCGCATTATGGTTGACGGCACAGCGCTCCCCTCTCGGGACTCGTTCGGTTTGCATCGGTGCGCAGTGTCCGCATACGTCCGCATCGAATGTGCTGACTATTGTATGTAGTTCCTGCGCTGTTTTGCCTTTGCCGCATCGGCTGCGCTGTATCCGCTGCGTTGTTACAGCTGTACTGCATCCGGTCTCTGCTTGTTATTCAGCTTACTCGGATTCTCCGGTTTGTTCGGTTTCCTGTGTTACTTTGATTTCTTTGCTTATCCGGTTTATCGTATGATCTGGATGCATGAGGTTATTCAGATTATTCGGGTTATTGTATATATCAGAATTCGCATGCCGGACGTCAGTCATATCAGTACACGCAGGATATCGGGTTTACCGGTAACACGGAATGACTGGTGTTACTATGGCGAGAATCATTCAATATATAGGTGTGCTCAGAAGTCTACGGAACATAATATAAGGCATACTCCCCTGCCGGAACATGTCTAAGCATAAAACTATATTATCCGGTTTATCAATAATACGAGTAATACGAAATCCGATATTCCGCTTAGTTACAATTGTAACATATCGAATCATAATTTGACAGCACGCGGATAATTGTATAGCTCTAGGATATTCATTATCCGCTCTTTTCGGCTTACTCAGGTTATCCGGTCATACAGTAATACAGGGTGCCTGATAATCTGGTGTTACCGGATAATATAGTAATACCGGTATGCCCTTCCGCACTGAAAACAAATAACCCCAGAAATACAAGTAATCCGGATAATATAAAACATCCGGTAATACAAATAACCCGAATCATGTCGAATTACGGATAATATGAAAAATCAGAGTAATTTTAGTAATCTTTCATTGACAAACGCAGTGAGATGTGATACAATAGAAGAAAGCCGAATATAGAAAGGAGAATAGACCGAACATGAAAACATTATGCTTTGTAAATCAGAAGGGCGGTGTCGGCAAGACAACCTCCTGCCTGAATATCGGTGCCGCACTGCAAAGACAGGGGCGCAGAGTCCTGCTTGTCGATCTGGACGCGCAGGGGAGCCTGACAAAATCCGCAGGCATCCGGGCACTGGATTCCGAAGCCGTCACCGTCAGTGAGGTACTCAGCGGAAAGGGGACTGCCGAAGAAGCAATCGTCCGCAGAGAGGATTTGCCGGACATCCTGCCGGGCGATATCCGACTTTCGGGAACGGAGGTCGAGCTGATCGGCGCCGCAGGACGCGACTTCATCTTAAAGGAAGCGCTCGAGCCGGTAGCAGGGGACTATGACTATGTGCTGATCGACTGCTCGCCGAGCCTCTCCGTCCTCACGCTCATGGCGCTGACCGCCTCCGACGGCATCATCATTCCGGTTGCCGCGCAGTACATGCCGCTTGACGGCATCATGCAGCTCATGCAGACCGTCGAGATTGTCCGCAGACGCATGAACCCGAATCTCAAGATCAGCGGCGTCATTGTCACGCTCTATGACGCGCGCCGCGGTCTCGATAAATCCGTATATGAAGCGATCAAGGAGAAATTCCCGGACGAAATCTTCACGGATATCGTCCGCTACAATTCCAAAATCGCAGAAGCCCCGACCTTCGGCAAGGATATCTTTGCATATGCAACCGGCTCGATCGGTGCCGTTGCATACCGGAATATCGCAGCCGAAATCCGCCGCAGAGAGGAGAAATAATCATGGCATTCAAGCTCGAACAAAATCCGCTGGACAAGAATCCGCTGTTTGCAGGCACGCAGCAGGGGAGTGCAAAACCGGAAAAGCAGCAGCCTGCAAAACAGAAGAAGACCGCTGCAAAGCCGGACCCGAAAAAAGCAAAGGCAAAGCCTGTTCCGGAGACACCGGCAATCGACAAAAACGATCCGGAGAACTTCCAGCGCGCGACGTTCATTGTCCGCAAGGACCTGCTCGATCTGCTCAAGGATTACGCTTACACCGAGCGCAGAGAGATCAAGGATGTCATCAATGAGATCCTCGAAAAGGGGCTCGGCGATGTACTCAAGGCTTATCAGAAGGACGGCAGAGAAATGCTGTCGCACCGCTGAGATATCAGCAGGGGAGTGCAGTAAATCTGCGTGACTGTGATTATCAGTATTATCCGGTTTACTGAATCATATGCAGTTACCGTATATACATATGCACGCAGAATCGACGGAATGCGGCAATTATAAAAATAAAACAGAATATGACAAAGCGAATGATAACCTGAGTAATCCAGATAATATAAAGTGAGCGAATAAACTAAGGATACCGGATCATACAACGGAAAGGAGTATCCCGAACATGCCCTATGATACGGAAAATTTCAATGCCACGGCGCTGCCGCCGGAGGAGACACAGGCTGCGCTGATGAAGCATCTGCATAAGCTGTCCGAGCAGCTCTCGCTGGACCGGACGGAATTTGAGATCGCAGGCTTTATGGCATTTCTGCTGGAGCCCGATCCGGAAGGCTTTTTCAGCACCGATTTCATCCTGACATGTACCTCGAACATGCTGTTCATCCGGCAGTACAGCGGCTGCATCAAGCCCCTGCGGACGCCGGAGCGCAGAGCCGCCTTCCTGCATAATCTCTCGGAGGCGGACGCGGAGAGCATCCGAACGCCGCAGTTCGTCGATGATGAAGGCTTTGCAGCGCTGCTGGAGGACCCCGCGCCGACCATGTTCCACTTCCTCGCGCCCTTCCACCTCGGCAAGCTGCTCGAATACTGCCGCCTGCATTATCAGGACGATGACGCGGCAATCTACCGCACGAAAGCGCAGGCGGAGGAGGCAGTCCACGAGATTCCGACCGCCCTTGCCGTCCCGACCATGCAGAATTATCAGTACGTCATGAGCCTCAAGCCCTTCGGCAATGCCTACATGCAGCCGCTCGCTTCGACGGACGGGCTGAAATTCTCCGACGGCAGAATGTACTTCATCGGCAACGAAATTCAGCCGGTTTCCGAGGTGCAGCTGCAAAATATGGTCACGAATGAAGGCATCGACTCGATTGATCTCGGCATGCTGCGCATTTTCTATTCGATCATTTTAACGGAATTTGAGAAGACGAAATGCTCGGAAATCCGCGATGTCATCACGCTCTATGTGCCGGATTTAGCAGAAAGCATGGGTCTCCAGCGCAATATCAACAAGGCAGGCATCCAGCGGCTGATTGATAACGTCCAGAGCTTCCATAATATCGTCGGCGTCATGCACGGCACGCGCAACAACAAGCCCTCGCAGTCGCTCTATCCGGTTCTCAACTTTGAAGGCTATGATGATAAAAAGAACACGATCTCATTCAGCTCGCCGTACATGAACATGGTCATCAAAACGGTCTACAAACTGGCGATCCGGAAGAACAAAAACGGCGAGCCGAGACTGACCAAAAAAGGCGACCCGATGCGCATGCCGACGCACTCCTATTTGACGAAAACTTCCATCGTCAAGGAGCGCAATAAAACGGCGATTGAAAACGTGCTGATTATCGTGCAGCTGATCGAGCAGTGCGGCAATCAGGAACCGCATATTTCGGCGATGACAATGATCGAACGGAACCCGCTTCTGGAACAGCGTCTGAATCAGGCGAAGAACAAGACAACGCTGCTCAAGCGAACCTTTGAAACGACATGGCGCATCCTGCGCGAGCAGACCTATCTCATGGAGCGATATCAAGATATTGTGCTCCCTGATCCGAAGGACCCCAAGATGATCCCTTCGCTGAAGAATCTCGAGACCATTGTTTTCACGTTCCCGCATCACGGAAAAAAGTGATCCGGCGGAGGGGGGATGCCGGACGCGGCAGAATCTTTTTCATTGCAGAAAGCTGCTTGCACTGTTTCAGCAGTGCAAGCAAAGCTATTAAAATACTAAAGTATTATATTATTAGGCAAAATTTTCCTGTCAAAAATCGCGTAATTACGCATGTTTCAGACATATGAATTAGCACTTAAACGCAATTTTTTAGCACCAAAACGCTTTTATTTCGCACTTAAACGCAATTATTTAGCATTTGGACGCATTTTGCCGTTTTCAGGAAATGCGGTAAACTGCTAAATATCTGCCTGTTTTTTAGCACTTAAACGCATTTTGTCAGATTCGGGTAAATTGCGTTCAGGCGCTAGATTTTCCCGTCGTATTTTAGCACTTAAACGCATTTTTCCGGATTCCGGTAAATGCGTTTAGGTGCTAATTTTATACTCCCGTTTTCACAGCTAAACGCAATTTTGCATGTTCTGGAAAATGCGTTTAGCTGCTAATTTGCTCCGTATGTTTTTAGCGGCTAAACGCAATTTGTTTTTTTGAGAAAATGCGGTTAGCTGCTAATTTCCCCCATATGTTTTTAGCAGTTAAACGCAAAATTGCCTTTTTGGGAAAATGCGTTTAGGTGCTAATTCTGCGGCGGTATTTTTAGCAGTTAAACGCAAAATTGCCTTTTTGGGAAAATGCGTTTAGGTGCTAATTCTGCGGCGGTATTTTTAGCAGCTAAACGCAAATTTGCCTTTTCGGAAAAATGCGTTTAGGTGCTAATTCTGCGGCAGTATTTTTAGCAGTTAAACGCAAATTTGCCTTTTTGAAAAAATGCGTTTAGGTGCTAATTCCGCGGCGGTATTTTTAGCAGTTAAACGCAAATTTGCCTTTTTGAAAAAATGCGTTTAGGTGCTAATTCTGCGGCAGTATTTTTAGCGGCAAAACGCAATTTCGCAGTTTACGGAAAATGCGTTTAAGTGCTAAATCCGTCCGCGCAGGCAGGGCAGGAGAGTGCCGGATGCGTCCGTCTTAATGTAACCTGATGTGACCTTAACACATCTTAACTTGACAATCCGACAGTTGAATGCTATAATAATCATGTTTGAAAATTCATGATATATGTATGTGAATGGACAGACGACCGCAAAATTATACTTTAATATGTATCAGACAGGAGGAAAATCAATGTTCAAGAAAACCGCAGCAGGTATTGCAGCACTTGCAATCGTCGCATCCATGTCCGGCATGACAGCATTTGCCGCAGACACCGAAGCCAAGACAGAAGGCTACAAGGAGGATCAGCTCAATGCGCTGGTCTATGCACCGGATCAGACCGCAACGATTGATTGCCGCTATTATGCCGATCTGCCGAGCGTTCCGTATGTGAAGCTCTCCGATTACTATGCGCTCTGGGCGAAAGAAGCGCCGGAGATCACCGACCGCAAGGACGGCACCTATGAGGTCAAGGTTCCGATCGGCACAACAGGTATCATTGATACCAACGCAGATACGATCAAAACAGACTCCAGATTCACCTTCTTCTATCCGGAATCTGCACTGAATACGGATGAAAACTATTTCGCAAATAACTTCATCAGCTTTGCGGACGCAGAGATCGAATCCGAAGGGGAGGATTATCCCTGCGAGATCAACCTCAATACATATCATATTGATATGATCGGTGACGGCGGCGATATCTGGTGTCCGGTTCCGACGCTCTGCGATCTCTTTGTCTATGATACGAATGAGGCTGCACTGATCAACAATACGCTTGTCTTCGGTAAGGATTTCATGTCTGATTTCTCCTGCGCCGGCATCATGAGCAGCGAGGGCTACGGCGATTCGCTGATCGAAACCTATGGGGAAGGCAGACCGGCTGATCTGGCAGCATACAATTATAATGAGCTCTGCCTCTCCTTTGATCTGACCTACGGCTTCCCCGGCAGACCGGTATATACTGACCTGCTGCGCGAAAAGGGTCTCGACGGCATGCTCTCCAATGCAAATGACTGCACCAAGCGCATCCGTGAGCTGCTGCTCTCGACTGATTATAAAGAGTATAACATGGGCTTCGACTGCCTGAATATGTATCTCTGGGACGGCGGACATACCGCATTTTCCGCGATTCCGATTGTCATGAACAAGGAATATCTCCAGGAGGTCGTTCAGATCGCACCGAATCTCGGTCTGACCTTCGAGAATGCAACCGATCTTCAGGGCGACCAGATGTCCTCTGCGGCAAGTGAGCAGGCTGTCAAGCAGGCAAGAGAGGCGCTCTATGCATCGGCGGATTACACCGAGCAGCTTGCCGCTTCGACCTACTGCGAAAAGGGCGATGTTGCTGTATTTACCTTCGACGGCTTTGTCATCGACGGCGAGAGCTGGGACGCATACTATCATAAGAACGGCAAGATGCCGGAGGATGTTGTCTCCGATTTCTACAAGTGCGTGACCCGTGCGGATCAGAATCCGGCGATCAAGCGCTTTGTCTTCGACCTTGGTACGAACGGCGGCGGTCTGACCACGATCTGCCAGTATATGCTCGGCGTCGCTTCCGACCTGAAATCTGTCAAGTCTGCAAATAATATCGCAGGTATTGTCGTGGAATCCAAGTACAGCGTCGATAAGAACCTCGATAAGGCATTCGATGAGAAGGACGATGCATTCAAGACCGATCTGCAATTCGGTCTGATTACCTCAAAGGTTTCGTTCTCCTGCGGCAACTGGATGCCGTCGCTTGCAAAGGATAACGGTCTGCTGCTCATGGGCGAGCGCAGCGGCGGCGGTGCATGCGCGGTTGAGGTTCGCTATACCGCAGACGGCATGCTTTATACGCTCTCTTCCGGTACCTGCCTGATTGATAAGGATGAAAAGAGCATTGACCTCGGCATCGAGCCGCATTACGCAAATGCAAAGGTCAATGAGGACGGCTCCAAGGATTTCTCCGAGACCTATAATTTCGCAAATATTGATAAGTGCTTCGATGAATTCTACGGCACCGCGCCGGTCGTGACCGGTACGACGGAATCCGGCACGACACAGTCCGGCACCACGCAGACAACCGCAAAGACCGAGACTTCGGCATCTTCTGATACCGTTGCATCGACTTCTGAGACCGCTGCAACCTCTGAAACGACCGTCACCACGACGACCGCACCGCAGAAGTATTTTGCACCGTTTGAGGACTTCGGCAAAATGGCAGTGAAGGATTATCAGTCGAAGCACAGCGATGCATCGGTCAGCGCAGTCGCAAAGAAGAATGCAGACGGCACGGTCAGCATTGATATTCTGGATGTCTCCGGCAACGCGGTCGATACCTATACGGTTGATCCGGAAACCGGCATCGGCAAGGACAGCAAGGGCGGCGAGGTGAATCTGCCGCAGACCGGCGTGACCTCCGTGAAGACGGCAGCCGCCGCAGCCGCAGCACTGGCACTTGTGCTTGCAGGCTCCGCAGCAGTTGCAGGCTCCGGCGTTCTCCGCAAAAAGGATGAGGAAAACTGAACAGCAGTTTAATCTGCATCGGTTGATCCGGTAAATGATGAATCCGCACGGGCTGATACCTGTGCGGATTTGTTTTTGGAGTTATTCGGATTATCAGGGTTATTCAGATTACTCATAATCAGAAATATACGAAGATACGGCAAAAGCACCTTCTGTCAAGCGCCTGACTGTGTGCATTGCAAGGGCTGCGCCTAACTGGGTGGAGGCGGGGAGCGCGCCCGATTGAACTGAGCAACGAACCGTCATGCATCCTGAGCCTCCGGCGGGCTTCAGATCATTGGATGCGGGCACTGCCCGCCCGCCCCGATTGAACTGAACAACGAAATGCCAAGCAAATAAATCCAAAGAAAGGCGAAGCAAAACGCCGGCGGGGGCTCCCCGCCGGATGATTGTGCAGGTGTAGAATATCATAAATCATTGAAAAGATCAGTCCGATGCGGTATGATAGAGATATAAGCCGGATTCCGGCGAAAATTGGGAGCACATGATTTTTGGGGAGGAAAACAATGAAAGCATACAGAAAAATCAGCATTGCGGCGGCACTGATACTGAGTGTCGGCAGTCCGGCGGCAGCGCTGCCGCAGATGACGGCATCCGCAGCGGAAGCGGCAGCCGTATCCGCCGCAGCGACGCCCGTCAGCGGTTCGGTGAGTCATAACTTCACCACGCAGGGCACACAGAGCGATTATTTCACGATCACCGGCAATCTCTCGACCGGCAAGGGCACCTCGAATTACAACGGCATGACGCTGACGCAGTGCCTGAAAATGGAGAGCGCCACGAGCATCACCTTTTCGACCGCGGGCAATGCGCAGATGACGCTTGCCATTCAGGACGGCGAGTCAATCTATATCGACAGCCAGAAATATGATATCAGCGGCAAAACCTCTCTGACGGTCTCGCTCGGCGCCGGAAACCATGAGATCAGAAAGGGCAGCGGCAGCTCCAATCTCTTCTATATTGATATCAAGGGTGACGGTTCTGCACCGGTTGTTACCACGCAGCCGCAGCAGGGGAGTGAGCCGCAGAATACGCAGGCAACGCAGAATACCGGCTCGCCGGTATCCTCGGGCAATATCAAGGTTGTCAAATCCGGCGGCTGGAATGAGATGATGTATGCGGTCTTCTCGGGCATTCAGGATGCCGACGTCACTGCCGTATCATACAGCGGCAAGGCGACCGGCGCACTGACCGGCGATGATCTGCAATATCTTGTCCGTGATACGCAGCAGGGCGTGCGTGTGGATATTCCGGGCGTTCCGGCAGGCAGCTATACGCTGCATATGGAAACGAAAAAGGGCGCGGTCGATATCAGGGACATCCAGGTCGGCGCGCAGGACCGCTCCGGCTATGCACATTTCAATTATAACGCGGGCGTCGGCGCCTATACCGATGCCGGTACGCTGAAAGCAAATGCAGTCGTGCTCTATGTTACGAACAGCAACAAGGATACCGTCACGGTCAAATCGAAGGACGGCACAACGGTCTCCGGCATCGGCAATATCCTGAACTCTGCCGGCAAGGAATCAAGCGGCGGCAAGACCTCGAAGGGCGGCACCGCGAATTCCAATAAAGGCATCATCGAGAAGCTCGCAAAGGACGGCACGCCGCTGGTTGTCCGCATCATCGGCGATGTCAAGGCACCTGCCGGACTGACCGCCTATGACTCCGACAATTACGGCGGATCGGTCGGCGATAACGGCTTCATGGCGCGTATGCAGTCTGGCAAGGATGTCACGATTGAGGGCATCGGCAATGACGCCTGCATCAACGGCTGGGGCATCCATTTCATCTGCGAGAGCGGCAATCCGAATCTCGGCAAGAGCTTTGAGGTTCGCAATATCGCATTCCGGAATGTGCCGGAGGACTGCATCGGCATGGAGGGCGTCCAGTCGGGCGATGCGCTGACCGCATCCGTCGAGCGCTGCTGGATTCACAACAACGAATTCTATGCGCCGAAGATTTCCAATCCCGCGGAATCGGATAAGGCAGGCGGCGACGGTGCCTGCGATTTCAAGCGCGGCATGTACTTTACCAACAGCTACAATTATTATGAGGGATATCACAAGACAAATCTCGTCGGCGCGTCGGATTCCAATTTGCAGTTCCACATCACCTTCCACCACAATTACTGGAAGAACTGTGAATCCCGCGGACCGCTTGCCCGTCAGGCGAATATCCATATGTACAACAATGTCTTTGAGGGACAGACGAGCTACTGTCAGAATCCGCGCGCAAATGCGTATATTTTCTCGGAGTACAATCTCTTTGAAAGCTGCAAGAATCCGCAGCAGGTTAAGCTCGGCGCGATCAAGAGCTTTCATGATACGCTGACAAACTGCAAGGGCGATATGCAGGCGGTAACTGTCACCAATAAGAGCCAGAAGGTCTCCAGCGCGAATAAATACGGCGAATTTGATACGAACGGTTCGCAGTCCTATATTCCGTCAAACAGCTATCAGCTTCTGACGGATACCTCGAAGCTCAAGAGCTATTTTGCATCGAACGGCGGCACGCTGAAAGATACGAACCAGTCCGGAACGGCAAGCGCGGCAGATACGCAGCCGCCCGCAACAACAACCACCACCGCAACAACAACCACCACCACAACAACAACTACTACAACTACTACAACGACCGCCGCCGCAACCGAAGAAACCACAACTGTCACAACAACCGTGACCTCTGCGGAGACGACAACCGTCACAGCATCGGAGACAACGCCTGCCGCATCGTCTGAGACGACAACGGAAACGACGGTCAGCACCGTCTCGGAGGAACCGAAGGCAGGGCTGCGCGGCGATGTCAACTGTTCGGGCGCTGTGGATGTATCGGACGCGGTGATTCTGGCGCGGCTGGTTGCAGAGGATGCCGGCGTGAATATCACGGCGCAGGGCAAGCTGAACGGAGATGTCAACAACAGCGGCGGCGTCGATTCGGACGATGTCATCCTGATTCTGCAATATATCGTGCATATCATCGAGACACTGTAAGCGCACCCAGAACCCCGTATTCTGTATCAGGAAAAGCCGCTCAATTTTGCGTAACAGCGCAGATTGAGCGGCTTTCTCTGTATTATCATAAGAATGGAATTCCAAAGGGACAATGCCCCTTTGGCGGGAGTATGAGGGCGGCGCCCTCATTATCAATCCGTCGGAGACACCTCATTCCGTGCCGTCGATTGTGTAGATGAATTTGACGCTGCCGTCCATATCGCTGCCGAGACCGGAGAAGCTGCGGTAATCCCGCGACGCATCGCCGACTGCACGCACACGCCCGACCAGTGCCTTGATCTCATCGTCATAGACCGCGGTCAGCTTGTCGATGCCGTCCGCCTGAAATTTATTCATGCCGTCATTGAGTGTCTTGGCACCGTTTTCCAGCTTTGCCGCGCCGTCACGGAGCGCCGCGCTGCCGTTTTGCAGCGTATACACACCGCTGAGCAGATCATTGCTGCCCGATGCAAGCTGCCCTGCGCCGTCCGAGAGCTGATTTGCAGAATCCGCCAGCGTATGCATCCCGCCGCTGAGCTGCCTGCCGCCTGCCGTCAGCTTTGCAAGACCGCCGTCAAGCTGCCCTGCACCGTCATACAGCTGACCGATTCCGGCATCCAGCTGCAAACCGCCGCTGCGGAGATCGTTCATGCCGCCGAGCAGCGTTGTACTGCCCTGACGGAGCGCCTTCAAGCCTGCATCGAGCGATGCTGCACCGTCGGAGAGCTGCTTGATGCCGCCGCTGAGGGATGCACTGCCGCCGGAAAGCTGCGTCAGACCGTTTGTCAGATCGGCAGAGCCTGTGCAGAGCTGCTGCATGCCCGTATGCAAAGCCGATGCACCGCCGGAAAGCTGTTTGATGCCGCCGGTCAGCGCATGACTGCCGTCAGAGAGCTGTCCCATGCCGTTTGTCAGATCGGCGGAACCGGTGCGGAGCTGTCCCAGGCCCGTATGCAGCGCCGATGCGCCGTCGGAGAGCTGTTTGATGCCGCCGCTGAGTGCCGTACTGCCGTCGGAGAGCTGCCCCATACCGTTTGTCAGATCAGCGGAACCCGTGCAGAGCTGCTGCATGCCGCCGCTGAGTGCCGATGCGCCGTCAGAGAGCTGTTTGATGCCGCCGGTCAGCGAATCCAGACCGCCGAGCAGTTCACGGCTGCCGCCGGAGAGTTTATCGAGTCCGCCGTCTAACTGCGCTGCGCCGCCGGATACCTGATGTGCGCCGTCAGACAATTCCTTCGAGGAGGCACAGAGCTTCGCGGTGCCGTCCGCGAGAGCTTTGCCGCCTGCATCCGCCTGCGCAAGTCCTTCTGAAAGACCCGAAAGACCCGTTTGCAGCGAATCTGCACCGGCTGCCAGCGCATTGACGCCGTCTTTGAGCGCACCGCCGTCCTGCATGGATGCTGCGATCTGCTGCTGTCCGGCGATTGTCTGTTTCAGGGATGCGATTGCCGCGGCGAGTGCATCGGAGGGCGCCTGTGCATTTGCGGCTTCCAGCGCTGCAAGCACCTGCTGATTCGCGGCGATTGTCGCATTCAGAGATGCAGCTGCGGTATCAAGCCCCGTGCCGACCTGCGAAAGCCCTTCGGAAATTGCCTGCGAACCGGCGGACAGGGCATCCGCGCCGTTCCTTGCATCCGTGATGCCGCTTGAGAGAGATGCCGTCGAATCGCTGATTTTTGCCGCGCCGGCAGAGAGTGCATCTGCGCCTTCTGCAAGCGATGCCGTGCCGGTTTTGAGCTGTTTTGCGCCGTCGGTCAGCGCTGTCATGCCGGTGTCGAATTCCTTTGTGCCTGCGGTGAGTGCATCCGTTCCGGCATTGACCTTTGCAAAACCGGCTGCCAGTGCTGCGGAGCCTTCCGCCGCGCTGCCGATGCCCTTCTGCAATTTCGCCGCACCGTCCTTTGCATTTGCAATGCCTGCATCGAGCTTTGCCGCGCCGTCGGTGACCTGTGCAAAGCCGTCGCTGAGCTTTTCTGCACCGTCTGCCGCCTGCCCGATGCCCTGCTGCAATTTTGCAGCGCCGTCCTTTGCATTTGCAATGCCTGCATCGAGCTTTTCTGCGCCGTCGGTGACCTGTGCAAAGCCGCCGGTCAGCTTTTCCGAACCGTCCGCTGCCTGCCCGATGCCTTCCTGCAATTTCGCAGCGCCGTCCTTTGCAGCGCCGATGCCGGTACCGAGCTTTGCGGCACCGTCCGTGACCTGTGCATATCCGGCGAGCAGCTTCTCCGAGCCGCCGCAGACCTCTCCAAGACCCGTATCGAGCTTTGCCGCACCGTTACGGGCAGACGTCAGACCGCCGGTCAGTGCAGCAGAACCTTCCTGCACCTTTGCGATGCCGCCGGAGAGTGCCGCCGCACCGTCCTTCGCGGAGACAATGCCCTGATACAGCGCATCCATGCCGTTCGATGCAGATTCTGCACCGCCTGCAAGCTGCTTTGCGCCGTCTGCAAGCCTGCCGGAACCGTCCTTCAGGGATGCTGCACCGTCTGCGAGCTTCTGCACGCCGCTGTCCAGATCATCCGTGCCGCCGGCGAGCTTGCAGATTCCGTCATAGAGCTCTGCCGTACCAGAACAGAGCTTGCCCGATGCTTCACTGAGCTGATTCAGCTTCTCCTCGAGTTCATCGAGATTTGCAGCATTGTCCAGCCCGATCTCATTGAAAATCTGATTGGAAACAACCGTCATGCTGCTGTCCATTTTGAAATTCTGCACATCGCATTCGATGCGGAAGGTATCGGGAATCGCAATGCCGATGAGGTCGATCTCACGCAGACCGAGACTGTCCTCCAGTCCCGGGAATGCGATGCCGACAACGATCATTTTTTCGCCGTCGGAGAGCACTTTGCCGTTCGTGATGCTGACATTCGAGAAAACATCCTGATTGAGCACCGCCGTGCTCGCCGCCATGAACGGCACACAGATTTTTCTGCGCTTGCCGTCGATCTGCTTTGTGACGGCGGTTTTGTTGGTATAGTGCCACTCCATGACGAGATGACCGCTCCTGCCCTTGATCTCATCTGCGGTGACACGCTTGCCGTCGAGCGTATAGGTCAGCGAGACACTGACCGGCAGTTCCTTGTCCGAATTGCCGCGGTAATAGATATCCGCGCCGTTTGCAGCCCATTCCATTTTGCTGCCGTGCTGACTGTAATCCTCATCGCCCTTGACGTTTTCAATCTGCGTCAGATTGGATTTGTCGGGGATATTTTTCAGTGCCTGCGGATTTTTCAGCCAGTCGCTGACGATGACCTCACGCGGCGATGCATTGCTGTTGCAGAGAACATAAACTGTCTCATCCTTGAAGGTGCTGTCATTGCCTGCGATGCGTGATGCAGCCTTTGTCAGCGGCGCAGCATCTGCGGTTACGGCTGCCGGATGCTCCAGCGCATCTGCATTTTTGCTGTATGCGAATGTACCGGTCGCACCTGCGGATACCGTCACGGCGAGGATACATGCAATCGTTTTCTGATAACGCTTCATATCAAACACTCCTTTGATTGTATAACCGGTATCGGCTTTCTGCCGGAAATCGGGATTTGTCAGTATGTTTGAGAGATGCTCTGAGGACATTGCTCTCGATCATGCCGGAGGAAAACTGTCACTCCGGATGCCCGCTGCTTCTCCGTGCCAGCCCCATACGGGGCTGACGCGGAGAAGAAATGGGATTCCCAAGGGTTAGTAACCCTTGGGCAGGGGTGTGGGGACAGCGTCCCCACAATGTCCCCCGAACACGCCGGCAGCTCCTGATTTCGGCAGGAAGCCGGCGCTGGTTTTGCAGATGATCGGGTCGAGCAGCAGGAACATCGACGGGAGAACGGTCAGGACGACCGCCATAGAGATCAGTGCGCCGCGTGCAAGCAGCATGCAAAGTGACGAGATCATGCCGATTTTCGAGACAAATGCAACGCCGATCGTCGCGGCGAAAAATCCCAGTGCCGAGACGATCACACTGCCCATAGAGGTACGCAGTGCGATGCCGACCGCTTCCTGTTTCTCCCTGCCGGATGCACGTTCGGTGCGGTAGCGGGTTGTCATGAGAATTGCATAATCGACGGTCGCGCCGAGCTGAATGGTACCGATGACGACCGATGCAATGAACGGCAGCGAATCCCCGAGATAACAGGAGATGCCGAGATTCATCATGATTGCCAGCTCGATCACCGAGACCAGAATCACCGGCAGCGTCACACTGCGGAACGTCAGCAGGATAATCGCAAAAATGACGGCGATTGATAGAATCGAAACGACCTTGAAGTCATGCGCGGTGATCTCGATGAGGTCCTTTGTCGCCGGCGCCTCGCCGATCAGCAGCGCATCGGGGTCATAGCGCTTGACGATTGCATTCAGCGCATCGACCTGCGCATTGACCTCGTCCGAGGCGACCTTGTATTCCGAGCCGATCATCATGAGCTGATAATCGCCGCTGCGGAGTGCTTCGGTTATGCGCTTCGGAATGACCTCCTCCGGCACGCGCTCACCGATGATCGAATTCAGGCTCAGCGTGAACGAGACACCGTCTACCTGCTTTATGTCGCGGAGCATGCCGGCGCACTGTTTGGCATCGAGATCGCTGTCAACGAGCACCATATGCGTGCTGTTCATGTTGTATTCTTCGGCGAGCTTCTCGTTTGCGATCACGCTGTCGAGCGTTTTCGGAAGGGTGCTGTCGAGATTATAATAGACATCATAATGACTGTTGCCGTAAAGCGCCGGAAAGAGCAGGACAATGCCGAGCGTCAGAAACAGCGGCGCATGCTTTGTAATGAATGCCGGCAGCTTTTTGAATTCCGGTACAAATGCTCTGTGCGAGGTCTTGCGGATTGCCTTCTCAAAGAGCAGAATCATCGCAGGCAGGACGGTTACGCAGGCGATCACGCCGAACACAACGCCCTTTGCCATGACGATGCCGAGATCGAGTCCGAGCGTAAAGCTCATGAAGCACATCGCAAGGAATCCGGCGACTGTCGTGAACGAGGAGCTGACGACAGAGGTAATCGTCGCGGCGATTGCGTGCGCCATTGCTTCATTACGGTCGCTGTACTGCGTCTGCATTTCCTTGTAGCTGTTCCAGAGGAAGATTGAATAGTCCATTGTGACGCCGAGCTGCAAGACCAGACAGAGCGCCTGCGTCAGGAACGAAATCTCACCGAAGAAGAAATTTGTGCCGAGATTCCAGATGATTGCAAGCCCGATGCTGAGCATGAAGAACACCGGAATCAGAAAGCTGTCCATAGTCAGCGCGAGGACGATGCTCGTCAGCAGCACCGCAACCAGCGCATACAGCGGCGTTTCCGAATCGGAAAGATGCTTCATATCGGTCGTGATGCCGCTCATGCCGGAGATAAAGCACTGCTTGGAGGTGATGCTGCGCATCTCGTCAATCGCCTGCATCGTGCTGTCCGCGGATGTTGTATCCTCGAAGAATACAACCATGAGCGTCGTATCGCCGGAATTGAACATGTCGTAAATCTTTTTCGGGAGCACTTCCTTCGGGATCGAGATGTCCGCAAGGCTGTCATACCAGAGCACCTCCGCGACGCCCTGCACGCCTTCGAGATCGCCGCGCACCTTGGCGACGTCCTTATCCGGCATGCCCTCGACGATCACGAAGGAAAAGCCGCCCTTGCCGAATTCATCTTTCAGAATATCCTGTCCCTGCATGGTCTCCAAATCCTTCGGGAGATAGGAGAGAATATCGTAATTGACGCGGGTATGGAGGAAACCGAACACTGCCGGTATCACCATTGCAAGCCCGAGGAGGAGAATCAGCAGCTTGTGTCTGGCGATCCATTCGCCGAACTTTAACATGTTATCAGATCCTTTCAGCAGAATTTGACCGATAGTCATTTTTAACTGTCTACAGTCTACCATAAAAATGACCGATAGTCAATAGTAAAACGAAAAATAAATGACCGTCGGTCAGAATTTCGGCGCACTGCACAATTTTGGCGCTGAAAATATGTGACCGATGGTCATTCTTTCCGGCGGAAGTAGGAGGAAGGAAGTATAGAAAGAACGAATTTAGAAACCGGCGCTCCAGAGAGGAGAGAATAAGGAAAGAGCGCCCCGCGCCCAGCAAAAAATTATCTTCGGACAAAGGATACAGAAAAAGAACTACAATAAATGCAGAACAAGCAAGTCTTTCAGGCTCAATCTTCTTTATCATAGTTTTACAGATATTTATACTGGGCGCGGAATTCTAAATGAGTTCTGGGATACCTCCTCCTTTCTCCTTTATTGCATTTTTACTCGAATTGTGCTATAATAAACAATAACCGGTCACAGTGAATAAAAACAGTGCCGCCCGCAGAAAGGAGCGTCCCTGATATGGGAAAACTCGAACTGAATAAGCAGCATAAGGAGCGTTCGCTCCTCAATACAGCATTTGAATTCTTCACGACCAAAGGATTCAGCAAAACCTCAATCTCGGATATCGTCGGACATGCCGGCGTCGCAAAAGGCACGTTTTATCTGTATTTTAAGGATAAATATGATATCCGGAACAAGCTGATCTGCCATAAATCAAGCCAGCTCTTCCGCCATGCGGTGCAGGCGCTCGAATCGGCAGAAGGCGATCAGACAATCTCCTTTGAGGACCGGATGATCTTTATTATCGACCATATCATCGGGCAGCTCGCGGAGAATCAGGCGCTGCTGAACTTCATCTCCAAGAACCTGAGCTGGGGCGTCTTCAAAACCGCGCTGACAACACCCGTCACAGAGGAGGATATCAATTTCGGCGACGTGTATCAGAAGATGCTCGACGAGGCGCCCTGCGAATTCAAGGAGCCCGAAATCATGCTCTTCCTGATTGTCGAGCTGGTATCCGGCGCGTGCTATTCGGCGATTCTCTATCAGGACCCCTGCGACCTCGAAACCCTCAAGCCGCATCTCTACGATACAATCCGTCAGATGATCCGCTCGCATCAGGCGGTGTCTCCGACGGATTGATAATGAAGGCGCTGCCCTCATACTCCCGCCAAAGGGACATTGTCCCTTTGGCATCCTATTTTAATGATAATACAGAAACAGCCGCTGAATCCAAGCAGTTACGCCGGATTCAGCGGCTGTTTTTATACGAAATACGGTGTTCAGAAAATGCTTACAGCGTCTCGATGATATGCACGATGTATTGCAGAATCAGGATGACATCCTCGGAATCGGGCATGCCGTTCTGATTGCAGTCCGCATTTGCTCTGCCCTGTGCCGTGATATTTGCCGTGCTGTCCTCGGCAACGAATCTTGCAAGCAGCACCGCATCCGAAACATCGGTCGTGCCGCTGAGATTGACGTCGCCTGCGAGCGCCTTCGCCTGCGGGGTATACGCCTCCGCTTTGCAGGTCGAACCGTCCGGCAGCGTCGCTTCCGCGGTCACGAGATCAACTTTGACCGTGTACGGACCTGTGCCGTCCCCGTAGGAATACACATATTCGGCAACCGGATGCGCCTGTACAATCCCGATGCTGACCTTGACGTTTTCCGGCGTCTTTCCCTTCGTTTGATCCAGCATATAGGGATCGGTGAAAATCTCCTTTGCTTCCTCTGCGCCGATTGCGATGTAATTGTCCGTGCTGCGCAGATCGGTGCGGATGAGCGTCTGCTCCGTGATGCCGGATGCGTCTTGCAGGAGCGCATCAAAATCGCCGGTCATGACGAGATTGCCGGACTGATCCGTGCGGATGCGGAAGGTTTCGTGTTTGCCGTCCGCGCCGCTGCAATGCAGATACATGATGTCCTGCTTGTCCTGATATACATATTCGTAAACATATTCATAATCCGCCGCGTGCTTCGGATTGCTGAACGGCACGACATGCAGCGTATCCTCTTTGACCTCGAGCAGCATCGCATTGCTCCGGTAAATGCCTTCCTTGAGCGGATTCTCCTTCGGCGCCGGATTTGCCGGATCGGATGCATTTTCGGAGAGATCGGTGATATTGTATGCGCGGTCAACCGTGCTGATATTGTAGGCGGTGAAATCCGTTACATCATAGGAGAGGGTATAGCTTCCGTTCTGATCGGGCTTCGCTTTGACGAAATCCACGAAATCAAACTGTTTCAGCCATTTATAAGCGGTTTCATCGGCACGCAGCAGACGGTTCAGCGGTTTGCCGCCGGATACATTCTGCTGTGTGTCACTGTCTGTCAGCACAGCCACATTTGCACCCTGACTGCCGCCCATGAGATAATAGAGCGCGGTCATGCCGTATGTCGGTGCATTGGCGGGATTATAGCTGCCTGCTTCACCGCCTCTGCCCTTGCCGGCTATGACAAAGCCGTCGAGCACCGGATCGGTCGCGGTCAGCTTGAGGATTTTTCTGCCGTTCTGCACGGTCAGCTCGGAGCGAACCTTCGGCGGCGTCCGGTCAACCGTAAACGGAACCGAAACCTTCTGCACCACGGCACCGGTACTGCCGTCCGAATCGCGGACAACGGAAATCTCCGCGGTGTATTCGCCCTCCTTCAGTGTATTCAGCGCCGCGCCGGATACGAACGATGTAAACGCATCCGATTTGCCGGCAAACCGCGTGCTCTGCGGAAGATCAATCAGATTGCCCGCTGCATCGCGGATTTCCGTGCCGCGGACACTGACCGAATACGGGCTGCGGAAGCCGACGGCAATCCGGTCTGCAATATTGTCCCCGTTCGGCGAGAGATAGGTCATCCTGTCATGATTCATTTCGCCTGCCATTTTTGCAGCGATCTGCTGGAGGAACCACTGCGTCCGCATATACGCCTGATCATATTCCTGACTGTTGTATTTCTGACGAATCTGCATTGCCTCGCGGTCGGGATTCTTTGTCAGAAGCGCATCGAGATTGCCGTATTCCAGATCAATGAATTCACGGTCATTGTCATTGAGCATTCCGTTCACGACGGATTTTGCAAGCTCAGCCTGCTCCAGCATCGAATACCGTGCGCTGACTGCTGCATTCTGCCCGAGATTCAGGCAGCCGCCCTGCTGGGAGACCAGCGTGATTTTGCTGTAATCGCCGGAGAAGCCGGAGAGCGGAATCGAGATATCCGCATTGTTTGCAGCGCCCTCGAGCAGCAGATAGCCTTCGATATAGAAGCCGTTTTTGAAGGTCTGTTCGATCTTCTGCGTTTCGGCGGAATCGAGCCGGACGGAGAGCGTGACGGTTTTGGTTTCACCGGCAGCAATCGTTTGCAGCGCGGAGCAGTCGGCTTCGCAGGATAATTTCTGTCTGCCGGAGAGATAAGCGGCGCCGTCTCTGCCGGTTTCGGCGCGGTCGGTCGAGAGCGCGAGCGTTGCCGATGCAAACGATACATCCGCATCGCCGAAATTCGTGACCGTGACAGGGAAGGTGAATGCCGTTCCGAGCCGGTCGCGCAGGCTGATCTTGGATTCGCCCTCTGCGCCGGTCAGAATGACACTGGTATGGATCGAATTGTTCAGCGAGACCAGACCCGCACCCTGCATGCGCGGCGAGGTATAGATGCCGTTTGATTCATAGGGGACTGCGCCGGTCATAAGCAGATTGCGGATGCGCTGCTGCCGTTCTGCGCCGGTCAGTGTGCAGCCGCTCTTTGTGAGATACTGATTCAGCACTGCGGTGCAGCCCGCGAGATACGGCGATGACATCGACGTACCGGACATGGATGCATACTGCTGATTGTAAGCCGCGGAAATGACATTGCCGCCGATGCCCATGATATCGGGGCGCAGCTCAAGAGAGGGGAGCATTCCCCAGCTCGAATAGGAGCTGACGGCGCTGCCAGATTTCACATTCTCATATTCCTTTGTGACGGTGATCTGCCGGTCGGATGCATTTTTGAGCAGTTCGCCGTCGCTCTTGGAGATCATGGTCATCGGCAGACCGGATTCGTTGACCATGAGACCGCTCAGGCGTTCCTCATTGTTGCAGACGATTACGCCGGCGGCGCCTGCCTGTGCAGCATAGTTTCCGGTATCCGTGAAGCGGTTGCCGCGGTCCACGAGAACGATTTTGCCGCGGACATCATTGCCCGCGATGCTGCCCTGTTCGCCTCTGCCGCAATAGACATAATTATAGTTGCCCTCGCGCAGTTTATCATTAAAATAGAGCACATTCGTGGAATTATTGCTTTCGATATAGCCCGTTGCGAGTATTTTCGTACTGCCGTGCAGCAGTACACCGCATTTTTCGGCAGCGGCATTGTCCGCAGATGCGACGGCAAGCGCCTTTGAGCCCTCGCTGATCAGTGTATTCATGGTCGAATGGTCGGGCGCATCCGCTGCGGCTGCGAGACTTTCTTCGCCGTCATTTCCGGCGGAGATGCAGACCGTGATGCCTGCGTCTGCGGCAGCGTTGATTGCATTCGTCAGCACATGCTCATCATCCGGCAGAATCCATGTGGTGCCGTAGCTCATATTGACAACATCGGCGCGCAGCTTTGCCGCATCCTCGAGCATGGCGACCGTTGCATCGGTCAGCATCATGGTCGTCTGCTCCTGCCATTTCGTCATATCGAGACCGGTTGTCTCATCGGGAATCAGATATTTTTCCATTGCCATGAAGACGATCTGCGCATCCTTTGCGATGCCGGAGATCTGATTGCCCGCGGCGTCGGTGATCGCATTGCCGGCGGCGATGCCGGAGACATGCGTGCCGTGATAATAATTCTGATTGGTATTTCTGACCGCATAGGGGTCATCGGCGATATAGTCGGCAGCGAAGGGAATCTTGCTGCTGAGATAGAGCTTTTCCGGATCGGCATTGACATGGAAGCCGACGGTCTGTGCGATTTTCTGCACATCCTCTTTTTTCAGCTTGGTCTGAATATTGTCGGGGAGTGCCGCGAACATCGGATGCGTGGTATCGAGCTCGCTGTCCATGATGCAGATGACCTGTCCCTCGCCGGTACAGCCGGTTTCCTGCCGGAACTGCGGGATTTCGCCGAGCTCTGCGGCGGTCGCCATGCAGGGCGTCAGTTTGATTTCGCTGCATTTTGAAACATCGGTGACGCCGGAAATCGAACGGACTGCGTCTGCGAGCGATTCCGGAATGACGCAGGAGAAGCCGTTGAGCAGTACGGTATAGCGGTACCGGATGTATGTATCCGGATACAGCTTGAGGATTTCCGCAAAGACGGCATCCTGTGATTCTTCGCGGAAGCGGATCATTTCCGCGTGTTCCGCATCGGTCAGGGCATCGGTTGTGAGCCCCGGCAGAGCACCGCCCTCGAGCCGGACACACATCGTGACCGGTTCATCAGAGACGGCTTCTGCATGCACCGGCACGCTGCGGAACAATGCACCGGAAAACGGGATACCGGCGGCATTTGCGCAGAGGATCAGTGCGGCAGCAATGCTGCAAAGTCTGGCTGTTGATCTGTGTTTCATTTTTTTCTATCCCCCTTGGTCTGGCGGTTGACTGACGGGAGCCTGATTTGATGCACAGGCTCCCGCTTTTGAGTATAGCATATTCTGATTCCAATGTCAACAATACAGCGGTATCAGTGCATAACCAGTCATAATCCGGCAACAAGCGGACAGGAAGCTGCGCGGCAGTGCAACTGTTGATTTTGAAATCAGTTAGATGCATATTGTTGTAGGCATTCTTTCTTTATCGTTAGTCCTATTGTAATTTCCGCCTGAACATGCTATAATACAGAAGGAAATTCTCACGCAGGACATACGAAGTACACATCATTCTGATATGCTGTAGATACGGAGGAGGTGAGCAACATGACATACAGACTGCTGCTGGTCGAGGATAATCTGCAAATCTGCCGCATGATCGGCGACTTTTTCTCTGCACAGAGCGACTGCCTCTGTGAGATCGACACCGTGCAGAACGGCGCGGAGGGACTCGATGCCGCCCGCAGCGGAGAATATGACCTCATCATGCTGGATGTCATGCTGCCCGATCTGGACGGCTTTTCGATCTGCCGCAGCATCCGTGCCGTATCGGATGTACCGCTGCTCTTTCTGACGGCGCGCGCCCGTGAGGAGGATGTGCTCTACGGCTATACGCTCGGCTGCGACGATTATGTCATCAAGCCGTTTTCGCTTGCCACGCTCTATGCCAAGGTGCAGGCGCTGCTCAAACGTGCAAAGGGTACAGTTCTAAAACGGGAGCTTGTCTGCGGAAAGATCACGCTCGACCCGCTGACGCTCGCAGTAACGGCGGACGGTCAGCCCGTGACGCTTCCGGCAAAGGAATTTGCGCTGCTGCAATATTTCATGGAGCATCCAAACTGGGTGATTTCCCGCGATCAGCTCCTTGACCGCATCTGGGGCAGCGATTTCTTCGGCAGCGACCGCGTTGTCGATACGCATATCAAAAAGCTGCGCAGGGCACTCGGCAGTGCAGGCAATCAGATTCGGACCGTCATCTCCAAAGGGTATCAGCTCAGAGATCATACCTAGGAGGCGATCAGGATGAAGAAAGCAAAGCAAAAAATCCGGTTCAGAAGATTTTTCCTGCTATGGCTTGCAGTCTGTCTTCTTGCAGGCGGTGCATGGGTCGGACACTTTTATAAGGAAGGCTGGCGGGAATGCCGCACGGCAAGTCCGCGTGACAATTTCGATCAGAATGAAATCGAGAGCTATGAATACCGGCTGAAAAATGCAGCGGAGAAGGGGATACCCGTTCCGGTGCAGCTTGCAGGACTCAGGATGTCCGGAAACCACTATGATGAAGGCGCATGGGTGCTGTATCAGCCCGAAACCGGTGAATTCTATACCGATCAGCCGTGTTATATGGCGGTTGTCCGGCAGAACGGGGAAAGAAGCCGCTACTACCTGTACGATACGGAAATGATCAGCCGGCTGTATGATTCCGTGCATTTTTTATACGGAGGTTTCCCGATTCTTTACAGCATTTATGTCAGGGACGATCAGTTTGTACCGGGCGAATTGTTTGTGGTAAAGGATTCTTATTTTCCGCTGCCGCGCAATCAGACGGAGGGCAGGAAAATTGCTGGCGAATGGGTCGATCTGACGCCGGAAAACACCGACGGCTGGACGAAGGTCGAGTGTTATCTCGGAAAAGATTATCTGTCATCCTATCACGAGTATTCCGATCAGACAGAGACCGACGGAGCGGACAGCACGGACGGAACGCTCCGGTTTTCCGGAGATTGTGTCCTCATCGGCACGGCAGATGCACCGGCGGCGGACGGATTCCGTCAGAGGATACAGTCGGAGCTTCCGGATGCATATGCAAAGATGCGTGAAAGCCAGAAGCAGCGCTATGAAGATGCAGACTCCGATGCAATTCCGACGGACATCCTGAACGAACTGCTGGACGAGTATCATGCGGCAGACCGGAAGGATCTGCTCGAATACTATCAGAGAAGCGACAAGGTACAGCGTCGTTATCTGCCGAAGCAGATATTTCAGGCTTATCTGCAAGATATAACTGCCGGCAGATCGTATAATTATGCATTTGATGATACAGATGTGCACTTCCGCGGCGAGGACTGGCAGCTCTTTCATTTTCAGTATGTTGATTCGCGGGAAATGTTTGAACAGTTGTATCTGATTTTTCTGCCGCTGTTTCTGCCCTATGTCATCGGCTTTGCTCTGCTGATTGCACTGATGCTGTCCGTGGTGACCTATTCGCTCTACAGCAGACGCTATGACATCGAAGCCTACCGCAGAAACCTGACCGGTGCGCTCGCACATGACCTGAAAACACCGCTTTCCGTGATCTACGGCAATGCGGAAAATCTCCGTGCACATGTGCATCCGGAGCATGCGGACGAATATGCAGACTGCATCATGGAAAATGTCACGCATATTGACGAGATGATCGCGGGCGTACTGGGACTTGCAAAGCTCGAACGCAGCGCTGCACCGCCGATGAAGGACAGTGTCGATCTGACTGAACTGCTGCATACGGCATTCGGGCGGCATGCGGAGGCAATGGCGGAGCGCGGTCTGACGCTTGCGGAATCCGGCAGTCTGGTGCTCAAAGGCAATCGGGAGATGCTGACGCAGCTTGCGGAAAATCTTGCGGCGAATGCGGTGCAGCATGCAGCGGAGGGCGGCAGGATCACAGTCACCGTCGATGAGAAAAACACGCTGCGCATCAGCAATCCGTATACGGGCGAGCTCGATGAAAAGCAGATTTGTGAGCCGTTTCAGCGCGGGGATGCAGCGCGCGGCAGTCAGTCGGGCAGCGGTCTGGGACTGAGCATCGTACAGCAGATCGCATCGCTGCATAAATGCCGCCTGCGTGTCACCGCAAGGGACGGGGAATTTACGGTTGAGCTGAAAAGATTCAAGCTCGGATTTTTGTTCCGCCCCATCCGGATCAACGCGAAAAAATAAAAAACAGCCGCTCAATTCTGCGTCACAGCTTGAATTGAGCGGCATTTTTACAGGATGATATTAACTTCTGGTTTACTTGGGTTATCGAGCTTACTTCTGTGCAGCCGCGCGCTGCTGAATCAGCGTCAGATCGCGCACATCGACGCAGCCGTCCTGATTGATGTCCGCAGCGGCACCCGTGCGTGCATACAGCGTATCGGCAGTCAGCAGCACCTTTTGCAGCTTGACCGCATCTGCGATGCCGAGTCTGCCGTCGTCATTTGCGTCGCCTGCGGTGCAGATATATGCAATGTTGTGCATCAGGTACGCCGGATTCTTCGAGAGATCGGGCTGCACGGTCACTGTGACGATTGCATCCCAGTAGAAATTTTCGGTCATATAGGCTTGCAGTGCATCCGCATCCGCCTGTGTTCTGACGCAGATGTCGATGCCGGTATAGGTCATTTCCGGATGATCGGCATGCGGTTTTTCGGTCAGATAGATATTCGAGAGAATCTGATTGTCTGCAAGATATGCTTTCAGCCCGAAATATCCGGCTGCTGCGGTCAGATTGACCTCATCGGGACTGTTCGCGCCGCCGTCCTTCATGCGGAAATCATATTCCGGCGAAATGACGATATCGACCAGCGTCTCCGCGATCTCCTGCGCCTGCATGTACTGCATCACGCCGGCGCGGACTGCTTCGGACTGCACATAGCAGATGACGGTGTGATGATTCCAGAGCAGTGCGGCATAGGCAGCGGTTTCGGCATAACCGGCTTCGTCAATATACGCCCAGAGCTGATTGCGGACATCGAGCAGCTTTTCGAGTTCATCATTTGTGACGGGTGCTGCTGTGATGCCGGTCAGTTCGCGTTCTGCAAAGGATTCGACGCCGTATTCGATCAGGCTTTCATCGAGCCCTGCTGCTTTGACAAATGCTTTGACGGGCTCCAGTTCGTCAAAGCTGTCACCGATGACGGCGATTGCATGCTCGTCGGCTTGCAGTGCAGTGTATGCATTGATCTGATGTTCGCGCAGCCAGCGGTTCAGCGCTTGCAGGGTCTCCGCGACATTCTGGTCGAGCACGAGCGCGCTGTCATGCACCTGATCTCTGTTTTCGGTCTCCGCAGAGACGGAAAGCGGCTGTGCTGCGGTACAGAGCAGGCAGAGCACTGCGGTCAGTGCGGCGGTCAGTTTTCTCGTTTTCATGATATTCACCTCATTCTTTCTGATTTGTGTCAACCGCCTGTGTTTCCGCGGTTGCAACAGCATAGAGATAAAAGCGGTTATCCTCTTCAAACTGAACGGCAATCATCTCCTTTTCGGATATCTCCCTGAGCCGGTATGCATCGGCTTGACAGTGATAATAGGTATCGGACGCAAAATCGTATCCGCTCATATACACCGATTCAATCCGCGCACCGACGGCATCAGCCGGTACTTCGCGGTCGGTGTTCAGGTAGCAGACGGGCGGGGTGCCGAGCTCTGCCATGTTGAACTGCTGACAGATCGTCATATCATCCCAGAGAAGGGGAGCGGGATTCGTACCGGTCGCCTGCGTGTCGCCGTCGGGGACGGATGTTTCCGCAATGGGAACGACGCCGGACGGCTGTTCTGTCGTAACGGGCTGCGTTTCCGCGGGGTGCGTATCCGGTTCCGTCTGCGCGGCAGTGACCTGCATTTCCGTGCTGCGCTCCGGATCATCCGGCAGCGATTCTTTGGGGATGCCGGTCTGTGCGATTGTCACGGTTCCGGTCTGTTCGGACTCCGATACAGTCTGCATCATAGTTGTCTGCACGGTTTCAGGCGCGGCGGTATCTGTCTGCTCCGTAATCTGCGGCACAGCCGGAATCGGTACGGTACTGTGCTGTTTCAGCCCGATGCCTGCAATCAGCATCAGACATGCCGCGGCACCTGCCGGAATGCAGCGCATCAGGATTCTGCGCCGACGCTGTTTTTTCAGCAGATATGCGTCGCGCGCTTCGAGCACGCACCGCGTCATTTCCTTATAATTCTTCATATCGAAACCCTTCCCTTTCCAGTTCCGATCTCAGTGCCTTTTTTGCATTGTAGAGCAGGTTTTCAATCTGCTTTCTGGTTTTATGCAGGATATCGGCGGCTTCGGCAGCGCTGAAATCCTCAAAATAGACCAGATACAGAACCTGACTGTACTGCGGCTTGATCCGTCGGAGTGCGCGGTGCAGTGTGATTTTCTGCTCCTCGCGGAGATACTCGCGTTCCAGATCGGTTTCCGCAGAGAGGCTGTCCCATTCGCCGGACACGGTTTCCGTATTTGCACGTTTGCGCATATAGCTGATCGCCGTATTTCTTCCGATCGTGTAGAGCCATGTTTTGAAGGAGCTCTTTCCGCGGAATTTCGGCTTTTTGACAGCCAGCTTGATGAATGTGTCCTGCACGCAGTCCTCTGCAATGCTGAGGTTTTTGAGATAACTGTTCAGATAGAGCAGCAGACCGTCCTTGTAATCGCGGACGAGTGCTTCCATACCCGAATCATCACCTTCGAGGTAACGGCGGTAGCTACTTGCACCGTTATCCATAGGAGACTCCTTTCGTGTGTTTGATTTCCTTCTGTCCTTTAGACGCTGTACAGGCGTCAAAATACTAAGCGAATGCAGATTGCGGATGAAAAACATGCATCTGACCGTCTTGACACGGCTTTTCCCATATTATATAATAGAATCAGTCAAAAGAAAAGGAGCAGAATGGATCAAATGTATTACAATAATCCTGTGATATCCGGTTTTTATCCCGACCCGAGCATCTGCCGCGTCGGCGATGTATACTATCTTGTATGCAGCTCGTTTCAGTTCTTTCCGGGCGTACCGCTTTTTGAGAGCCGCGACCTCATCAACTGGACGCAGATCGGGCATGTGCTGACGCGGCGCTCACAGCTTCCGCTGGCAAATGCAGATTCCGTCGGCGGCATCTATGCACCGACGATCCGCTTTGACCGCGGCACCTTCTATATGGTCACGACGAATGTCACGAACGGCGGGCATTTTTATGTGAAGACAAATGACATTCACGGCGAATGGTCTGAGCCTGTGTATGTGCAGCAGAAGGGGATTGACCCGTCGCTCTTTTTCGAGGACGGCAGAGCGTATTTCATGTGCAACGGCGAGGATGAAAACGGCGGCTTTATTTTGCAGTGTGAAATCGACATCGAAACCGGTGCATGCCTGACCGCACCGCAGGTGATCTGGCGCGGCACCGGCGGACGCTTTCTCGAAAGTCCGCATCTCTATCACATCGGGCAGTATTATTATCTCATGGCATCCGAGGGCGGCACGGAATACGGGCATATGGTTGTCTATGCGCGCGGCTTGTCGCCGTTCGGACCGTTTGAAGCGTATGCGCAGAATCCTGTGCTGACAAACCGGAATCTTGGCGGCTGCGCATTACAGGGCTGCGGGCATGCCGATCTGGTCGAGGATGTCCGCGGAAACTGGTGGATGGTGCATCTCGGCTTCCGGCAGATCGCCGACTGGATGATGTTTCATACGACCGGCAGGGAGACCTGTCTTGTGCCGGTGACCTTCGGTGCAGACGGCTGGTTCACGGCAGGGGAGGACGGTACATCGCGGCTCCGGATGCAGACCGACCGCTTGCCGGAAACCGTCACGCAGCGGGTGCAGAAGCATTATGATCTGCGCAATACCGCGCCCGGCAGGGAATGGGTCTTTCTGCAAAATCCCGATATGCAGCAGTATGAATTATCAGAAGATGCGTTCTGTTTATCCGGCACAGAGAACGGCATCGGCACAGAGGATGCGTCGCCGGTGTTCATCGGAATCCGGCAGAAGGAGATGCAGTTCCGGCTGTGCTGCAAGGTCAGCATTGCCGCGCAGACCGCCGGACTGACCGTCTATATGACCGCATCGCAGCATTATGATATTTATGTGCAGCCGCAGGCGGCGGGCGGTTTTGCGGTAATCTGCCGCGCGGTGCTCGGTTCGGTTGAGCATGAGACCGGACGCATCACACTGCCGCCGGACACCGCCGCCGCGACACTCTGCATCACCGGCGAGCCGCTGCATTATCAGTTCTCGTGCATGACAGGCGAGACGGAGCATGTCCTCGGCATACTCGAAAGCAAATATCTTTCCTCGGAGGTCGCAGGCAATTTCACCGGCGTCATGCTCGGTCTGTTTGCGGAGCATCCGCAGGCGAAGGGTGTCCGTTCGGCGTTCACGGACTGGACGCTCGATTATGCCTGATGCCGTCACCGCTTTTAGTATTGTATATTATATATAGTATTTTACGGATTGTAGATTGTCTATCATGATAATATGTGAATCTTCATGCAAAACGCTTGACCGATTGCGAAATTTTGGTTATAATAGATAATGACAGTATAGCGTTCTTACGAAGTATCATATTGAAGGAGATATACATGAAAAAACGAATCATCGCAGGGCTGCTCTCCGCTGCACTGACGGTTGTTACAGTTCCGTTTGAAGCATTTGCGGCATCCGGCATCGTGCTGCAAGCCGGACATGTGAAGGCTGCATGCAAAGCCGGAACAGAGGTCAGTGTTCCGGTCAGTGCTTCGGTCAACGGCGGCTATGGTGCCGGTACGGTCGATCTCAAATGGGATCAGACCGCATTGAAGTTGAAATCGGTCAAATATACCGATCTTGCGCCGGAAAACAATCCCGCGGAGCCGACGGAAAAGGGCTCCTACCGTGCATGCTTCGGCAGCTATACGGCAAAGGAAAACTATACTGCAACGGGCGAATTCTTCCTGATGACCTTCACGGTCACGGATACGGCAAAGCCCGGTGATTATGCGATTATCATGGACAAGCCCTCTGTTTTTGATGCAAAGATGCAGCCGGTGACCGCATCGGTCAAGGCAGGCTCGGTCTCGCTGACCGGCGAAGCGGCTGACGAAGGTCTGCGTCTGGAAGCCGGCACGGCAGAGGCTGTGATCGGTGAGCCGGGCATGATCCGTGTACCGGTGAAGGCTGCGAAGAATCAAGGCTTCGCGGCAGGCACCGTCGATGTGCTCTGGGATTCGGATGCGCTCACGCTGGCAAAGGTAGAGTTCAGCGAGCTTGCACCGGATAACAATTCCGCACCGATTGTCAGCGACGGCAATTACCGTGTTGCATTCGGCAGCTATACGACAAAAGAAAATGTGACCGGTACCGGCACGCTCTTTACACTGGTATTTATGGTCAATTCCGGCACGGCGGCGGGGAATTATCCGGTTGTGCTCGGCAGTTTTGATGTCCGCGCAGGCGATCTTTCCCGTGTGCCGGTGACGGCGAAATCCGGCGCGGTGATTCTGAAAGCCAAGACGACGGTCACCGGTACGACCCAGACCACGACCGCCACAACGGCAACCTCGACCTCGAAGCTGACGACCACGGTCAAGACTTCGACAACCGCAAAGCCGACGACCACGGTCAAGACTTCGACGACCGCAAAGCCGACGACCACGGTCAGCACATCGACGACTGCAAAGCCGACGACGACCGTCAGCACATCAACCACCGCAAAGCCGACGACCACGGTCAGCACCTCAACCACCGCAAAGCCGACGACAACCGTCAGCACATCGACGACTGCAAAGCCGACGACAACGGTCAAGACTTCGACGACCGCAAAGCCGACGACCACGGTCAGCACCTCGACGACCGCAAAGCCGACGACAACCGTCAGCACATCGACAACCGCAAAGCCGACGACAACGGTCAGCACTTCGACGACTGCAAAGCCGACGACAACGGTCAAGACTTCAACCACTGCAAAGCCGACGACCACTGTCAGCACCTCGACGACCGCAAAGCCGACGACCACCGTCAGCACATCAACCACTGCAAAGCCGACGACCACCGTCAGCACCTCGACGACCGCAAAACCGACGACCACCGTCAGCTCATCAACCACTGCAAAGCCGACGACAACGGTTAAGACTTCGACCACTGCAAAGCCGACGACCACTTTCAGTACCTCGACCACTTCAAAGCCGACGACCACTGTCAGCATATCGACGACTGCAAAGCCGACGACCACTGTCAGCATATCGACGACTGCAAAGCCGACGACGACCGTCAGCACTTCGACCACTGCAAAGCCGACGACAACGGTCAGCACATCGACGACCGCAAAGCCGACGACCACGGTCAGCACTTCAACCACTGCAAAGCCGACGACCACCGTCAGCACATCGACGACCGCAAAGCCGACGACAACGGTCAGCACATCGACCACCGCAAAGCCGACGACAACCGTCAGCACATCGACTGCATCGCAGCCGACCGAAACGGTTTCCGCTGAGACTGTCACCAGTACCTCGACCACGCAGTCCTCTGCAACGGAGACAACCGTGACGACGACCGAAACACAGCCGGCGCAGCCTGAGTTCCTGCTCGGCGACGTCAATGATGACGGCGAGGTCAGCGTGGACGATGCACAGCTCACACTGCTGGAATATGTCGAAGTGATGAGCGGTCTGGAAGGCAGCTTCACCGAAAAGCAGAAGCTCGCAGGCGATATCAACGGCGACAAGGATGTCTCTGTGGACGATGCGCAGAATATCCTGATCTACTATGTCAGCAATACGCTTTCCGGCGAGTCCGTCACATGGGACGATCTGACCGGCAAAAAGACCGCGCCGCCGCGTCCCGTACAGCAGCTCCTCCGCAGGCTCCTGTTCCGCCGTGAACGCTGATTCCTGCTGAACTGCAATCTTTATCAACCGCATAAAACCCCCTTTTACCGGATGCATCCGCTTCGCAATCGTAAGCGGGAACCCGGTAAAAGGGGGTGTTTCCAGTTTATACGGCATTACCGGTGACGGTAATCCGGCGGATAAATCGAATAGATATTCTGCTCATTGCGCACCAGCATGACGGTCATGCCGCTGAGCTGCAATCCGCAGTAGGATATGTCGATGCGCTGATCCACAACGGTCTGACCGGTCTCCGGAACGGTAAACGTAATGCGGATCGGTGCATAGTTTGTCTTGCAGTCAATGATCTGCACCTGTACGCATTCGAGCACGGGCTGCGTCCGGTTTTTCTTTTCATTCCGCCCGACAATGATGAACAGGAGGGCAATGACGGCGAGAACCGGCAGCGTGATGAACCAGTATTCGAGCATCTCCCTGCCGATTGCCATGATGACGAAGCCGATAAACGGCACCAGCATGCAAATGACGACTGCCGCTGCAATCCATGTCAGCGTATTTTTCGATTTGACGATGTGTTCATAGAGCTCCGGCGGGAGATCATGGAACCGGATATCCTGAATCGTCACCTCATTGGCAGCGGGGGAAAAGACCGCAGGCTCCGGTGCGGCTTGCGGCAGGGGTCTGCCGTCTGCATCAATGCTCGGATATGCTGCCGGTGCGGCAGAAGACGGATTCCAGACCGGATGCTCCAGATTCGACGCATCATAGAGATGAAAGCGCTTCTTCTGACGGCTGAGCATGACCTGCCTGTTCGTCAGCTGCCTGATTGAAAGATGCGGCACAATCCGGAGATTGTGAATGATCTCGCCGGTATCGTCGAACCGGATTGTGACGTAATAATCCGTGGTTTCGTTGTCGCCGGAGCCGGTTGTCCGCGAATAATCATCTGTGACCGTGCCGAACCGCACCTCGCATTCCACCGGCTGGAGCATCCGCAGAACCAGAAAGCAGAACAGCGCAATCAGCAGCGCAGAGATCACAATGACCGCGGCATCTTCTGTATGGGCGATGGACCAGATGCCGCCGACGGCAAAGACGCCTGAGATGATGACGCCGATCATGGAACTGCCGATGTGTTTTTTCCGGATCAGCTTGTATGCATCCGGCAGGGGCTGCTGAAATTCGATATCCTGAATGCTGACCGTGCGAACCTGATTCTGCGGTACCATAATAACTCCTTACTCCGTAAAATTGTAGCGATTTTTATGCCTTGAACAGTGCGCGGATGAAATTGTAAAAGAGCGGGATGCCGACCGTACCGTCATGCCCGCCGCCCGGGACGGAAATCCAGATATGATCGGTATTGTTTTTCGTGAACAGATCGTGGTACTGCTCGGGGAACGTGCCGACCATGCCGTCAGCATCGCCGGACGCCGCTTCATAGGCACCTGCCTGCACCGCAGGGGAAGTCAGTCCGGCAGCCGTACAGCAGGTCAGCAGCAGCGCGGAATACACAGTCATTTTTCTGTTTATGTGCGATGTCCCTCCCGAAAAGATGTATGGTTCTATCTGATACATTTATTATAGCAAATCCGGAAAATACCGTCAATAGCCGCAGTCTGAATTGTCGGATTATCCAATTCCGCTGCATCGGATTTGTATATTCTGCCGACTGCGGATTGCTGCATTTTTCTCTGAAAAACATTGACTTCACCGCGGATTTGGGATATAATGGAAAATGGTGGAATATTTGAAAAATCACCGCGCATTTCAACATACAGGGAGGTATAACAATGGAACAATTCAGTCAGCATCGAACACGAAGTTTGTTCGGATCAACGCACATGCGAAACCGGCTGATGAGCGTTTTCGCAGCGGCAGTCATGGTCTTCTGCTCCGTGATGCCGGAATCGCTTGCAGTACATGCATCCGATATGATTACGCGCATCGTCGTCAGCGGGATCACGGACCCGGTTCTGGGGGAAAAGCCTGTCAACGATCCGGCAGCCTATTCGCTGGATATTCCGGCGAAGGCAGAGATTGCATGGGCAAAATGGGTGAAACTCAATCCCTCGGATTTGTCATCGAAAAAAATCAGTTCGCTGGATGCAATCATGTATCAGGATACATTTTATACTGACAGCGCGAGCGTTCCGGCTTTATTGATCGGCGTGAACAGAAAATCGGGGTATTTCATTTCCGATAAAGTTGCAGTCTTCAAGGACAGCGCCGATAGCATGAAAAATATGCTGAAATCGGATTATGCGGAGCTCTTGCAGGAATGCGGTATTGATTATCCGGCTTGTGATATGATTTTTGGCTACGAACACTATGTCATCAATCCGGCTATCCGTTCCGTAAAAATTTCCGGTCTGACAGAGCCGATGCTGGGCGGTCAGCCGGCGCTGGAACCCTCTGCTTACAGCACGACTGCGGATGCAGACATTACCAGTGTCACATGGTATGATTATGAAGGCAAAGAGATGACCGCAGAAAGCTATTTCGGCGCGTCCTATTCTTATGCAGAGTTCAAGCTGACTGCGCACGAAGGCTATTATTTTAAGCAGAAGGAAAGCGGTCTTACCGTTACGCTTGACGGTACATTCGAGACAGAACCGAAGACTCAGTCGCTGAGTGTGAGCAGTGACGGAAAAACGATGCGCGTTCTCTATCTTTTCACGAACCGCATCACGGAGCCGCTCGAGGAGATTCAGTTCACAAGTATCCCTGCTCCGGTCGTCGGAGCGTATCCGAATACAAGGACTTCTGCCTTCCGCACAAAGGAAAGCGGCAAATACAGTGTACACAATGTTTTCTGGTTCAGTGACAAAACGAAGAAACAGGTCACCGGAAAATTCGTTTCCGGCGAGAAGTATCATGCGGTGTTCACGGTAAAGCCGTATGTCGGATATTCGTTCCTGTTCCATGCGACCGAGAAGACACCGACAACGAAGGTGGAGGTCACTGCTGCAAATTCTGTCTCTGTTTATAACAAAGACGATACCGCAAAGCAGTGGGGGCAGGAGATTGCCGATCTCATGCGGAGCGGCGATATCTGCGTCGATGCAGTGCTTGACACGAAAACTGCGACAACGATTGACCGTGTATTTGAGTTTGACAATCTGCGCCAGCCGGTTGCAGAGGAGCATCCTGTGACCTATCTTCCCGATGAACCCTTCGGCACGATTGAGAAGATTTCGTGGGTGGATGAGAGCGACGGGCATGTCCTCGGAGCAGACGAGCTGTTCAAGTCTTCCCGCAAGTATACGGTCCGCATTACGGTTTCGCCTTCCTACGGCTATGTTTTCGATCTGAAAACGCAGACCGGTACGATCAACGGCGAAAAATGCCGCGTTGAATCGGAGCAGTTCAAGCGCGAGGACGGCACGGTCGAGAGCTGTGCAGCCTTCTGCCGCACCTTTACGGCGGATTCCTTCGGCGGTACGGATGTGTATTTTGAGGTCGGCAAATCGCTGACTCTCACCAGCACGAAAATCAAGGATAAGACCGGTGTCTTTTATACATGGACGGGCAATCTGTATCATCGCGGCGAATGGAGAACCGGCTATACCATTGCAGAATATACGGACGAGGATAAATTCTATACCGGTTCGATCAATCACCATGCGCGCAGCATGATTGCGACCTCTCCGGATCCGTCGGGGCTGACAAATGCTTATGACGGTGCATGGGTTGAGTGCAGAGCATGGACCGAAAAGGAAGGTACCCTGCGCATTCAGCGGTTCCATCTCCATAAGTGCGCTGATAAAGCAAGTCATCAGATTTTGATGCGCCGCCCGAAGGAGAATGATAAATTTGAGGATATCGTTAACTCCATAGATACAGGCGATTTCGTGCTCAACGGCACAACCGACAACTATATCAAAATCACCGAGCGTGATACAAAGCATATTGTGACGCGCGAGATGAAAAAGGGCGATGTATTCCGTGCAGGCTATGAATATTACTTCGGTTTCCGGCTGACGCTTTCGGATGCTGTTGCGCAGGAGGCGCTGCTCGATTTCTACGACCACGGCTTTGAGTTCTGCGAGGAATGCATTACGTCTTCTGCGGACGGTGTGGAAATGCGCACGCTGGATACCTTCGCATATTCTGAGGGTGCATACCGGATCGACCTCAGCAAAAAGACCGTCACAGACAGCTGGATTTCGCCGGTGATTTATCCGGATGATCCGCAGAAATGCGGCGACAAGCTGACATGGGGCTATCGTCCCAGCATGGAGATCGACGGCAAGGAGACCGGCAGAGAGCTGATGATCAGGGGCTCCGGCGATATGTATGACTATACAAAGACACAGCTTTCTCCGTGGGCAACGGATACATATGAAGTGAATAAATATGCAGTGTCGATTTCCTTCCCGGATGCGCTGACGCATATCGGTGACTATGCATTCTATCAGACCCGCAGCCTGGAAAGTGTACAGCTTCCGCGCAGTCTCAAGAGCATCGGTGATTCAGCATTTGCCGATGCAGCGCTGCTGAAATCCGTTGAGATTCCCTACAGCGTAACGAAGATCGGCAAAAATGCGTTTGCGGACTGCCGCGCACTGACTGAGATTACCTTCTGGAATCCGGATACCAAGATTGCTGACGATGCATCGACAATCAGCAATAACGGCGTGCTGTTCCCCGGCGTTATCGTCGGCTGGGAGGGTTCCACGGCACAGGCTTACGCAGAGGCAAACAACCGTGCCTTCCGCTCGCTCGGCAAAAAGCCGGACGGTATGTGCGGCGATCATCTCTGGTGGTATTATGATAAGAGCACAAAAACGCTGACAATCAAGGGCGAGGGCGATATGTATGACTCGTATCAGTTCATCGAGAACCGCGCCGAGATCAAAAAGATTGAGCTGCCCGAGGGTCTGACAGGCATCGGCATCGCAGCCTTCTGCCAGACCGGCATCAGCGAGATTCAGATTCCGGAAACGGTAAGGCGGATCGGTGCGGATGCATTCAGCTTCGCAGACGGTCTCATTTCGGTGAAGATTCCGGCAGGCGTCCTGTCTGTCGGGGATCAGGCGTTCTTCGGCACCACGCTCGATGATATTATCTTTATGGGCAGAGAGACTGTGCTGCCGGATAATGACAGAACATTCTCCGGACCGAAGGATCCGAAATCGCCGAACAGCAAGGAAATGGTTTTTGACGGCATCGTGCATGGCTACAAGAACTCGACCGCACATGAATATGCACAGACATACGGCTACCGCTTCGAGGCGTTTGCGCCGGAGAAGTATACGGTCAGCTTTGATGCAGGCTTCGGCTCCGGAACCATGCAGCCCGTCGAGGTTGATGAGGATACGGAATTTGTCATTCCGGAATGCACGTTTATGCCGCCGAACGGCAAAGTCTTCAAGGGCTGGGCAGTGAAAGAAGCGGACAATGATATGAAATATATGCCGGGTGCGGTGATCACTGTGAAGCAGAATATGACCCTCACTGCGATCTGGGGACCGCCGACCCGTATGCGCGGCGATGTCAGCGGCAGTGACGGCATCATTGATACGGCAGATGCAATGCTCCTGACACGCTATGTCAACGGCTGGGAAGGCGTTGCGATTGACCTGACGCTTGCCGATTTGGATCAGGACGGCGAGGTCGGCGTGCGTGACGCAATGATCATTACGCGCTATGTCAACGGCTGGGAAGGCTATGACGAATATTTTACAGATGATACCCCTGCCTGAATAAACAGATTTCCGCACCGCCTGATGCTGCATCGGGCGGTGCGGTCTTTTCTGTATAAACGGCAAAGGCACGGTTTTTGCACCGTGCCCTTGTCGTTTTGTAAGGAAATGAGATGTTAGAAGATGTCTTATTCTTTTTCCGGAAGCTCCTCATTCTGGAGTGCGTCATAGTTCACAGAACCGGTACGCACCTTGACGACCTGCTCGACCGGATACGTAAAGATCTTGCCGTCGCCGAACTGACCGGTATACAGGACTTCGCGTGTTGTCTTGATAACCTGCTCGACCGGCACCTTGCAGACGACGATTTCTGCCTTGACCTTCGGATGAAGCGTTGTGCTCATCTTGGCGCCGCGGTAGTAGTTGTTCGACTTCTGGATGCCGCAGCCCATGACATTCGTAACAGTTACGCCGGTGATGCCGATGCGTTCCATTGCGTGAATGAAGTGGTGCAGCTTTTCCTGATTGAAGACGACCGCGATCTTTGTCATCTTCGGGGTCTTGATATCGTTCGGGATATTGTTCTCGACCGGAACTGCCTCAGCAACCGGAACCTTCTCAGCCGGCTTTACGCTCTTGGCGTCATCCTTGAGATAGCCGGCAATCGAGCTTTCGCTCATGGCAGGCATAAAGTCTGCATAGGAGCTGACCAGACCGTGCTCTGTTGCATCCATGCCGAGGATTTCCTCCTGCTCAGAAGCACGCAGACCGAGCGTCTTCTTAATTGCAAAGAATACAATCGTCATTGTCACAGTTGTCCATGCGGCAACCGAGACAAAACCGAGGAGCTGCTTGCCGAGCAGATCAAATCCGCCGCCGTAGAACAGACCGTTCATCGTATCATTGCCCGGAGCAGAGGTTGTTGCGAAGAGACCGACTGCAATCGTGCCCCAGATACCGTTCATCATGTGAACCGCGACCGCACCGACCGGATCGTCGATATGCAGCACATAGTCGAGCAGCCAGACGCCGAAGCAGACGAGCAGACCGGAAACAATACCGACGATGCCTGCGCCTGCAACGTCCATGACGTCGCAGCCTGCGGTGATGCCGACCAGACCAGCCAGCGATGCGTTCAGGCACATCGAAACATCAGGCTTGCCGTACTTGATCCATGTGAAGATCATGCAGGTGACAGTTGCGATTGCCGGAGCGACTGTCGTGGTAACGAAGACGGATGCGAGCTGACCTGTGCTCGTACATGCCGCACCGTTGAAGCCGTACCAGCCGAACCAGAGGATGAAGCAACCCAGTGCGCCGAGTGTCAGGTTATGACCGGGGATCGCATTCGGCTGAATGCTGCCGTCAGCCTTCTTGCTGAACTTGCCGATACGCGGTCCGAGGATCTTTGCGCCGACCAGCGCGGCGATACCGCCGACCATGTGGATCGCGCAGGAGCCTGCGAAATCGTGGAAGCCGAGCTGTGCGAGCCAGCCGCCGCCCCAGATCCAGTGCGCTTCAATCGGATAAACCAGTGCGCTGATGACACCGGAGTATACGCAGTAGGAAAGGAACTTGGTACGCTCTGCCATTGCGCCGGAAACAATCGTCGCGGCAGTTGCGCAGAAGACCAGATTGAACACGAAATTGGACCAGTCGAAGTTCTCATATGCAGTGAAAACATCGAATCCCGGCTTGCCGATCAGTCCGCAGAGGTCCTCGCCGAGGAACAGTCCGAAACCGATCAGCACGAACATCGGGGTGCCGATACAGAAGTCCATGAGGTTTTTCATGATGATGTTCGCGGCATTCTTTGCACGGGTAAAGCCCGTTTCAACCATTGCAAAGCCTGCCTGCATGAAGAATACCAGTGCTGCGCCGATCAGAAACCAGATCGCAAACACTTCGCTGTCAACAGCTTGCAGCAATTCATTTGCCATAATACTCTCTCCTTATTTGAAACGAAAAAGGGTACATGAGCTGTGTCTTTCAGCATCATGCACCCCATTGTGCGTTTCATATTCATTTGCAACGCGCTTTGCAAAAACAGAACGGGCTGCGGAATTTGTTGTTTCCCGCAGCCCCTTTGCTGTTCTGTATGTAGTATAGCACATTGTGAAAGATTTGTCAAGTCCTTTTCTGCATTTCGGAATGTCGTATAAATATTTTTGATCTGTTTCAGACAATTTTCGACATTCAGATCATTTGTCATCAAATTCGCTGACGAGCGAGGAGACCGTCTGCTTTGCATCGCCGTAGATCATGACGGTATTATCGTTCGTAAACAGCGGATTTTCCACGCCGGAGAAGCCGGCGCCCTTGCCGCGCTTCAATACGAAGACTGTGCGTGCCTCATATGCATTGATAATCGGCATACCGTAGAGCGGCGAGGATTCGTCGGTCTGTGCGGCAGGATTGACAACGTCATTTGCGCCGATGACGATTGCGACGTCTGTATTCGGCATCTGCGGATTCATTTCATCCGCGGTTTTGAGCTGTTCATAGGGGACATTTGCCTCTGCGAGCAGCACGTTCATATGACCGGGCATACGTCCTGCAACCGGATGAATTGCAAAGCTGACCTCTGCACCGTTTTCCTCGAGCTTATCGCAGAGCTCCTTGACAGCGTGCTGCGCCTGTGCAACCGCCATGCCGTAGCCCGGGATAAATACAACAGAGGAAGCTGCCTCGAGAATCAGGTATGCATCCTCGACGGACATCGACTTCGGCTCCTTGCCGCTGCCGTCTCCGCCCTTTGATTTCTTTGCGCCGAAGCTGCTGAACAGCAGCGCATAGAGCGTGCGGTTCATCGCCTTGCACATGATGAGCGTCAGGATCAGACCGGATGTACCGACCAGACAGCCCGAGACAACGAGCACGGAATTATTGAGCGCGAGACCGGCAAATGCTGCTGCCAGACCCGAAAATGCATTCAGCAGGGAGATAATAACCGGCATATCACCGCCGCCGATGGTAACGACCATGGTGAAGCCGAGAATCAGGTAGGCAGCCGTGACGGCAATGATGCCGATGAAGCCGAGCTGCGTATTGCTTCCGCTGAACGCATACAGACATACACCGGCAAGACCGGCAATCGCAAGCACTGCATTGAGCGCATTTTTTGCCGGAATCGTCACGGATTTCTTGAACATTTTTCCGCTGAGCTTGCCCCATGCAACGACGGAACCCGTGAATGCAATCGCGCCGATTGCGATTGTCAGACCCATGGTAACGCCCTCAAACGGGACAGCATCCGCATTGATTGTGCGATAGTTTGCATACTGAGCCAGTGCGACCAGCAGCGAAGACAGACCGCCGAAACCGTTGAACAGTGCAACGAGCTGCGGCATACCGGTCATCTCGACCTTTTTCGCCCAGACTGCACCGATGATGCTGCCGACGATCACCGCACCGGCGATCATCAGATAGCTCGTCAAGCCGGCGTCCATGACCTGCTTTTCAAATAAGACCGTAATGACGGCAATCAGCATGCCGACCGCAGAAAGACCGTTGCCCTTGCGTGCGGTATCTGCCTTGCCGAGCAGCTTGATGCCGCGGATAAACAGCACCGCCGAGACCATATACAGAACGGTGATGATAACGTCTCTCACTTTTTATCCCCCTTCTTCTTGAACATGCCGAGCATTCTGTCGGTGACAAGATAACCGCCGACGACATTGATTGCGGCGAGCACGATTGCAATAACGCCGAAGATCATTCCGATCTTGCTGCTCGGTGCCAGAACTGCAACAGCGGTTGCGGACATTGCGCCGACGACCGTGATGCCGGAGATTGCGTTCGTACCGGACATCAGCGGCGTATGGAGCTGCGAGGGAACCTTGGAAATCAGCTCAACGCCTAAGAATCCCGCAATGACAAATACAAAAATGAGTAACATAATCTCGCCCATATTATGCCTCCTTAAACCGTTCGTGGATGATCTTTCCGCCCTGTGTCAGCAGACATCCGCGCATGATCTCATCCTCGAGATTGACGACAAATTCGCCCTGTTCCTTATTATAGAAATGCGTGAGAAACGCCGTGAAGTTGCCCGAGAGCATCTTCGATGCATCAAACGGCACCTGACGCTCGAGATAATCGCCGGACATGATAATGACGCCGTTGTCCGTGACAACCTCCTCAAAGAGCTTCGAGCCCTCGACATTGCCGCCGGTCGAGACAGCCATATCGACGATGATCGAGCCCGGCTGCATCCGGTCGATGACATCCTTGCCGATCAGGCGCGGTGCCTTTCTGCCGAAGACCTTTGCGGTCGTGATAACGATATTCGAGCGCTCGCAGACCTTTGCCTGCGCCTCCTGCTGCTTTTTGATCTGCTCGGGGGTCAGCTCCTTTGCATAACCCTGATCAGTCTGACCCATTTCGCCGAGGTCGATCTTGACGAAGCTCGCGCCGAGGGACTTGACCTGCTCCTCGACCACGGGGCGTGTATCAAATGCATCGACTCTTGCGCCGAGACGCTTTGCCGTTGCGATTGCCTGCAAGCCTGCAACACCGACGCCGATGATAAACACACGCGCCGGATTGATCGTGCCGGACGGGGTAACCATCATCGGCAGAATCTTCGGGAGCCGCGCCGCCGCATTGACAACTGCAACATAGCCGGCGAGCGAGGTCTGCGAGGACTGGACGTCCATTTTCTGTGCAAGCGTCGTGCGCGGGATCATCTCCAGCGAGACCGCCTGAATACCCTTCTGCGCAAATTCCTTCAGCAGCGCCTTCTCATTGAACGGATCAAGATAGCTCAGGTGCAGCGTATCCTTTTTCAGACCGTCTGCGCTCTGCGGCTTCAGAATGCGCAGGACGATTTCGCTGTCATAGCCCTGCGATTCCTCGTCGATCATGACGGCACCGGCTTTTTCATAGGCGGCATCGGAGAAGCCGCTCTTCACGCCTGCGCCGCGCACAACCTTGAATGAAAAGCCCATTGCAATGAGCTTTTTGATATCGTCGGGGATCAGCGCAACTCTGGTTTCGCGCGGATCGGTCTCCCGACAGACGAGTACAGTTTTCATCTCATTCTCCTCTCAGATTTTGAATTACAGAAAATGTTTCAGAAGACAGCAAGAGATACGCCCCCTGCATCCTTGAAAGGGGCGTATCCTCATTGTATTCAGTTAATCCCATGTTTGCGTATCGCGGGAGAAATCGGTTTCCTCCGCGACCGGCTGATAGGGATTTGCGGGCGGCGCTTCAATCTGCATTTCCGCCTGCTTCATCGGGAATCCGGTGAACGGAATTCCGGTCATATCGGGAGTCTTCATCAGACGATACCCTGTGCGTTCATGGCATCGAGAACCTTCTCGAAGCCTGCGATATTTGCGCCTGCGACATAGTTGCCGTCCATGCCGTACTTCTTTGCGGCTGCGCTGATATTCGCATACACATTCTCCATGATGCCCTTGAGCTTGGAATCAACTTCGTCGAACGACCAGCTCAGGCGCTCGCTGTTCTGGGACATTTCCAGAGCGGAGGTTGCAACGCCGCCGCAGTTGGAAGCCTTGCCCGGGATAAAGAGGATACCGTTCTCCTGGAGGAACTTCGTTGCATCCTCTGTAGTCGGCATATTTGCGCCCTCGCAGACTGCGATGCAGCCGTTCTCCTTGAGCAGCTTTGCATCCTCGAGCGTCAGCTCATTCTGCGTTGCGCAGGGGAGTGCGATATCGCACTTGATCTGCCATACGCCTCTGCCCTCGTGATATTCGGAGGTCAGCTTTGCATTCTTGTAAGCGGTCAGGCGCTCGCGGCGGACTTCCTTGATCTCCTTGAGCAGTGCGACATCAATGCCGTCCGGATCATAAATCCAGCCGGTCGAATCGGAGCAGGTGACAACCTTTGCGCCGAGCTGCTGTGCCTTTTCGATTGCATAAATTGCAACATTGCCTGCGCCGGAGACCGCAACGGTCTTGCCCTTGATATCAATCTTGTGATCGCGGAGCAGTGCATCCGTGATGTAAAGCAGACCGTAACCGGTTGCCTCGGTTCTTGCGAGAGAGCCGCCGTAGGAGAGACCCTTGCCGGTCAGAACGCCCTCGAAGAGACCGCGAAGCTTCTTGTACTGACCAAACATGTAGCCGATCTCGCGTGCGCCGGTACCGATATCGCCTGCGGGAACGTCGGTATCTGCGCCGATGTACTTGCAGAGCTCAGACATGAAGCTCTGGCAGAAGCTCATGATTTCGCGGTCGGATTTGCCCTTCGGGTCAAAATCGGAGCCGCCCTTGCCGCCGCCGATCGGCAGACCGGTCAGCGAATTCTTGAAAATCTGCTCAAATCCGAGGAATTTGATAATGCCGATATTGACGGACGGATGCAGTCTGAGACCGCCCTTGTACGGACCGATTGCGGAATTGAACTGCACGCGGTAGCCGGTGTTGACATGCGCATTGCCCTGATCGTCGATCCACGGCACGCGGAATTTGATCTGACGCTCCGGATTGACCAGACGCTCCAGAAGTGCATCGCGGCGGAACTGCGCCTCGTTTGCATCCACGATGACGCGGATCGAATCGAGCACCTCGCGGACTGCCTGATGAAACTCCGGCTCATCCGGATTCTTTTCGATCACCTGCTGAATGATCTCATCAATATAAGACATAAAAACTTCCTCCTGTTTGTGTTGGTTTATCAATCGGTCGTGAAACCGACAAAATAACGCATAATAATCATATCGTATTTTCTGCGGGAAAGTCAACGTGCATTCCCCCACAAATATCCGACATTCGCCGGCATTTATCCGTGTACCGTCGGATTTGCTCTTGTGAGAGTGCAGCGATTTCCGTATAATTGAACTGTTATTTTTGAAATTACAGGGAGAAAAAACACATGAATACGATTCAGATATTATCGGAATCCGCAGCGGTCGGCAAGCGGCTCAGGGACATTCTCTATCAGGACGGATTTTCGGATATCACGCTTTCCGACCTTTCAGCCATACCGGAATACCGGCGGGATGCAGTGACGGTTATCTACGCAAAATCGAATATTTCCGCATTGATGCAGAATCTGTCCGCGGACAGCGGCAAAATCATTCTGCTGCTCAATCCCGATTGCTACGCCATGCATCTTGACCGTGCAAGACATATCGGCATCACGCTTCTGCTGATGCCCGTCGCACCGTATGTCCTGCTGGATGCCGTCCGGAACGCTATTTCCTGACGGCAGAGGGCACGGAGCCGGTATGCTTTTTGAATACGCGGGTGAAATAATCCGGCGTGGAGAATCCGAGCAGGCGGCTGACCTCGAGCACCTTGAACTGTCCAGTCTCCAGCAGACGCTTTGCATAGCTGATTTGCAGATTCTTGTAAAAATCGCCGAAGGTCATGCCGAATTTGCCCTTGAAGTATCTGCCGAAATAGTCTCGGTTGAAGCCGAAATAATCCGCAGCGAGCTCGACCGTCGCGGTCTGATGCTCCATTTTTTGCAGGAATGCGCTGAGCTTTTCGAGTATGGGCTGCAAGTCCTCCGACTGCGGCAGTCCGGCAAGTGCCTCCTCCGCCGCACCGCGGTATTCCGATTCAATGAGCTGCTCATGAATCATCGAGGCGGCTCTTGTCAGTGCGGAGATCAGGTCTTCGGGCGGGATCGGTTCGGACAAAAAGTCGATTGCGCCGAGCAGAAAGCACTCGCGCATGCGCTGGGAATCATCCTGCTCGCTGATGATAATGGCAGGGATTCTGTGCTCCGTGCCGCCGGTCAGACGCAGCAGCTTTGCCGCGATGTATTCCGGTGCGCGGTTGATGCAGAGGAGAATGTCGAACTGTCTGCTCAGCACCAGACTGACCGCTTCATTGAGGTTTGTCGTGTGCTTGCTGACAACAAATTCGGTATCATCCAGAACGGAAATGAGGCTGTTCAGATTCTTCGCGCTTCGTTCGCCGGAATCTGCGATTAAAATATGCAGTTTCATCTGAAATCCTCCTTTCACGCACGTTATATCAGGTTCAAAAAAACAGGGCTGTCCCGCCTGTTGTCAGCGGAACAGCCCCCTTGCTTTCCTTGCCCACATTCTAGCATAAACACGGTACAAAGTCAATCATTCCGCAGATACTTGTCTGATTTTTAACGGGATAAGTCGTGTTTTTCCCATAAACAGTCTGTTTTTGTATGGTTCGGAAACAATACTGCGCGGCAGTCTCGACAGTCTGCCGCGCAGCATTGCTTTGTAAGGATGATGGCAGAGGTTATGGAGTACCCTGCATCGGCAATATCATAGCACAGGAATCCGGACTTCGCAAGCGCTGCGGCGGAAGATGTCGGTTTTGTCACCGGAAAGCGCGGGATTTTATATGATTTTTCATGTGCAGATGCCGGATGATACGGGTGCTTCGGCATGAACCGGCAGACAATATACGATCTAAGTGATGCCTGAATGTCTGTCTGTACAGCATACCTTGTCAAAAAACGACAATTTTCTTTTGACTGTATCCGAAAGATTCCGGTCACTGTTCCGAAATCGTGCGCCGGATAAGGAAAACTGTCTTTCGGTTATTGACAAACATTTCACAATGTGCTATAATAGCGTCAATGAAATGAACAAAGGCGTTCATTCGGCGGACAGGTTATCTGTTTCCGGATGAGCGCCTTTTTCTGTATTTACAAGGAGGAAACAGAGATGATTCCATTGGAAGGTCAGGTGCGCATTCCGTCCGGATGTGCGGTTTCGGCGATGATCTCGCGCGACGGCAGACGCATGAACGGCGAACGCATCATCGAAAGCATGGTCCCGATGCATGACCGCTCGAACGGCTTGGGCGGCGGCTTTGCGGCATACGGTATTTATCCGGAATACAAGGATTTTTATGCACTGCATATCTTTTTCAATAACCGGAGCGCGCAGGCGGAATGTATGGCGCTGCTGAAGGAGTATTTCGAGATCGTGCAGGACGAGCATATCAAGGTGCGCAAGATGCCGCAGATTACCGATGAACCGATTATCCGGCGCGTATTTGTCTCGCCGATGCAGTCCGTGCTGCGCCATTTGCAGATTGACGAAAAGGAGCTTGTCGTGCGTGTGGTCAATCGCATCAACGCGGAGCCGGTCGGCAGCTATGTTTTCTCCTGCGGCAAGAACATGGGCGCATTCAAGGCAGTCGGTTTTCCGGAGGATGTCGGCAGATACTACCGCCTCGAGGAATACGAAGCCTATTGCTGGACCGCGCACGGCAGATATCCGACCAATACGCCCGGCTGGTGGGGCGGTGCGCATCCCTTCTGCCTGCTCGATTATTCGATTGTACACAACGGCGAGATTTCCAGCTACGATGCAAACCGCCGCTTCATTGAAATGTACGGCTACAAATGTACATTGCAGACCGATACCGAGGTCATCACCTATATCGCGGACTATCTGCTCCGGCGGCAGGGTCTGACGCTCGATGAAGCCGCTGCCGTGATTGCAGCGCCGTTCTGGTCAACAATCGAGGGCAAATCCGATGCGGACAAGGAGAAATACACCTATCTGCGGACGGTCTTCCCGAGCCTGCTTGTTACGGGACCGTTCTCGATCATCCTCGGATTTGACGGCGGCTTGATGGCGCTGAATGACCGCTTAAAGCTGCGTTCCATGGTTGTCGGCGAGCAGGATGATATGGTATATATTGCGAGTGAGGAAGCGGCAATCCGCGTCATGGCACCCGATATTCAGAATATTTGGTCGCCTGCCGGCGGCGAGCCGGTCATTGTTCGGGTAAAGGAGGGAGCATTTTGAATTTCTATCCGGAATTTGAAGTCGTGCGCAATGACAGCCGGTGTATCCGCTGCCGCGTCTGCGAACGGCAGTGTGCCAATGAGGTGCATTGGTACGACGAGGACGGCAAAATCATGCTCTCCGATGAATCGAAATGCGTGAACTGTCAGCGCTGTGTGACGCTCTGTCCGACCAGAGCGCTGAAAATTGTCAAGAGTGACTGCCGTCTGCGCGAAAACGCAAACTATTCCGATCAGACGATCAAGGAAATCTACCGGCAGGCAGAGACCGGCGGCGTGCTGCTCTCGTCTATGGGCAACCCGAATCCGCTCCCTGTTTACTGGGATAAAATTCTGATCAATGCCTCGCAGGTGACGAATCCGCCGATTGACCCGCTGCGTGAGCCGATGGAAACGCGCGTATTCCTCGGCAAAAAGCCCGATCATATCACACGCAATGAGGACGGCTCGCTGGATACAAAGCTGGCGCCGCAGCTCTCGCTCAGCATGCCGGTGATGTTCTCGGCAATGAGCTACGGCTCGATCAGCTACAATGCACATGCATCGCTTGCACGTGCAGCATCCGCGCTCGGTATCTACTACAATACCGGTGAAGGCGGTCTGCATGAGGATTTCTATAAGTACGGAAAGAATACGATTGTGCAGGTTGCGTCCGGACGCTTCGGCGTTCACAAGGATTATCTCGAAGCCGGTGCGGCAATCGAGATCAAAATGGGACAGGGCGCAAAGCCCGGTATCGGCGGACATCTGCCCGGCACGAAGGCGGTCGGCGATGTCTCCAAGACGCGCATGATCCCCGAGGGCAGCGATGCGATTTCGCCTGCACCGCATCATGATATCTATTCGATTGAGGATTTGCGGCAGCTTGTGTATTCGCTGAAAGAGGCGACGGAATACCGTCTGCCTGTCATTGTCAAGGTCGCGGCGGTGCATAATATCGCGGCGATTGCGAGCGGCATTGCCCGCTCCGGCGCGGATATCATTGCGATTGACGGTTTCCGCGGCGGTACCGGTGCGGCACCGACCCGAATCCGCGATAACGTCGGCATTCCGATTGAGCTTGCGCTGGCGGCAGTTGATAAGCGCCTGCGCGATGAGGGCATCCGCAACAATGTTTCGATCATCTGCGGCGGCTCTGTGCGCTCGGCGGCGGATGTGGTCAAGGCAATCGCGCTCGGTGCTGATGCGTGCTATATTGCGACGGCGGCATGTCTTGCAATGGGATGTCATCTCTGCCGGAGCTGCCATACCGGCAAGTGCAACTGGGGCATTGCGACGCAGCGTCCTGATCTCGTCAAGCGTCTGAATCCGGATATCGGTTCGCAGCGGCTCATCAATTTAATGGACGCATGGCGGCATGAGATCAAGGAGCTCATGGGCGGCATGGGCATCAATTCGATTGAGGCACTGCGCGGAAACCGTCTGATGCTGCGCGGCGTCGGGCTGACCGAAAAGGAACTTGAGATTCTCGGAATCTCACATGCAGGTGAGTAAGGCGGGGGCGTAAAATATGAAACGAATCTATGTCAAAGAGGAATGGTGCCTCGGGTGCCATTTGTGCGAATATAACTGCGCGTTTGCCAATTCCGGCATGACGGATATGGTCAAGGCGCTGCGCGGCAAAACGATTTATCCGCGCATTCAGGTCGAGCAGGATGAAAACGGCGTGACCTATGCGGTCTCCTGCCGCCACTGCAAGGACCCGATCTGTGTGAAAAGTTGCATTGCCGGTGCGCTCTCCAAAAAGGACGGCGTGATCGAAATTGACCACAGCAAATGCGTCGGATGTCTGACCTGTGTGCTGGTATGTCCCTACGGTGCGGTCGTCGAGGACGGCAGCGGCGTCGCGCAGAAATGCGAGCTTTGCATGAAGAATACCTGCGGTTCGCCTGCCTGCGTCAAGGGCTGTCCGAACGGCGCAATCGTGTATGAAGACAGGGGTGATGCGGAATGAAACAGTATGTTATCATAGGCAACGGCGTTGCGGCTGCCGGCTGTATCGAGGGCATCCGTTCCGTCGATGCAGAGGGCAGAATTACGGTCATTTCTGCGGAGAAGCATCCGGTTTACTGCCGTCCGCTGATCTCCTATTATCTCGAAAACAAGACGGATTTGCAGCGCATGCACTACCGCGGGGATTCGTTCTATCAGGACAATCACGCAGAAGTCATCTACGGCAGAACGGTCAGTGCGATTGACAAAGATGCGAAGCAGGTCACGCTGGATAACGGCGACACACTCAGCTATGACGCGCTCTGCTGCTGCACCGGTTCTTCTCCGTTTGTCCCGCCGATGCAGGGACTTGAAACGGTACAGAACAAGTTCAATTTCATGACGATTGACGATTCGCTTGCATTGGAACAGGCGGTCACGCCGGAGAGCAAAGTGCTGATTATCGGTGCCGGTCTGATCGGATTGAAATGTGCGGAGGGTCTGCACAGCCGTGTGAAGCAGATCACGGTCTGCGACCTTGCGCCGCGCGTGCTCTCGTCGATTCTCGATGACAAATGCGCTGCGATGATGCAGAAGCATCTGGAACAGAACGGCATTTCGTTCATTCTCGGGACAAGCGCAAAGGAATTCAGCGGCAATCATGTGACCATGCAGAACGGCACAGCGCTTGATTTTGATGTGCTGGTGCTGGCGGTCGGCGTCCGTGCGAATACGGCGCTTGTGAAGGATGCAGGCGGAAATGTAAACCGCGGCATTGTTGTTGATGATGCTTGCAGAACAAGCCTTGCGGATATCTATGCGGCAGGCGACTGCACAGAGTATCATGATATCTCGTCGGATACGGTCAAGGTCATGGCGCTGATGCCGAATGCATACATGCAGGGGCATACCGCAGGCGTCAATATGGCAGGCGGCGAAGCGGTCTTTGACAACGCGATCCCGATGAACAGCATCGGCTTTTTCGGCTTCCACTGCCACACTGCGGGCGCACAGCCGGAGGGCTGCGAAATGTACGAAGAATCGGATGAAAACCATATTAAGCGCCTGTTCGTCAAGGATGACAGACTGACCGGCTTTATGCTGCTCGGACACATGCACCGGACGGGTATTTATACTGCGCTGATCCGGAACAAAACGCCGCTTTCGTCGGTTGATTTTGACAGACTCAGAATCGAACCGCAGCTCTCGGCACTGGGCAGCGCATACCGCGATAAAGTATTGAAAGGAGCGGTCTGAATGGAACTGAATGTATCGGAAATGAGCTTTTCCGAGGTCAATGAGCAGATGCGGCAGACCGCAGACAGCGATATTACGCTGACAGGCTGCATCGGACAGCGCTTTCTTGCGGCGGGTACATCCGGCAAGCATGTGCAGATTAAGGGCATTGCGGGCAATGCGCTCGGCGCGTATCTGAACGGTACGGTCATCGAGACCTTCGGCAATGCACAGGATGCCGTCGGCGATACGATGAATGAGGGCGAGATCATCGTCCACGGCAACATCGGCGACGCGGCAGGCTATGCGATGCGCGGCGGCAAAATCTTTGTGCAGGGCAATGCCGGATACCGTGCGGGCATCCATATGAAGGCATATCAGGACAAGGTGCCTGTCATGGTGATCGGCGGCAGAACGGGCAGCTTTCTCGGCGAATATCAGGCGGGCGGCTTGATTATCGTGCTCGGACTTTCCGGCGGTGAGCGTCCGATTGTCAGCAATTTCCCGTGTACCGGAATGCACGGCGGCAAGCTGTTCCTGCGCTCGGACTGCGAGGGCATTCACTTCCCGCATCAGGTGCATCACCGCATCGCATCGGCGGAGGAGCTCGAAGAAATCCGCGGCTTTGTGGAGGAATACTGCGCCCATTTCGGCGGGGATCCCGATGAGATTCTGAATGCGCCGTTTACGCTCGTGACGCCGGACAGCGGCAATCCCTATAAGCAGATGTACGTTGCAAATTAGTGAGGAGTGAGAAGTGAGGAGACAGGAGATATGGTTTCGCTGCGCGATGATTGATTATGAACAATCAAACCGCAGCACCTACCTCCTATCTCCTCACTCCGTATGATTCAGATCCGGAGGGTGTATTGTGACAAAGTATATTTTTGTGACCGGCGGTGTGGTGTCGGGGCTCGGCAAGGGCATCACGGCGGCATCGCTCGGAAGATTGCTGAAAAGCCGCGGACTGAAGGTCGCTGCGCAGAAGCTCGACCCGTATATCAATGTCGATCCCGGCACGATGAGCCCCTATCAGCACGGCGAGGTCTATGTCACCGAGGACGGCGCCGAAACAGACCTCGATCTCGGACATTATGAGCGATTTATTGACGAGGACTTAAACCGCTTTTCCAATCTCACAACCGGCAAGGTCTATGCCAATGTGCTGCAAAAGGAGCGCCGCGGCGAGTATCTCGGACGCACCGTGCAGATCATTCCGCATATTACCGATGAGATCAAGCATTTCATTTACAGCGTCGGCGAAAAGGGAAATGCAGATGTTGTCATCACGGAGATCGGCGGCACGACCGGTGATATCGAAAGCCAGCCGTTTCTCGAGGCGATCCGGCAGTTAGGTCACGAGGTCGGACGCGAAAATACGCTCTATATCCATGTGACGCTCGTGCCGTATCTCAAGGCATCGGGCGAGCACAAATCCAAGCCGACACAGCATTCCGTCAAGGAATTGCAGGGCTTCGGCATCTCACCGGATATCATTGTTCTGCGTACCGACGAACCGATTACCGACAGCAGTATTTTCACGAAAATTGCGCATTTCTGCAATGTCAAGCCGGACTGCGTAATCGAGAATCAGACGCTTCCGAATCTCTATGAAGCGCCGCTGATGCTCGAAAAGGCACATCTTTCGGAGATTGTCTGCCGCGAGCTCAATTTGCAGACACCGGCGCCCGATCTCACCGAATGGGAGGCGCTCTGTCAGCGTATCCGTTCACCGCGCAAAAAGGTCACAATCGGGCTGGTCGGCAAATATGTGCAGCTGCATGATGCGTATTTATCCGTTGCGGAGGCGCTGCATCACGCAGGCTATCAGCTCGGCGCGGATGTGCAGATCGACTGGATCGACTCGGAGCAGATCACCGGTGAAAATGCAGATGCAATGCTCGGAAGCGTTGACGGAATTCTGATTCCCGGCGGCTTCGGCGCGCGCGGCATCGAGGGCATGATTACCGCAGCAAAATACGCGAGAACACATAAAAAACCGTACCTCGGCATCTGTCTCGGCATGCAGATTGCGGTCATAGAATTTGCGCGGCATGCGGCAGGCTTGACCGATGCGCATTCGGGTGAATTTGCCCCTGAATGTGCGCATAAGGTGATTGATTTCATGGACGGGCAGTCGGACAGCATTGACAAGGGCGGCACACTCCGGCTCGGCAGCTATCCCTGTGTCATTGCGGAGGATACGACGATGATGCGCTGTTATCATCAGCCGCATATCGCCGAGCGGCACCGTCACCGCTATGAATTCAACAACGCATTCCGTGATGTGCTGACGGAGGCGGGACTCTGCATCAGCGGCGCCTCGCCGGACGGCAATCTCGTCGAAACCGTCGAGCTCAGCGAGCTGCCGTTCTATGTCGGCGTGCAGTATCATCCCGAATTCAAGAGTCGCCCGAACAAGCCGCATCCGCTGTTTGTCGGTCTGGTCGCGGCGTCCATGGGTGAATCATATGAATAATATGCACGAAGAAAGCGGGCGGATATCCGCTTCGGACAAGCTGCACGAGGAATGCGGGCGGACAGTGTCCGCTTCCGGTTTATACTCCGGCAGGCAGCCGTTGAGACAGGGCGGATTGTTCTCTGACAAGCTGCACGAGGAATGTGGCGTGTTCGGCATCATGACGCCGCAGCCGGAGGACCTTGCACATCTTACCTACTGCGGTTTATTCGCCTTGCAGCACCGCGGGCAGGAGGGCGCAGGCATCACGGTCAATGATGACGGTGTATTCACAACGCATAAGGATCTGGGGCTTGTCGATCATGTCTTCACGCCGCAGGTTCTCTCCGGCTTTTCACACGGTACCATGGCAGTCGGGCATGTGCGCTACGGCACGACCGGCGGCAATCTGGTCCGCAACTGTCAGCCGATGGAGGTCAATCACCGGAAGGGCAAAATGGCGCTCGTTCACAACGGCAATCTCAGCAATGCGGGGCGTCTGCGCAGCGTATTAGAGCAGCGCGGCGCGATTTTTCATACAACGAGCGACACGGAGATCATTGCCTATCTGATTACGCAGGCGCGGCTGCAAACGGATTCGATTGAGGATGCCGTGCGCCTTGCCGTGCCGCAGCTTGAGGGTGCATTTTCGCTGATTGTCATGTCTGCGCAGAAGCTGATTGCGGTGCGTGATCCGCACGGTTTCCGTCCGCTCTGTATCGGCAGGCGGGCAGACGGCGGTCTAGTATTCGCATCGGAAAGCTGTGCGCTGCATGCCGTCGGTGCGGAATTTCTGCGCGATATGGAACCGGGAGAAATGATCGTGCTGACGCCGGACGGGCAGATGCAGTCCGACCGCAGATTTACCGGTACGGAGCCGAAGCGCACCTGTATTTTTGAGTATATTTATTTTGCCCGCCCTGATTCGGTTCTGGACGGTGTTTCCGTTCATGCAGCACGCAAAAAGGCGGGCGCAATGCTTGCCCAAGCCCATCCGGCGGATGCGGATGTCGTGATCGGCGTGCCTGATTCGGGACTCGATGCCGCGCTCGGATTTGCAGAAGCATCCGGTATCCCGTACGGCATCGGTCTGATCAAAAACAAATACATCGGACGGACATTTATTGCACCGTCGCAGTCCCTGCGCGACAGCGGCGTACAGCTCAAACTGAGCCCGATCTGTGAGACCGTCGCAGGCAAGCGCATCGTCCTGATTGACGATTCGATTGTCCGCGGCACAACCAGCCGCCGCATTGTCACGCTGCTGAGAAAAGCCGGTGCGAAAGAGATTCATTTCCGTGTTTCTGCGCCGCCGTTTCTGCATCCGTGCTATTACGGAACAGACATTGATTCCGAGGAGAATCTGATTGCAAATCATCATACGACGGAGGAAATTGCGCAGATGATCGGCGCGGATTCGCTCGGATTTCTGCCGCTGGAAGCGCTGCCGCAGCTTGCGGAATCCGACGGCATCTGCACGGCATGCTTTACCGGCGACTATCCGACCGCCGTGGAGGATGATGAAGCGAAGGACCGCTTTGAACGAAAAATTCACGGTTGACAAAAACAGTCCGGATATGTTATGATACTGGAGAGAGGATGTGGTTCTATGATGAATGTTTCGCAGCGTGAAGCCGCGGAGCTGATTGAAAGCAGTGATATCAAATTCGTGCGTCTTGCATTTTGCGATGTGTTCGGCGTGCAGAAAAATATCTCCGTGCAGGCATCGGAGCTGGCGCGTGCATTTGAAAAGGGCATCGCATTTGATGCGTCTTCGATTGCAGGATTCCGCGATCCGTCGCATTCCGATCTGTTTCTGTTTCCGGATGCGGCAACGATGACGCTGCTGCCGTGGAGACCGTCCAGAGGCGGCGTTGCGCGCCTGTTCTGTGAGATCCGGAATCCGGACGGCACACCGTTTTCCGCGGATTGCCGCAGATTTCTTGCCGATACAGAGCAGCTTCTGGCGGAGCATGATCTGCGCTGTGATATCGGCGCAGAATGCGAATTCTATCTCTTTAAGCTCGATGAAACAGGGAATCCGACGGACATTCCGCTGGACCGTGCCGGATATTTCGATATTGCACCGGCGGACGGCGGCGAAAATGTCCGCAGAGAAATCTGCCAGACACTTGAAACAATGGGCATTCAGCCGGAGCGCTCGCATCATGAGCAGGGACCGGGTCAGAATGAGATTGACTTCCGCTACAGCAATGCACTGAGCGCCGCGGACAATGTCGTGACGTTCAAGCAGGTTGTCAGCACGGTCGCCGCAAGGAACGGGCTCTGGGCATCCTTCTCGCCGAAGCCGATGGAAGGCGAAGCAGGCAACGGGTTCCATATCAATATTTCGCTTGCGCGTATTTCGGACGGCACAGTTCCGGAGGAATCTGTGCTCTGTTCGTTTATGGCAGGTCTGCTTGCGCATGCGCCGGAAATGACCACCGTGCTGAATCCGCTTGCGGAATCCTATGCGCGGCTCGGTAAGGACAAGGCGCCGAACCGTGTTTCGTGGTCGCCGAACAACCGCTCGCAGCTGATCCGTATTCCGGCTGCGGACGCCTCACATCAGCGCATGGAGCTGCGCTCACCGGATGCATCCTGCAATCCGTATCTTGCGTTTGCGCTCGTGATGCGCGCCGGTCTCGACGGCATTCTGCGCGGTCTGACATCGCCGCCGCCCTGCAATCAGAATCTGCTGGATGCTACTGCGGAAACCGCGGGTCAATTTCCCAGACTGCCCGCCGATCTGCGGACTGCGCGGGATCTTGCGGCAGCAAGTGAATTTATGAAGGCGTCTCTGCCTGCGCATCTGTTTGATGCGTATACGGAGTGACGGCTCATGCTGACACGCTTTGCGCAGAAAGAGGTTTTCGTCATTTCCTCGAACGAGAATTTTCATCGCTATGTGCGCGAGAATTTGCCCGACGGTGATTTTACCGTGACCGGCTGTGCGGATTCCTGCACGGAAGCGCGTCAAAAAATGATGGGCAGCCGATGTGCGGTTGTGCTGATCAATATTCCGCTTTCGGATGAATGCGGCACCGAGCTTGCAAGCGATCTCGCGGAAAATACGCCGTCCTCTGTGATAGCTGTCGTAAAAAATGAGCAGGAGCCGGAATTCCGGCAGTCGCTCGAACCGGCAGGTATCTTTGTCCTCGGCAGACCGTTTCCGCATACCTCGTTTCATCAGGCACTCTATGACGCGGCATCGGCATATGCGCGAACGCAGATCATGTCGCAGGAAAATCAGCGTCTGCAAATCAAGCTGATCGACCTGCGTATTGTCAACCGCGCGAAATATGCACTGATCCAGTATCTCGGCATGACCGAGGAGCAGGCGCATAAATATATCGAGCAGCAGGCGATGAATCAGCGGATATCCAAACGCACTGCTGCGGAAAATATCCTAAAAACCTATGAGAATCATTAAGATACTCTGGGCAATCTGTCAAACCTTGTGAAATTTCTGTCAGACTCTTGACAATCACGAAAAAATGTGCTATCATGTAACACAGAAAACAGCAATGGCGCTGCTTCGGGAAGATTCCCGAAATGCCGTTGCTGTTTTTTTATTTGTCCGAAATCCCGTTTTCGCGCGGAAACGGTGATACAGGAACTGTAAGCGCTTTACTTTCCAACCGGAGAGCTTTTAATTCAATGGCTGCGGGTTCAGCCCGCCGCAGAAAGGATGTATTATTATGAAACCGACTGATGTATTCGGAAGCCTCGTCTTTAACGATGCCGTGATGCAGGAGCGCCTGCCGAAGGCGGTCTACAAATCCCTGCATGAGACCATTGCAAACGGCAAGGATATCGACCCGACCGTCGCGGATGTGGTCGCAAGCGCGATGCGGGAATGGGCTGTGGAGAATGGTGCAACACACTTTACGCACTGGTTCCAGCCGATGACCGGCATCACCGCAGAGAAGCATGACAGCTTCCTCACACCGGACGGCAACGGCGGCGCAATCCTCGAATTCTCCGGTAAGGAGCTGATCAAGGGCGAGCCGGATGCATCTTCGTTCCCGTCGGGCGGTCTGCGTGCAACCTTTGAGGCGCGCGGCTATACAGCATGGGACCCGACATCCTATGCATTCATCAAGGAAAACAGCCTGTGCATTCCGACCGCATTTTATTCCTACAGCGGCGAGGCGCTCGATAAGAAAACGCCGCTGCTGCGTTCCATGGAAGCCGTCAGCGAGCAGGCAGTCAAGGTGCTGCATCTGCTCGGCTTTGAGAATGTACAGCGTGTCAGCGGAACGGTCGGTCCGGAGCAGGAATACTTCCTCATTGACCGTGAACTGGCAAAGAAGCGCAAGGATATCATTTTCACCGGCAGAACGCTGTTCGGTGCAAAAGCGCCGAAGGGTCAGGAAATGGAAGACCACTATTTCGGTGTCATCCGTCCGCGCGTGCAGGCATTCATGAAGGAGCTGAACGAGGAGCTCTGGAAGCTCGGTATTTACGCAAAAACCGAGCATAATGAGGTCGCACCGGCACAGCATGAGCTGGCTCCGGTTTATACCACAATGAACGTCGCCTGCGACCACAATCAGCTTACCATGGAGATCATGAAGAAGGTCGCTGAAAAGCACGGTCTGATGTGCCTGCTCCACGAAAAGCCGTTCGCAGGCGTCAACGGCAGCGGCAAGCACAACAACTGGTCGCTCTCGACCGATACCGGCATCAACCTCTTTGCACCGGGCAAGACACCGGAGCGCAAGCGCCTGTTCCTGCTCATGGTCGCAGCAGTTGTTTCCGCTGTAGACGAGCATCAGGATCTGCTTCGGATGTCCGTTGCATCTGCCGGAAACGATCACCGTCTCGGTGCAAATGAAGCACCGCCTGCAATCGTTTCGGTTTATCTCGGCGATGATCTCCAGCTCCAGCTTGAGGCTGCCGCAGAGGGACGCGATGAGCAGAAGCACCGCGAAACCCTGACGACCGGCGTGCATGTGCTTCCGGATTTCAAGAAGGATACATCCGACCGCAACCGTACCTCGCCGATGGCATTTACCGGCAACAAGTTTGAATTCCGTATGCTCGGCTCGGAGAATTCCATTGCAGATACAAATATCGCACTGAATACGATCTTCGCAGAAGCACTTTGCAACTTTGCAGAGCGTCTGGAGAAAGCATCCGATGCAGCCGCAGAGGTTCAGAATATCCTCGCAGATACGCTGAAATCGCACGGCAGAATCATCTTCAACGGCAACAATTATTCCGAGGAATGGGTTGCTGAGGCAGAGCGCCGCGGATTGCTCAATCTCCGCACAACCGCTGATGCAATGCACGCATTTGCAACGGAAAAGAATGTCGCGCTGTTCAAGAAATTCGGCGTTTACAATCACAGTGAGATTGTTTCGCGCAAGGACATTCTCCTCGAAAATTACACGAAGCTCATTGCAATCGAAGCGAATACAATGATCGACATGGCACGCACGCAGATCATTCCGGCTGCGTTCGCATACGGTCAGTCGCTCACAAAATACGCGCTGGAAAAGAAATCGCTCGGTGTACAGGGCGCAGCAGAAACGGATCTGCTCAGCCGGATCAGCGCGCTGACGGATGAGATCGCATCAAAGACTGAGGCGCTCGAGAGCGTCATGATCGGACTCTATGACAACGAGCATCCGTCCTACTACTGCCGCGATACGATCATTCCGGCAATGAACGAACTCCGTGCTGCTGCCGATCAGCTCGAGCCGATGATGGCGAAGCAGTATCAGCCGTTCCCGACCTACGCAGACCTGCTTTACAGCGTATAAAATTATAAGAATCTTGCGGTGCCGCATTGCATTCAGCAATGCGGCTCGCCGTGTAACATCAGGAGTGAGGAAATGAACGGTATGGATAGATGTAAGGGCTTTCTGGTACTTGAAAACGGCATGATCTTTCCCGGCATCCGGTGTGGTTCCTGTGAGAATGTGACTGCGGAGATTGTCTTTGCGACCGGTATGAACGGGTATCTCGAAACACTGACCGACCCGAGCTATTACGGGCAGGCAGTTGTGCAGACCTTTCCGCTGATCGGAAATTACGGCGTGATACCGGAGGATTTTGAATCCCGTAAACCGTATTTATTTGCTTATATTGCTTCGGAGATTTGCGATGCGCCGTCAAATTTCCGCTGCAAGGGAAAGCTCGCCGATTGGCTTGCGGAACAGCAGATTCCGGCGCTGACCGGCGTGGACACGCGAACATTAACGCGCGTACTCAGAGATCACGGTACAATGAACGGCATGATCTGCAATTCACCGGATGAAGCGGATTTATCGAAAATACGCGCATATCGTGTGACGGATGCGGTGAAGAATACGACCTGTGAAACGGCATATACGCTCGGCGAAGCAGATGCAGCATATCATGTGGCACTGCTTGATTACGGTGCGAAATCAAATATTGCAAGGGAACTTGTAAAGCGCGGCTGCCGCGTAACCGTCCTTCCGGCATATACAAAATGCGAGAATATTGCGGCATTGCATCCGGACGGCATTATGCTTTCCAACGGTGCAGGCAATCCGGCGGATAATCCGGAGATCATCGCAGAGCTACAGAAAATTATGACGCTCAATATCCCGATGATGGCAATCTGTCTCGGACATCAGCTTCTCGCTCTTGCGAACGGCATTCCGACCGCAAAGCTCAAATTCGGACACCGCGGCGCAAATCAGCCGGTACGCAATCTGCAAACAAACCGTATGGCGGTGACAACGCAGAATCACGGCTATCAGGTGCAATATAATCCAAATGACGCGCATTGCAGCGATACAGCAGATCTGCTGTATGTCAACATCAATGACAACACATGTGAAGGGCTGCGTTACAAAAAGATTCCGGCATTATCGGTACAGTTTCATCCGGAGGCTTGTGCCGGACCGCAGGATACAGCGTTCATTTTCGATGAGTTCTTGGAGACTATGGAGGTGCAGAAATGCCGCTGAATCGTGATATTCATAAGGTGCTCGTCATTGGCTCCGGTCCGATTGTGATCGGTCAGGCGGCAGAATTTGACTATTCCGGCACACAGGCATGCCGCGCGCTGAAAGAGGACGGCATCGAGGTCGTGCTGGTCAATTCCAATCCTGCGACGATCATGACGGACAGCCAGATTGCCGATAAAATTTATATGGAGCCTTTGAAAACTGAGGTCATCAAGCGCATCTGCCTGAAAGAAAAGCCGGACAGTATTCTCTCGGGACTCGGCGGTCAGACCGGACTGAATCTCTGCGCGGAGCTTGCAGAAAGCGGCTTTCTGGCGAAGCACGGCATCCGGCTGCTCGGTGCAAATCCTGAGACAATCGCCCGTGCGGAGGATCGCAAGCTGTTTAAGGAAACGATGGACAGCATCGGGCAGCCCTGCATTCCGTCGGGGATTGCGGAGGACATGGATACCGCGCGGCAGATCGCTGCGGAGATCGGTTATCCGGTGATCATCCGCCCCGCATTCACGCTCGGCGGAACGGGCGGCGGCATCGCGGATACGCCGGAAGAATTTGACAATATTGCGGAGAACGGTCTGCGTCTTTCACCGATTCATCAGATCCTTGTGGAACGCTGTATTGCGGGCTGGAAGGAGATTGAATTTGAGATCGTGCGCGACGCAGACGGCAATAAAATCACCGTTTGTTCCATGGAGAATTTCGATCCGGTCGGCATTCATACCGGTGACTCGATTGTCATTGCACCGGCTGTCACGCTTTCGGACAAAGAGTATCAGATGCTGCGTACTGCCGCGTTGAAAATCGCGGAGGTACTGAAAATTGAAGGCGGCTGCAACTGCCAGTTTGCGCTGAATCCGGATTCGTTTGAATATGCCGTCATTGAGGTCAATCCGCGTGTATCGCGATCCTCTGCGCTTGCATCGAAGGCGACCGGTTATCCGATTGCAAAGGTTGCAGCAAAGATCGCCGTCGGTTACCGTTTATATGAAATTGCAAACAAAGTCACCGGCAAAACGACCGCTGCCTTTGAGCCTGCTTTGGACTATGTTGCGGTCAAGATGCCGAAGTTCCCGTTTGAGAAATTTGCCGGTGCATCGCATCGTCTCGGTACGCAGATGAAGGCGACCGGCGAGGTCATGGCGATTTCCGATACCTTTGAATCGGCGCTGCTGAAAGCGCTGCGCGGCGCGGAAGTCAAGCACAGTGCGCTGCTGGTTCGTGATTTGCGCAGTGTTTCAGATGATGAACTGCGGGAACATCTGATTCATGCGGATGATATTCGGTTGTTCGCTGTTTCTGAGTGTTTCCGGCGGGGTATGACTGTTGCTGAAATCCACGCATTATCGAAGATTGACGCATGGTTTCTCAGCAAAATTGAAACCTTAATCAAAACAGAATGTAAACTTGAAGCAGAGCCGCTGACAGACGAATTGTACCGTACTGCAAAGCGCTTCGGATATCCGGATACGACGGTCAAAGCGATTTCAAATCACGATCTGCCCGTAAAACGAATTCGTCCGGTTTATCGCATGGTCGATACCTGCGCCGGAGAATTTGCAGCGGAAACGCCGTATTTCTACGGCGTATATCAGCCGGATGCGATGCCGGAATCTAACGAAGCTGCGCATTTTCTCAGCGGTCGGGCGCATCAGACGGTTGTCGTGCTCGGCAGCGGTCCGATCCGGATCGGGCAGGGTATTGAGTTCGATTATTCGGCGGTGCACTGCGTGCAGGTGCTGAAAAATGCAGGCTATGAGGTTGTGCTGATCAACAACAATCCGGAGACGGTTTCGACTGATTTTGATACTGCCGACCGTCTGTATTTTGAACCGCTGACGCCGGAGGATGTGCTCTCGATTCTGGATCTTGAACAGCCTGTCGGCGTTGTGACGGCATTCGGCGGACAGACCGCGATCCGGCTTGCGCGCACGATTGAGGAAGCCGGTTATACGCTGCTCGGCGCGACCGCGGACAGCATTGATCTTGCGGAGGACCGCGAGCGCTTTGATGCACTGCTTGAATCGCTGCAAATCGAACGTCCCCGCGGATGCACGGTCAACACGCTGGACGAAGCTGCGGACGCCGTGAAAACGCTCGGACTGCCGGTTCTGGTTCGTCCGTCCTATGTGCTCGGCGGTCAGAATATGAACATTGCATTTGAAGAAAACGACGTATATGCGTTCATGCAGCATATTCTTGAGGACGGCATCGACAACCCTGTGCTGATCGACCAGTACATCCGCGGCACGGAGATTGAGGTTGATGCGATCTGTGACGGAACCGATATCCTCATCCCGGGCATCATGGAGCATATCGAGCGGACCGGCGTGCATTCCGGTGACTCGATCGCAATTTGCCCGCCGGTACATATTGATGATGATATGCGAAAGAAAATCCTCACAGATACGAAGAAAATCTGCCTCGGACTGCATGCGGTCGGACTGATCAATCTGCAATATATTGTCAAAGGACAGTCGCTGTATGTGATTGAGGTCAACCCGCGCGCGTCGAGAACGGTTCCGTTTATGAGCAAGCTGACGGGTCTGCCGCTCTGTGACTGTGCGATGCGCGTCTGCCTCGGCGAGCGGCTCAGTGAAATGGAATACGGCACGGGCTACTACAAAACACCGCCGTTTACCGCAGTCAAGGTTCCGGTTTTCTCGTTCCAGAAAATCGGCGGCGAATCGCAGTTAGGACCCGAAATGAAATCGACCGGCGAGGTCATCGGCATCGGCAAAACGCTGACCGAAGCGCTCTACAAAGGGCTTCGTGCGGCGGGCTACAGACTCGAAGAAAACGGCAAAAAAACAAACGGCGTTCTTCTGACGGTCTGCGATGCGGATAAACCGGATATCGTCGAAATTGCGCGGAAATTCGCAAGACTTGATTTCAAATTGTACGCGACGGAGGGGACTGCGGATGCGCTGGAAAAAGCCGGTCTTTCGGTGTACAAATTGAAGAAGCTGCATTCCGGCGATACCGAAACCTTTACGCTGATGGAAAACGGCACGATCCGCTATATTGTATCGACGGATGCGAATGCACGCATGGCTGCCCGTGACGGTGCGAAGATTCGCAAGAAGGCGGTCGAGCTCGGCATTCCGTGTCTGACATGCACCGATACCGCGGCAGCAGTTGCAAACTGCCTGCACACGGGCTATCGGGATTCCAATGTGGAGCTGATGAACATGAATTCTCTGCGCACGGCAAAGCGCCGCATTCCGTTTGTGAAAATGCACGGCTGCGGCAATGATTATATCTATGTCAACTGTATGGAAAAGCGCATATCTGCGCCCGAATCACTGTCTGTTCAATTATCTGACCGCCATTTCGGCATCGGCGGTGACGGACTTGTTCTGATCGAAAGCTCCGACTGTGCGGATGCGAAAATGCGGATGTTCAATCTGGACGGCAGTGAAGGAAATATGTGCGGCAATGCAATTCGCTGCGTCGCAAAATATCTCTATGACAACGGAATCTGCCCGAAAAAGGAGATTGTGATTGAGACGAAAAGCGGTCTGCGGACTGTGACGGTTACAACGCAGAACGGCTTGGTCACGCGCGCATCGGTTGACATGGGCAAAGCGATTTTTGATACGAAACAGATTCCGGTGCAGTTTGCGGCAACTGAGATGATCGCAGCGCCGCTGACCGTCAGCGGAAAATCGTATACCGTCACCTGTGTATCCATGGGCAACCCGCACTGCGTCGTATTCGGCGACAATCCCGAGCTGCTCGATCTTGCGGCGGTCGGTCCGGAATTCGAGCATCATCCGGCGTTTCCGGAGCAGGTGAATACGGAGTTTGTGCAGGTCATTGACGATCATACGCTGCGGATGCGCGTCTGGGAACGCGGTTCCGGCGAGACAATGGCATGCGGTACGGGCGCCTGCGCGACGGTCGCGGCAGCGGTGAAAAACGGCTTCTGCAAGCCGGATACCGATGTCACGGTGCATCTGAACGGTGGCGATCTGATCGTTCGTTATTCCGAAAATACGGTCACAATGACCGGTGAAGCGGTGCTGATTTTCAGCGGAGAAATTGAGGTGTGAAGTATGAAAGTGAATCATCATGCGCTCGAATTAGAGCAGAATTATCTGTTTTCGGAGGTTGCAAAGCGCATTCGTGCGTTTCAGGCAGCAAATCCGGAACGTGAACTGTTAAAACTCAGCATCGGCGATGTGACCCGTCCGCTGGCGAAGATTATCACCGATGAAATGAAAGCGGCTGCGGAGGAAATGTCCCATGCAGAGACCTTTCACGGCTACGGTGCCGAGCAGGGCGAGCCGTTTCTCCGTGAAGCGATTGCGGCGTATTATCAGAAGCGCGGCATTGCGGTCGATGCGGAGGATGTATTCATCAGCGACGGCGCAAAATGTGATCTCGGCAATCTCTGCGATCTGTTTGATGCGGATAATACCGTGCTGCTTCCGAATCCGGTATATCCGGTTTACTACGATACGAGCATTATGTCCGGACGCCGTGTGATATTTGCAGACGGTACAAAGGAAAACGGCTTCCTGCCGATGCCGTCGGAGCAGGTTCATGCGGATATCATTTATCTCTGCTCGCCGAACAATCCGACCGGTGCGGTTTATACGAAGGAACAGCTTGCCGAATGGGTTGCATATGCGCAGAAGAATCACGCATTGATTCTGTTTGATTCGGCATATGAGGCATATATCCGCGACCCTGCACTTCCGCACAGTATCTTCGAGATCGAAGGTGCAGAGACCTGTGCAATCGAAATCAATTCGCTCTCGAAGACCGCAGGCTTCACGGGTGTCCGCTGCGGCTGGACGGTTGTCCCGCGTACACTGCAATTTGAAGCGTCGCTGCATGATATGTGGTTCCGCCGCATGGCGACAAAATACAACGGCACCTCGTATATTATCCAGCGTGCTGCGGCAAAGGTCTTCACGGATGAAGGACTTGCGGCGGTGCATCAGGATATTGATTATTATATGGAAAATGCGCGGATCATCAAGGCGGCGCTGACGAAGGCGGGGATTCATTCGGTCGGCGGTGAGAATGCGCCGTATGTCTGGATGCAGTGCCCGAATCTCGCCGATTCATGGGCGTATTTTGATTATTTGCTCAATACCTACGGCATTGCCGGAACACCGGGCGTCGGCTTCGGTACGGCAGGGCAGGGCTGGCTGCGGTTCTCGTCATTCGGCACGCGGGAGACCGTCGAAAAGGCTGCGGCTTATCTGGCTGCTTTGCAGTGACAGCATACGCAAACTGACAGGATTATTTGATGCAGAACGCACAGACTGCGGAAATTGACCGCATTTGTAAGGAGTAAGGAAATGAAAAAAGTACCGTTTATCACAAAATCACAGGCAGAGGAAATCGCTGCGCAGTATCCGACGCCGTTTCATATTTATGACGAGCGCGGCATCCGTGAAAATGCACGGCTTGTAAAGCAGGCATTTGCGTGGAACAAGGGCTACCGTGAGTATTTTGCCGTCAAGGCGACGCCGAATCCGTTTATCCTCAAAATATTGCAGGAGGAGGGCTGCGGCGTGGACTGCTCCTCGTTGACCGAGCTGCAAATGGCGGATGCCTGCGGCTTTTCCGGCAGTGATATTATGTTTTCATCGAATGTCACGCCCGCGGCGGATTATCAGCTTGCCTATCAGCTCGGCGCGTACATCAATCTCGATGATCTGACCCATATTGACTATCTCGATCAGCTGACAGGCATTCCGGAAACAATCTGCTGCCGGTTCAATGCAGGCGGCGATTTCAAGATTTCGACATTTGTTATGGATAAGCCGCAGGATGCAAAATACGGCTTCACGCGCGAGCAGATGTTTGAGGGCTTCCGTAAGCTGATGCAGAAGGGCGCAAAGCATTTCGGCATTCATGCATTTCTTGCCTCGAATACTGTGACGAATGAATATTATCCGACGCTTGCAAAGCAGATGTTCCAGCTTGCAGCTGATCTGAAACAGGAGACCGGCGCGGATATCCGGTTTATCAATCTCTCCGGCGGTGTCGGCATTGCGTACAAGCCGGATCAGACGCCGAATGATATTCTGGCAATCGGCGAGGGCGTCCGGAAGGTGTACGAGGAAATACTGGTTCCGGCAGGGCTCGGCGACGTCGTCATTTTCACGGAAATGGGCAGATTCATGCTCGGTCCGTATGGCGCACTGGTGACACGGGTGTTGCATCAGAAGCATATTTATAAGGAATATGTCGGATGCGATGCGTGTGCGGCGAACCTGATGCGTCCGGCGATGTACGGTGCGTATCATCATATCACGGTACTCGGCAAGGAAGATGAACCGTGTACCTATCTCTGCGATGTGACGGGCGGACTTTGCGAGAATAACGATAAATTTGCGATTGACCGGATGCTGCCGCCTGTGGAGATCGGCGATCTGCTGTATATTCACGATGCCGGTGCGCACGGCTTTTCCATGGGCTATAATTATAACGGAAAGCTGCGTTCTGCGGAACTGCTGCTCTGTGAGGACGGCAGCGTGAAGATGATTCGCCGTGCCGAAACGCCGGCAGATTATTTTGCGACATTCGATTTCTGCGATGTCATGGACAGATACCGGAAATGATCGTATATCATAAAGATTCAACGGGAACCGACACAGTGCCGGTTCCTGTTTTTTTGCGTCAGCGGGCAGCCCCCGCCTCCATTGATCTAAAGGCGGGCAGCGCCCGCTTGTATTGATCTAAAGCTCTCCGGATACGAACCGTGAAAGAATAATAAATACTCCCAGCTTGCTTTTTGCTGTGTAATATGCTATAATAGAACAAACGTAAGGCGCAGCAAAATCGCCTGTGTGTACGGAGAGAAACGTGCCTTCCAGCGGACACCGGAGGGCATGTTTTTGTATAGATGCGGATGCATCGGGAGAATGTGGAACGGGAAGGGAATGATTCACTTGAATCGAAGGATGATTCGCAGCATTATGAGTCTGACGGCTGCTGCGGCGGTATTCTGCGCAGCAATATTTATCTGCGGCGGACTGCAATGTGCGGCTGTACGGGAAATCTGTGCGCCGGCAGTGCAGATGCAGCAGATCAATGATGCCGCACCGGCAACTGTGATTGTCCGTGTGGCAGGGGATGCATTGCTTGCACAGCCGGATGCTGCCGGCATGGGCGCGGATTATCTCCCGACATCTGCTGCCGCGGCGCAGTCTGCGTGCTGCAAAGCGGTACAGCAGCGGGTGCAGGAACAAATCCGCTGCTTTTATCCGGCACTGACAGTCGGCTACAGCTACAGCACACTGATCAACGGGTTCAGCTGCGAACTGCCCGCTGATCTGATTGACCGTGTCGCTGCACTGCCGGAGGTTCTCAGCGTGACTTCGGCGGATACCGTGCAGCTGCCGCAAATGGACAGGGCGGCGGCGCTCAGCGGTTTTCCGGCATTCTGTGCGGAGACCGGCTGTACCGGCGAGGGGCAGGTGATTGCGGTCATCGACTCGGAGCTGGATACCTCGCATCCGATGTTCGGACCGCTTTCCGATGAGATTACGCCTGCGCTCGGATATGAAGATATTGCATCGGTCATTGAAAGCGGTGTCCTGCATATAGATGCGGACCCTGACCGTGCCTATCTCAGCAGCAAGCTGCCTTTTGTCATGGATTACCGCGATGCAGACCGGTACGGCGGCGTACCGGACCCGAAAAGCTATCACGGCACGCATGTCTGCGGTGTCGCATGCGGCAATGCCTATGAAACAGATGACGGCACAGTGCTTTCGGGCATCGCAAAGGATGCGCAGCTGCTGTTCTTTGCCTGCGGCAGCGGCAGAAGCATGAACACCGACGCAGCACTTGCAGCTCTGGAGGATGCCGTTGCACTGCATGCGGATGTGATTAACATGAGCTGGGGCGCGGAATATGAGTATTACGGTGAAAATCCGTTCACTGCTGCCGTTGCCGCCGCAGACCGTGCCGGAATCATCGTCTGCAATTCCGCAGGCAATTCCGATAACGGCACCGGCTCCGGCAGCCGCGCTGTTACACCGGATATGCCCGATACCGGAACAATCAGCGACAAGGCAGAAGCCGGCTCACCGATTCTGTTCGTCGCATCGGCGGATAATTCCGGTCAGGCGGAGGCAGGCGCATTTCTTTTTGCAGGACAGACGGTGATCTACCGTCCGACGATGAATTCCGACGGGATCATTTCGTTCCTGTCCGCTGAGCTTCCGGCAGGGGAATATGCCTATACAGACTGCGGAACCGGCACGGAGGATGATATGCGTGCAGGCGCGCCGCAGGGCAAGCTCGCGCTGATTCGCCGGACGGCTTCCGTGACCTTTGCGGATGCCGCCGTGAATGCAAAGCGGTTCGGTGCGGTCGGCGTGATTGTCATTGACAGGGATTATCCGGACGGCTTGCAGTATGCGCGCAGTGATGCACCGCTGAAGCTCGCTGTCATCACGCATGACGAGGGACAGATGCTGCTGGATGCGGAGGATCAGACGGTCACATTCACCGGCGAAACAATGATGATCGAATATCCGACTGCGGTCAGTTCGTTTACGTCATGGGGCGTCAAGCATTCGCTCGATCTGCGTCCGGATATCATGGGCGTCGGCGGGCGTGTGCGGTCTGCGGCATATGACGGTTCGGATGCGGTTCGCTCGGGAACATCCGTTGCTTCGCCGTATGTTGCAGGATGTGCGGCGGTGCTGCGCGAATATCTGGAACAGCAGGGGACTGCGCTTTCCGGTACGGAGCTGACTTCATATCTGCGCACTCTGCTGATGAACACCGCGATTCCGTATGAGGAGGACGGCTTGCTTGTCACGCCCAGACGGCAGGGTGCCGGACTGGTCTCGCCGGCACGTGCGCTTGCGGCGAAGGTGCTGATGACGGCGCCGGACGGCACTGCGAAAATCAATCTGTATGATAAACTTGAAAGCAGCATTTCCTTTGACCTGACGCTGACGAATATCAGTGATGAGGATGTGACCTTTGCGGATGCTGCGCTGCGGCTGACAACGGACGGCACGCGCTATGACAGTACGCGCGGCTGCGAGGTGCTCAGCGGACAGCAGGCGCTGGACTGTACAACGGATTTCAGCGGTCCGGTGACGGTTGCGGCAGGGGCGTCGGAGACCGTGACCGTGCAGGTCGAGCTGAGCCCGTGGCAGTATGCGGCATTGTCGCGGCAGTTCCGGAATGGCTTTTTTGCCGAGGGATTTCTGCTGCTGTCCGGTGCGGAAAACAGCGCGGATATTTCCATTCCGCTGCTGGGCTTCTGCGGCGACTGGGCGCAGGTACCGATTGCCGATCCGGATAAGGTCATGGCAGCGACGGTCTTCGGCGAGAGCTATGCAATCGACGGCATGCCGATGATCGAGCGCGAATGCCTGCTGTGTGATATCCGCAGCCGTGTGCCGGATTCTGTCCAGTGGTATGAGCGGGTGAATCTGGCAAAATATGCCGCGGAGGATGAATGCCGTCTGCTCGAATACGGCAGAAACGAGGCATGGATTTCGCCGAATCATGACGGCATCGCGGATGAACTGTACGGCATGCGACTGATTCCCTGCCGCAGTGCACGGGCGGAGCTTTCGATGCTGGATGCGGACGGAACCTGTGTCTATGCGGAACAGAATCTCCGGTTCCGTGAGCTGATCGAGCTGAACTGTGACCAGTTCGCGCTGCCCGAGGGCGATTATACCCTGACGGCAAAGGCGTATATTGACTATACGGGTGCTGCGGAAAGGCCGCAGATATTTCAGACGAAGCTCCATGTGGACAAAACGGCGCCGTCAGCGGACGTCAGCTATGCGCTCCGGAACGGAAGGCAGATTCTGACTGTCACCGTCTCGGATGACCGCCGCTTGCAGGGCATTGTGATTACCGGAAAGGGCAGCGGCAGTCTGCTGACATCCGGTGATGTGATTCACGGGCAGGCAGGCGACAGTGAACCGTACTGGACATACGGCGGAAATCAGTACGGCGGATATTATCCGTGGTATGCAGGCGATGCTGCGGCACAGGCAGAGAAGCTGCCTGCCGTTCTGCGGCAGCTTGCAGGCTTTTCGCAGAATGCGGATGACAGCATCAATTTCAAGGAGTATATTTTCTGCGGGGATACCGGTGATGCGCCGTTCACCTTTGAATATGACGTCACCGACTTGCAGGATTATTCATTCACGGTGCTCGATTATGCGTATAATTATACGGAGATCGGTCCGACAGACGATGCAGCGGAGAATCTCCTGCGGCATGCCGGCTGGTGGCTGGACGCGCGCCGCGGTGTCTGCAAAATTGATGACGGTTCGCTGCGTTTTCGGGATTTCTTTGACGGCAGCGATGTATTTTATATTTGCATGGCAAAGTATAACCGTCTGACGCTCTATGACACGAGCCTGCATTTGCAGAAATATCTGCTTGTCAAGCAAATATCGGACATCGAATATATACTGACCGACATGGAGACCGGTGAGGCGCTGGACCTGGTTATGACGGTTGATGCAGAGCGCTATGCGCAGCGTGCGTTTTATTCGGTTCAACAGCTGAAGAAAGCAGCCGCTGCCGATTCCGCTGCGCGTCACGGCAGACCGGTGCAGCGCACGGAGCTGATCTATATGGACAGTCCGGATTCAGTCGGACTGCGGGTTTATTTCGAGCCGGATGAAGACGGCACGCAGATTTGCGACGAGTATCAGAATCTCAGCCTGTTGAACGGCAGCGGTATTCTGTTTACACACCGGCTGTCTTCGGACGGGATGATATTCGGGGATGATCAGTATGCGCCGCAGCAGATCAGCCTGTTTGCCAAAATGCTGACAAAAATTCCTGCCGGACTGTATTATGCAAAGGAATATGCCTGCGCCTTCCTGTTTTACAATGACGGCGCGAGCGGAATGATTCTGTACAGCAGTATGATGAATAATCCGCTCGGCATCGGCAGCGATACGCCGTTTGCATATACGATTGCGCGCGACAGCAGCATTACGTTCTGCATCAACGGCAGAATGCTGCACGGCACATTGCTTTCCGACGGCGAATCCGGCGGAATCCGCATCAATACGGATTCATCGGAGCATCTCAAGGACAGCGATGCCTACGGCGGAATCGTACTGGAGCCGGTGACAACCGATCCGGCTGAAATGGCTTCGCTCCGTCCGACCGAGGAGCTGCTTGCACTCGCAGAAACCTATGCTATGGCTGTGACCGGTAAGGCGCCGTGCGCGATCTGTTTTGACGGTTACTGTCCTGATTACCACATGTCGGATACTTACGGTTCGGATGCATTCGGTTACCGCTGTTTGATTTCCTTTGATTACGGCTGGGATTCCTTTTTCCTTGCGATTGATCCGCTGACGCTCAAGGGCAGAGATGATGCTGAAAATGAGATTGATCTGCTGAAACCGCCGGTACTTTCAGAGGGTGCCTATACGCCGGAGGCGCTTGCGCGTATGGCAGTGCAGGAATATACCGACCGCATGGGCGTCACGCCGGACGAATATTTTACATGGATGCGGACGGATAACAGCGTGGAGCTGGTGCTGCGGACATATGATCATTCGGAGCTGGATGCTTATACGATTGATGCGCAGACCGGCGAGGGCACGCACGGCTTCGGCGAGACAATCAACCTTCCGGAAACCGGCAGACTGCATCCTGCGGAGCGGATTGCTGAGCTGCTTGCCGGATTGCTGCTTGCTGCCGGCGTACTCTGCATCGGCAGGGTTCGCAGACGGAGAAACGCATCCGCATCACATGTTTTTGATGATTTTCCTAAAAATTCTGAAAAAAATCGCATTTTACATCATAATATGTTATAAGCGGGCAGCGCCCGCAGGTATTGATCTAAAGTTCTACGGCAGGTTATTGGATTTATAAAACATCCTGCTCTCAACTTGCTTTTTGTGTGATAATGTGTTATAATAGATATAATATTATCGTATTTTACATAGAAACACCGTTCGAGATAAGATATTTTCTTCTGAAAGGGCGTGGCATATGAGACTAGTCTTTTCGGTTTTATACCTGATCCTGATTGCCGTATTGATTCTTTGTGCGGTTCTGGCGCGCTTTTCGGACAAACCTTCCCGCAATGCAGTTGCATTTCTCGAGGCTGCGCTGATTCCGCCTGTGCTCGGCAATCTTCTGATCGTCAGTACCGGCACGCGCTCGGTCGCGCTGTTCGGCTGCTATTTCTATTATCTCGGCATGGATCTTGTCATGGGAGCACTGGTGCGCTTTACGGATGTCTATTGCCGCAAGAAGCAGGAGCACACCGTCGCGCCGCTCATTTCCTACACGGCGCTGATGCTCGACGCCTTGCAGATGATGCTGAATCCGATTACGGGACACGCATTCACGATCTCCGCCATCGAGTTCGAGGGGATGCCGTATTACAAGATGATTCCGTATTTCGGACAGACGCTGCACCGCATCGTTGACTATACGGTATTTTTCAGTGTCATCGTTATTTTTGTGATTATGACCGTCCGGTCACCGAAGATCTACCGTGAGCGTTATTTCGTCATTCTGGCGACGATGGTCGGTGTCGGTCTGCTGCAAACCTACAATATTTTCTTCCAGTATGCGATTGACCGCTCGATGCTTGGATACGGAATCTTCGGCGTGGTTATTTTCTTCTTTGCGCTGCTTTACAGACCGCTCCGGCTGCTGGATCGTGTCCTCTCGAATATCGTTTCGGACCTATCCGATGCGTTTTATGTTTTCGATGCGAACGGGCACTGCATCTGGGCGAATGCTCAGGGCTGTAAGCTGGTGCATATCGAGGATAAGCGATACGATGAAATTGTCGGAAAACTCAGGGAGATGTTCGGCGATGCTTCCAATACGACGCAGATCAGCGCGAAACGGCAGGTCGGTGAGGGTGACAGCGCACGGTATTATGTGCTGGAGGAGCGCTATGTCAAGGACGCCAAGGGCTCCGTGGACGGCTCCTATCTGCGGGTGCAGGATGTCACCGCCGGTGAGCAGCAGATCGGTCAGATCAGGCAGGAGGCGTACCGCGATTCGCTGACCGGCGTCGGCAGCAAGGCTGCATATACGAAAAAGGTCGATCAGCTGATCAATCAGATCAAAAACGGCTTGCAGGATTTTGCCGTCGTCATGGTCGATATGAACAATCTGAAATATATCAACGATGATTTCGGACACGAGGCAGGTGATCTTTACATTAAGGGCTGCTGTCATTTGATCTGCGAAGCCTATAAGCATTCGCCGGTCTTTCGCATCGGCGGTGACGAGTTTGTTGTCATCCTGCAAGGACAGGATTTTGAAAACCGTGCCGTCATTACGGAGGAGCTGCGTGCCGCCTTCGAGGAAGCCTTGACTGATGAAGAAAAAGACCCGTGGCTGCGGTATTCTGCGGCGGTCGGTCTTGCGGAATATTCGGCACGAGAGAATACCTACGATCTGGTATTCAAGCGCGCCGATCATGCGATGTATGCAGAAAAGAAGATGTTTAAGCAGGAGCACGGCAGCTATCGCTGAGCTGCGGCAATCAACCGAATCAAAAAACAGACCGCTGTCCGGAAAAACAGCGGTCTGTTTTTATGGAAAAAAGTGAAATAAAACGGATTATCTATGGCTGGAAGGCGGCTTCTGCGGACCGGCGGACGGACCGTTCGTCGGATGCTGCGGGGGACCGCCGGCAGGGCGCTGCTCCTTCGGCTTGCGTTCCGTGCGGAGGAAGTGATCCTGACAGTATACAAGATGCACCTGCTTGTCCATGTAATCATTCGCCTGCGATGCATTGTGTACCGGCTTCATGCTGCCCTTGCCTGCAAAGAAGACAATCAATGCAACAATCAGCGCTGCAATCAGTGCCGCCGGAATTGACTTCATCAGCAGATAGAGAATCACACCGGCTGCCACAGCACCGATTCCGGTGATGATGCCGAGCTTGGTGTAATCGACCGGCAGATCACCGGTGAATTTACCGGTCTGACCGTTCATTGCAAAGCTGAACTGATTGCCGTTCCAGTTTGTCGTCAGATACCAGATCGGCAGCATTGCATACTTTTTCTTCGTATAATTGACCACGTAATTGCCGCGCTTCTCGTGTACTTCGTTGTGCTTGACGGTTGCCTGTGTTTTCTGCTTTGCGGTCGAAATGACGCGCTTTTCGGCACGTTCCAGATCATCGTCGCCCTTTACGTCGAATTTTTCTGCGAGAAATCCGGGCAGATACATCATATTGAATTCCTTGAGCTCGTCAAATTTGAACGGCTCGACGGAATCCATGATTGCATCGGGCATCCGCTTGGAGGCATCCGCAGGAACATTCTCAAAGGTGATCGTACCGCGGCGCTCTGCACGGTAGATGCGGCGGATTGTTTCCGTCGGGGTTTCTTCCTTGTCGGCGGCTTCAAATTCCGCGTCGATTGTGACAGCGCCGTCATAGAGCCAGAAGGGGACATACACGCCCTGAATCTCCTCGACCTGATTGCCCTCCAGAAACGCCTTCGGCAGGAAAAACTTTTTCTGGTAGTACTCTTTGTATTTTTCCATTGCCTGCTGCTTGTTGAAGGCGAACGGAATCAGGAAATCCGGCTTTGCCGCACCGGTAAACTGTGCCTCCATAATGGTCGTATTGCCGCAGTACGGACAGCGCGATGCACCGGTATTTTCGTCGGTGAGGATTTCAGCGCCGCAGGTTTTGCAGGAATAAGCCTTCATGTCCTGTGCATCGCTGCCCCAGTCGCTTCCGGATTGCTTTGCCTCGTCCTGCGCCTGCTGCTCATGGAAGAATGCCGCACATTCCTCCTGCGAAAACGCGGAGCCGCAGAATATGCATTTCAGCTTGCCGGCGTTCGGGTCGAATTCCATGGTGCCGCCGCAGTTCGGGCAGCACATTTGTGTAGAGTCTGCTCCCATTGTGTACACTCCTTCCGGTTTTTGCTGCGGACACTGTAAAACGGCAGTTACCGCAGTGATTTGAATTGTTCAGTTTGTTTTACTGTAGATGAGAAATCCTCTGTTTTACCGCAGATGCGCGGTTCAACAGTCAGTCCCACTTAATCTCCGATGCATTGATAAAATCAACGATCAGCGTATCATAGAGCTCAGCAGTCGCATCAAAATCCTTGAAGAGCTGTTTTGCCTCTTTCTCGGTGACATCATTCGGGCTGACCTTCAGCATAATGCACTGATCGGTCGAAATGTTGATTACATAATCTGCGGTGCCGTTCTGGAAGATTTCGACGTCAACGGCATGCCCCGATACGCCGAACATATATGCATTTTCGTGCTCGTTCTGATACTGGATATAGGACGCCGGTACCGTGCCGGATTCGAGGATTGTATAGGTTTTGCCGTCGATCTCACCGGTGACCGCCTGAATCCGCATGACGCCGTTTGTTTCCGTCCAGCTGACCTTTGTTTTTGTGCCGTTCAGCGTGATTTCATCCGGAACGATCAGCAGTTCTTCATCTGTGATGAGCTTGCCGTCGTTTGTCTCCTTGCCGCGCTTATGCTTGACCTTTTCGGTTTCCGTGCTGCTTTCCGCGGTGCTTTCGGCAGCGGATTCCGTGCCGGATGTACCGGAAGAACCGGTATTTCCGCAGGCAGTCATCCCTGCGGTCAGTGTCAGCGCAAGCAATACGGCGCAGAGCACTCTTTTATGGTTCATTCTCATTCCTCCAAAGCCTTCACGGCTGCACCGGCATCGGCGTGCCGCATTCCGGACAGAATTTTCCGGTCAGATCACGCGCAGAGCAATTCGGACAGTCCCATACGCCGGATGCAGATTCCTGTGTAGGTGCGGGAGCTGGCGCAGGTGCCGGACTGCCGCACTCCGGACAGAATTTCGCAGTCAGACCCGTTTTGCCGCAGGAGCATGTCCATGTCGCATCGTCATCGGCAACCGGCTGCGGCGCAGGATTCACCGGCTCCTGCACTGCCGGATTGACGGGGATTTCGCCGATGCCCATAAATCCTGCCATGCTGTTTGTCGGATCGGCAAACTGTCCAAGCGGCGCTGTTGTGCAGGCGACCGCACCCATCATCTGACCGCCTTCAAACTGCGAACGCAGCATGTCCTGATACTGCAAAGTCTCCTGCCATGCATTGCAGACCAGCTCCGTGAGTTTTTCGATCGGTGCATAGAGGCGTCTGCCGTCATCGAGCACGACCGTGCTGTGATAGGGCGGCGAATCCGGAACCTGCATGTCATCGACGAGATTTGCAATATCCTCGATCAGCGTTTCTGCAAAGATTTCCTCCATGATGAGCGATTTGGAATCGCCCTCCGCCATACGCTTGATCGTGTGCGGTTCGACGATGTACTGCGCTGCGGGCAGTGTTTCGGTTGCTTCTGTTTTCAGGATTACGAGTTTGATCTGATCTTTCATTTGACATCCTCCGTATGATTATTCGGCAGTTTGCGTACCGGTTTCATATTTTGCTGTGCGGATTCCGCGATCCGGAATCATGTGTCAAAGCGAGATATATCTCCTCTGTTTACTATTATAACACAATGCGGCAAAAAAAACAATAGGATTCTGCATTTGTTGTGATTTTGCGGTTTGCAGCAGCGGTCCGCCTGTACTGCATCCGAATAAAACGGGAGCTGACTTTGCGTCAGCTCCCGTTTTGCAGCAGTTACTTAAATGATCCGTTCACCTCAACCTTGCCGTCTGCGGTGATGATCGAGACAGTGATGCGCATATTTCCTTTTTCATCCGTGGATAGCTGCACGGTGCCGCTTTCCATGCCGGAGCCGTTCCATTCCTGTTCAATATCCACATCAAGCTGCGTGATGATACAGCTGTAATATGCATGGAATGAATTTGGCGAGCAGGACGCAATCTCCGCAGTCCAGTTGTGCGGATCATCGTCATCCTTGATCCTGCCGGTGACCGTAAAGCCGGAATAATCCGATTTGCCGTGACCGATTGAATGCTTGATATCGACCTCTGTGTCGTCAAAAGGATTATGCGTTCCTTCTCCGTCCGCCGGCGGCTGATAATCTGTATCCGGCTCCTCCTCCTTTGTTTCTTTGAAATACGGCTGGAATACAAATTTGAAGCTGCCGTTCATCTGCATCGAGAATGATGCCTCCGAGCTGACGCCGACATTGCCGAATTTTCCGGAGCAGTACATGGTTCTTTCAAGATTCGCCTCGCCGAGCTCTGTTTCATAGGGATTGGATTCCGCAAGCCTGCATTCGGCAAATTCGCCGCCTTTGTCAATCAGTTCGCAGACGGTCAGCCGGAGCTTGTTTTTCGTATCGAGATGCAGCGGCAGCAGCGAGAACGGAATCACGATCTCCTCGGTCCATTTGTCAAATTCGACCGGCACTGTGTATTCATCCTTTCCGTCGATCTTGCAGATGATCAGGAAGCGGTCGGTTTTCTCCTTTTGCGAGACTGCCGAAGGCGCCGTCTGCAATTTGACCGTCAGCATTTCCTTTTCGCGGTCGAGCTCGACCTGCGGTGTATCCGGTGCAGGAATATAATAGATTGTATAGGATGATGCGCCGACCGCGCCGGAGCATTGCAGCTCGCGGTAATACATCATCTGTCCGAATGCGGTAATCACCGTGCCGTTTTTGGAATCCTGCCCCTTCTGCTGCTTGTTTGCAGGCGGGAACAGGAATTCATGCTCCGGCTGCTGCTCAGTGAATTTCGGATCGGGTTCCAGCAGCACAGACCATGCTCTGTCCGGCGCACCCTCCACAGCAACTGCCGTACAGGCGAAATTCTTTACCGGAACCGCGCTCACCAGCGTCGGGTTCTCGGCATTCATCTGATGCTTTTTGATCTGGGACGGGAAATTGACCTTCGTGTCCTCTTTCAGTTTATAATCCGTTTCGGCACAAAGGAGCGCAACGGATTCGACAGCATTCTGTTTCTGGAAATGCTTCCAGTAAGCATTCAGAACATCATCGGGCTTTCCGGATGCGACCGTGGTATCCGCAAAGCCGCAGATATGCATGAGCATACCGGAGATCGTTCCGAATTTTTTATACGCCTGAATCATATCCCAGCCGCGGTACTTCTTTTTCTGGATGGATTCAATATGCATGAGGAACCGTGCCAGCGAATAGCCGGACTGTGTCTGGAGATTGTGATTTGCGTCCGTCAGCATCTTGGAGCTTTCATCCAGCGGATAACCGAATGTTTCATAAGCCTTGCCGTCATCCAGTACATGATTCTGAATATAGTCCCATTCCTTATATTTCTCCGCACAGTGACATTCAATCGTCATCGCAGTCATTTCAAAGAATTTGACATTGGCTTCATTTTTTCCTGTCAGCTTTTTCGCCTGAATCAGGTGGAAGAGCTCATGGGTCAGGGTTGTCAGCAGCCGGTCGGCAGTATCCGACGAAACTGCCGTGCCGTACAGATCAAAATATTTTTTGTTTTTCTGAATATGATCATTGTTCTTCTGCGGCGTCCGCTTGACCAGCATATAGTTGCCGACGACGTAGTTCGTCACGGCATCACCGAGGTCTTCAACGGTTTCGCTGAAAACAATATCCGGCTTTTTGAGCTTCGGACATCCCTCATATAAATAGAGATAATCCATTGCGATTTCGTACTGTCTTGCGAGCATCACAACATCCGCCGGATGTCCGTTTTCAAGCTCCAGGAGTTTCTGATATTCTGCATTGTCCCGCAGCAGCTCGTACTTTTTCTGTGCTGCGACCCGATTGACCTCGCGCGCATAATTCATGAACAGACCTGCGATACCGCCCCATGCGTCGCCGACCTTTGCCTCGGCATATTCCCGTGCCTGCCGGTCCGCATCGGTTTCGATTTCGGTCATACGCTTTTTTCGTGCATCCTTTGTTTCCTGCGGTTCATTGTCATGATAATAGATTGTGCAGCGTCCGGTATCATAGATTCCGGCGCAGCCGTCTACGGACTTCAACCATGTGTAATACTCGACCGCAGTGACAATCACACCGACCGCGACGGCGATGATAACCGCATCTCTGCACACAACGATCAGGATGGTACTGTTCTGATCGCTCATCCATGTGAGCGATGTCCCGTCAATTTCGACCGGATATTCTTCCGCGGTGCCGTCATCGGCAATGCGCAGAATATGCAGCTGATCGTACATTTCCTCCGGCAGCTCCAGCCGCGAGAGGTCATAGCTGCACGAATAGCATCCCGGCAGATGCTCGTCCGGCTCAATGCCCGCATCGACATGCCATGCATCGAGCATGATCGCGCCTGCATCTGCACAAATCTGATCGAGCTTTTTCGCTTCATTGTTTTCCAGCTCGCTGAACAGGAGCTGTCCGTCATAGCTGAGCACATTTTCCGGCGCACTGACGGTCAGTCCGGCAATCGGCTCATCTATATAGGCAGCGCTTTTGCCCTCCGGCTTGAAAATCCATTCTTTTCCGGCAGTATCCGGAGCATTCGGCGCTTCGGGATCGGTTTCATCCCCGAAATACGCCTTCTTCGGCGGCAGAACAGGCTGCTTGTCCTGATTTTCCTGCACCAGCTTCACCAGCAGCTTTTCATCCTGCATATCCAGCAGTCCGTCGAGATTGATATCCGCGGCGGAAAGACCTGCCGCGCTGAGATTCAGGCTGTCATTCTCTGCAAGATACCGCAGCAGCAGCACGATATCCGAGACCGAGATTCTGCCGTCCTGATTCAGATCGCCGTAGCGCAGCGTCGGATCAAAGACAGCGGTCGGAACGGAAAGCTCTGTTGTGGTCTGTTTTGCAGTTGTGGTTGTTGCTTTGGTTGTGACCGGTTTTGTGGTAACGGTTGTTTTTGATGTTGTCTGCTGCGCAGTTGTCACAGCGGATTTGGATGTTGTCGGCTTTGCTGTGACCGTTGTACTATGGGTTGTCGGTTTGGTCGTGACGGTCGTCGGTAAGGATGCGGATGTCGTCTGTTTTGCAGTTGATGTGGTCTGCGTTGTTGTGACTGTCGTGACGGTTGTTGTGGTTTGCTTTTGCGGAACCGTCAGGATGCAGACCTCATTGACCGCAATCAGATCAGGCGTATGCCCGTTGACCGTACACGGAATGCCGTTGACAAACAGCTTTACATCATCAGCAAATACATAACCGTAATTCGCCGAGACGCAGATATCATAATGATACTGTCCGTTCGGAGCAAAGGCAGTCAGACGGTTTTCATCGGTCAGCCCCATGCCTTGATTATACGCCTCGTCGCTCATGACAAAGTGCTCATAATCCAGCAGATCGACCCAGCGCTCATACTGCACCGTCACGAGCGACGGGTCTGCCGGATGCGCGGTAAACCGTGGTGCATCTCCGGCGGCGAAATTGAGTGTCGCATCCAGAATATAGATTTCGGAGAGCGCCTGCGCATTCGGTGCGAGCGGCGTGACCTGCGGAATGAAATCGCAGAGCAGCATCAGCGTTTCGCCGTCATCCTGAAGCGTCGCGGTATACATGCTGCTGTCAATCGGCTCGTCATTGTAATACAGATCGAAGCCCTCTGTGAAATAATAGCCGCTGTCAGCACGCAGCGCGATCAGATAACTGTACGGCACGCCGACCGGATCATCCGGCACAGGATTGCCTTCATTTTTCGAGGTGTGGATATTCATATCGGATACGCAGCCCCAGCCTTCATTGAGGATGCTTGCATGGAGCAGGGCATCGCCGGTGAGATATGCTGTGTAATCGGGCACTTCCCCGACCGTCAGCGCGGTACTGACATTGCCGAATTCGACAATGCCGATCGGCTGGCGCGATTCTGCGGACACAGGCACGGCGGCAGCCTCAGCAGCAAGCAGCAGGGCAAGTCCGGTTGATAGGATACGGTTGATGATGCAGTACATGAGATCGCCTCCTGTTCGGTGTTGTGCGGCAGATTCCGGATATTTTCAACAGAATGAATTATATATACTATACCATAATTCAGAAGGATTGTCAATAGAAACAGAATAATTTGTACAAAGTAAAAGGAGCGCACATGCAGTACGCTCCTTTGTTTGTGTGTTTCGGGATTATTTTGCGAGAATCATTCTGAGCAGTGCGCGCACATCCATGAGATCGAGGATGCCGTCGCCGTTGATGTCCGCCGGAATATGCACCGGCGGCAGCGTCGTCGCTGTATCCGAATCCTCTGCGAGCAGGCGGACCAGTAATACCGCATCGGCAACCGAGCGGGTGCCGTCGCCGTTGAGATCGCCCTCTGTCGGCGTTTTCGGCTCTGTTTCCGTGGTGGTCGCGGATGTTTCGCTTGTGCTTGTCTGCGTTGTCACCGTCTCACTTGCGGTGCTCGGCGTTGTGACTGTCTCACTGGTGGTGCTCGACGTTGTAACTGTTTCACTGGTGGTGCTCGGTGTCGTGACTGTCTCACTCGCGGTGGTCGGTGTCGTGACTGTCTCACTCGCGGTGCTCGGCGTCGTGACCGTTTCACTGGTCGTGGTCGGTGTCGTCACTGTCTCATTTGTGGTGCTCGGTGTTGTCACCGTCTCACTCGTAGTGCTCGGCGTCGTGACCGTCTCACTCGTGGTGCTCGGCGTTGTCACCGTTTCACTGGTGGTTGTCGGCGTTGTCACCGTTTCACTGGTGGTTGTCGGCGTTGTCACCGTTTCACTGGTGGTTGTCGGCATTGTCACCGTTTCACTGATCGTGGTCGTCGTTGTGACTGTTTCACTTGTCGTGCTCGGCGTTGTGACCGGCTCACCGGTAGTGGTCGTCGTTGTAACCGTCTCACTCGTGGTGCTCGGTGTTGTCACCGTTTCGCTCGTGGTGCTCGGTGTTGTCACCGTTTCGCTCGTGGTGGTCGGCGTCGTGACTGTCTCACTCGTAGTCGTCGGCGTTGCGACCGTTTCACTCGTAATGGTCGATGTTGTGACCGTCTCACTTGTGGTTGTCAGTGTTGTGACTGTTTCCGTGGTAATACGCGGTGTCGTCACGGTTTCGGTCACGGTTGTGAACGGCTCGCGCGTCGTTGTCGTTGTGGTTTCTGTTATGCTCGGCTCGGTGCGCGTCGTAAATATCAGGGTGGTGCTTGTCTGCGATGTGACCGTCTCATATGCAGTCGTTACAGTCGTCACAGTTTCCGTTGTGACAGGCGGCGCGGTTGTCTCACGCACTGTCGCTGCGGTTGTCGTTGTCACGGTCAGTTCAGGCGTTGTCCTTGTTGTGAATGTCTGACTCGTCGTTGTCGGTTCGGTGACGGTTGTGGTTGTTGTCTCAAAACCGGTTGTAGTGACGGTTGCCGCAGTGGTGCGGGGCGTTGTCACGGTTCCGGATGTTGCCGAAGTGCTGCCGGTCGCGGATGCGGCGGCTGTCGTTGTTGTACCGGTCGGAACAGTTGTGGCCGTCGCAGCGGCTGTTGTTGTAGTGGTGGTCGTTGTCGAAGTCGTTGTGGTCGCAGTTGTTGTCGTCGTTGTAGTCGTAGTAGTGGTGGTTGTCGTAGTTGTTGTGGTTGTGGTCGTAGTGGTGGTAGTCGTGGTCGTTGTTGTCGTAGTAGTTGTAGTCGTCGTCGTTGTAGTCGTGGTCGTGGTTCCTTCGATCTCAAATTGCAGCATGCGTCTGCCGGTGTAATTGCCGGTACCGTCTGCATATGCCTCCGCAATGCCGGGCTGTAAATTATTCTTGTACGAAACCGTATAATCCTTCTCCGGAATCAGCGCCTTCTCCGGATCGCCTGCATAGGCACGTACCTCAGGACAGATATTTTTGCCGTTTTCAGTGAATTTCTCACCGTCCAGCTCGATGCGGCTGATCGGTGCAGGCGAAATGCTGAACGGAATCCGGTATTCGCCGGTGACATTACCTTTGCCCGTAATCACGGCAGTCGCTTCACCTGCATTGACATTGTTTTCGTAGCTGAGCGTGTAATCCTCCGCTTGCAGCGTATAGCCGTTTTGCAGCCTGACCGAAACATCGGGCGTATGCGCCGTGCCGTCATACATATAGGTCGATGTATTCGTCGTTTTTGCGGTCAGGACATCCTTCAGATCGGCAGGCAGAATCGTGAACGAGCCCTCTGCGGTGCCGGTATAATTGCCCTTGAACGTGACCCTGACCTTCGCCGTTCCGGCATTCTGATTGTCCGAGAATGCATAGGTATAGGCAGTTCGCGGCAGATCATCCCCGCCGAGCGAAACCATAACCTCCGGTGCATAGGTCGGTCTGCCGTCAAAGGTCACCGTCGAAAAGGCGGTTCTGACCTTCGCGGTTTTGCTGATATCCGCCGGAACAATGTCAAAATACAGCGTGACCGTTCCCTGATATATCCCGTCACCGGTGAGCTTGACGCTGCCCTTGCCGCAGTCCGTATTCTCGCCGTATACGGCAAAGAAGGTCTCCTCCTCAATCAGCTTCGGCTGATTCACCGCAGTAACCTTCGGACGGATCGGGCTGCCAGTATACGTAAATTCATCTGCTTCGAGCTTGAACATCGCCGCTGTCAGCTTTGCCGGATTGATCCGGAAGGATGCAGACAGTGTGCCGGTATAATCGCCCTTGCCCTTTGCGGTGACGGATGCCGTGCCGGGGTATGTATTATCCGCATATTCCAGCGTGTAATCCGTCTCCGGCTTGAGCTTGGTATAATTTGCTGTCACGGATGCATCCGGTGTGACCGCATCGCCTGTCCAGTCATACGAAGACGGCGAAACCGTGATCTTATCCGTTGTTTTGAATGTATACGGCAGAATCGTGAAGGTCAGCTCCGCGCTGCCGGTATAGTTGCCCATGCCCTCAATCAGCGCCTTTGCGGTACCGGCATGCAGATTATCCTGATAGGTGACGGTATAGTCGATGCCTTTTCGGAAGCTGACGCTGTCGGTCCGCACGACTGCCGGTGTACGCTCGCTGCCGCTGAATGTATATTCGGTTACGGACAGACTGAGCACCTCCGGATCAAGCTCCGCCGGCAGAATCTGATATTCGAGCGTGAAGGTTCCGGTATAGTTTCCGGTAAATTCAACGGTGACGGAAGCGGTTCCGGCGTTGTATACATCGGCATATTTCCGGTTGAAGCCGGTTGTCAGCGTTTTGTCGCCGATGATTGCCGTGACCGCAGGCATATGGCTCTTGCCGTCATAGACAGCGGAATCATATTCGAGCGTGAGCTTGCAGTTCTCCTCGGTGAGTGCAAGCGGCTCGATTGTAAATTTCAGCGTTTTCTGTCCGGTATAGTTGCCCCTGCCGGAAACATAAACCGTCGCGGTGCCCTTGCTGATATTGCCGCTGTAGGTCAGTGTATAATCCTTGTCGGCGGTCAGAACGGTTTTGCCGTCGGGCGAGCAGACCTTCACAGCCGGTTTGACTGCTTCGCCGGAATAGACAAACGGTCCTTCGTCCGTGATTTCCGCGATGAAATCGGCATCATCGGCAATGCTCACTGCCGTGATCTGAAAATAGATGCTCTTGGTGCCCTTATAGGCACCTGTTCCGGTGACAGTGCCGTAAATTCTGCCTGCATCTGTATTGTTCTCCCAGCTGACCGTATAATCGGTGTCGGCGCGCAGGATGCGTTCACCGTCCTTGAGAACGATCTCCGGTGCAATCGGCTTTCCGGTATAGGGCGTTTTGCGCTCCGCATCGAAATCCGGATCGGCAAATGCAACCGTACAGCCCGACAGATACAGATAACTCGGCGTGAATGTCCGTCCGATTGTGCCGGTAAAATTGCCCTTTCCGCTGACAGAGATCGTATTTTCGCCGTATTCACAGGTATAATCCTGCTCCGGCACGAGCACATTGCCCTGATCATCCTTAACCGTGATATCCGGCGTCAGAACCTTGTCCGGATCGCGGTCGGGATTGGATGCAATCGAGAGCCTGCCGGTTTTCAGCTCCTGCGGCTGAATCGTGAACAGTATTTCCGATTTTCCGCTGACATAGAGGCTGTCCGGCAAAGCCGTCAGCGTGATTTTGCCCATGCCTGCATTGATATTGTCCGAATAGGCAGCGGTAAAATCAACATCCTGCTGCAATTCGATCTGTGTGCCGCCGGAATCTCTGACCGTGACCGTAAATTCCGGCTCAAACGGCTTTCCGCTGTATTTGCATGCGGCATCATTGACCGTACAGTGTACGCTTGTCGCCGTGAGCGGTGTCAGCTTTCCCAGCGTCTTTTGATAAGTATGCCCGCAGCCTGTGCAGTGATAGGTGATATAGCCGTCCTTCTCGCCGGTTGGCTGGACGGTCTCCGTGATCTCATAGCTGTGTTTCAGGCTGAATTTGTAATCCTTTGCCGCAGCCGGATTGTATTTCGGATAGATGCGCAGCGTGCAGCTGACCGCTTCGGGATCAAACTGTTCAATCTTAAAATACTGCTTGAAATCATTGCTCTCCGGATCGACAGGCGTCAGATACTCTGCGCCCTCCGTGACCTCCATGACATATGCCGAGCTCGTCACACCGTCCGGCGCGGACGCACTTGCACGGACAATCAGCTGCTTGCCTGCATCCGGCTTATCGGGAAATCTCGTGGAGTAGGAATTCGGATTGTCGCTCGTTGTCCAGTAGGGATAGAAAGCGGTCGGGACGACAATCTGCTTATCCTCGCCGCATTTTGTGCAGCGCAGCGTGACATTGCCGTTTTCATCGGCTTCTGTCAGCTGCTCGTACTCATGACCGCCCTGATAGACGGCAGTGCTGAGCGCGGTCGGGCTCTGTGCATTCATGCTGTAAAGCGTGACCGTCTCATTTTTCCACGTATACCAGTAGATTTTGCCGTTCCGGACAACCGGTTCACAGTCAGAGAGCGCGCCCTCAAAGCTCTGGATGCTGCCGGTCGGTTTGCCAGTCTTGTCGAGTGTCCGGTAATTGACCTGACTGCCTCTCTGCCAGAGCAGCGCAAAGGCATCGGTGCCGGTCTGCACGAGATACGGCGTCTGACCCTTGTCTGTATCTTCCGCATAATTTGTGACGGTATAGCGTGTGACCGTTCCGCTGAGATCATTTTTCGGCGCAGCCGCAACCATGATATTACGGGTATACGGGTCGGAATAATCGTTCCAGTAATCGGCGATCTTATTCTGATTGATCGAATTATACGCGATAATATAGTGCGTACTGCTCTGTGCAAATCCGCCGACGGATGCACCGGTATAGTTGACCTCCCGCATATTCGTGCTGTCGGCTGCCGCCGGAAACGGCACCAGCGTGCAGCGCGTCGCGGAGGCAGAGGTCATATTGCCGCCGGTATAATCGCTCTTGAAATAATCGAGCACCACGGCACGCGGATAGGCATCGCCGTGACTGATCGTGACGACATGCGTGCCGTCCAGCATGACGAACTGATTGAAGGAATGGCTCGAATAGTTCACGGAATTGGAATCCGTGTGAATGAGCCCGCTCATCGTGGACATCTTGATCTGGAACATCAGGTTTGCCTGATGCCCGCTGTACATTTCTCTGCCCATATGCAGAATCAGCCATGTTCCGTCATCGGCGCAGCGCAGTGTGCCCGCATCAAACGGAGCGGTAACACCTTTGGTACTCAGCGTACTGTTGTTGACAGAGACATGCTTGACGAGCTTCCAGTCGCTGCTGTACTTAGCGATATCCAGCACAGGCAGATCATTGTCTTTCTCCGAATTGTTCTGACCGGTAATCAGATAGAAGTATCCGTCCTTGCCCTGATGAAATCCGCCCCAGACCGGCAGCTGCATGGTCACGGTTTTCCGCGATTGCAGCTTGAAATCCGAGGTGTAGTATTCAATCAGCGCCTTCGGATTTTCGGTGTCGGTTTTGACAATCGCGCCGCCCTGCACGCGCATCCAGCCGGTGCCGGAGGGAACAAGGCTTGAGGTGATCGCCGCAGCCCAGCGGCTGTAATTGTGCTTGCCGATGTTGCTGCCGGTAAAGGTCTGACAGTAGAGATCGGAGTCTGCCGCTTCTGCCGGAACCGGTGCAGCAGGCAGCAGCGTGAGGGTCAGTGCTGCTGCGGAAAGCAGGGACAGCAGTCTTTGTTTCAGTTTCATGCCGGATAACTCCTTTCTGTTTCATAGATGCGGTTGCGTAAATCAGAATGAAATTGTACTTATTATACTATATTTTATCAGATTTTGCAATAGTTTTCCTGATATTGATGATTTTTTTGCCCTGATAACGCGCTGCATGTCAGGCAGCCGCCGCATACTGCACAAATCAGAATTGCATATCTTGTGCATTGTGCCAAATCGTACCGGAACCCCTTGACATCTGCACGGTTCTGATATATACTTAGTTACACAAGCAACTAACCGACTAAGATTACGGAAGGATGTGAGAAAACGTGAAATATCCGAGTTTCAATGACACAGAGCCGCTGTTCATACAGATTGCGCAGTGGCTCGAGGACAGGATCGTGACAGGTCAGATTCAGGCTGACGAACAGATTCCCAGCACGACCGAGCTTTCACAGGTGCTGAAAATCAATCCGGCGACCGTCCGCAAGGGCGTGAATCTGCTCGTCGAAAAGGGACTGGTCTACAAGAAAAGGGGAATGGGTATGTATGTTGCAGAACACGCGACGGAACATGTACGCGACGACCGCAGGGTCAAATTCTATGACGATTATATTGCACCGCTTCTTGCGGAGGCGCAGCGGCTCGGACTGTCGCGTGCCGATCTGATCGAAATGCTGAAAGGAGATGACGCGCAATGAGCACGATCACAGTCAAATCACTGTCCAAAACATATCATCATTCCAGACAGGCGCTCAGCAGCGTGAATCTGACAATCGAATCCGGCAGAATCTACGGACTGCTCGGCAGAAACGGTGCCGGAAAAACGACCCTCTGCAATATCATCGGCAACCGCATTTTTGCGAGCCGCGGCACGGTCGAGCTGGACGGCAAACCGCTCTGCGAAAATGATGAACTGCTGAAATCGGTCTACTGCATGGGCGCAGAGGATTTGCTGCCGAATTATATGCGTGTGAGCGATGTGATCCGTTCCATGCAGATGTTCTATCCGAAGACGGACGCAGATTATGCCAAAAAACTCTGCGAACGCTTCAAACTCGATCCGGTCAAGCGGCTTTCGCAGCTCTCGACCGGCTACCGTACAATCGCAAAGGTGATCTTTGCGATGTCGAGCGGCGCAGAATTTCTCTTTCTCGATGAGCCGACGCTCGGTCTGGACGCCAATCACCGCGAGCTGCTTTATAAGCTGATTCTCGAACGTTTTGAGGAAACCGGCACAACATTTATCATCTCGACGCATCTGATCGACGAATGCGCCGGACTGTTTGAACACTGCTTTATCCTGCGCGAAGGCAGTCTGATTGCCGATTCCGAGAGCGACGAGCTGCGGCGCCTCGCATATACGGTGGACGGCAAGGCGGAGGATGTGGAAGCCTATCTCAGCGGAAAAGAGGTGCTCAGCCGGACAGCGGTCGGAACGCTCTGTTCCGCCTGCGTCAAGGGCGAACCGGATGCGGTTCCGGCGGGTCTGAACCTCTCGCAGCCTTCGATGCAGCAGCTTCTCATCGCTCTGACCGGAGGGGAGGAATAATCATGCGTGATTTTTCCCGATATCTGTTCCGCGGACGCGAAGGGCTGCGGGAATACCTGAAATTCATCGCAGCCGTATTCGCAGCGCTGTTCTTTATTTACATGGTTTTTCTCTGTGTTCTGGTTCATGACGGCGAAACCGGTCAGATTGATCTGTCGATGTATGAAATGATCGGCGGCTTTGCAGCAGGAATCGGCTGCGCTGTGGTTCTGGACCGTTTGCTGCATATCGCGGTTAATTTCGGCGTATCCCGAACGCGCTTCCGGAAGTGTATCCTGCCTGCACTGCCGGTATTTGCACTGATCACGACCGGTATCATCACGCTGCTGAATATGCTGACGGTTCTCATTTTCCGTCAGTTTGATCTGGAACTCAGCTGCATGGGTAATTTACTGACAACGCATTCATATTCTATCTTTCGGCCGCGTATGCTACTGTTCAATATCGTGTTCGTATTCTGCATGATCCTGTTTTTCTACACATTGGCAATGTTATATACCGGCTTCAAAAACCGGTTCAATCTGCCGGTCGGACTGGCAGCGGCGTGCATTACGGGCTTTCTCGGCTATATCTATATGAATCAGTATGATTCACTTGTCAATCAATTCGTCAATCAATTCATAGGCGGGATTCATTATTACATGTATCCGAATGAATTATTTGAAGTGATCAATCAAGAATACTGGAACTATATAATTTTGCTGACTGCACTCGCTGCTCTCTGGTATCTGGCAATCTATGCAGTTTTCGCAAAGCTGATCAAACGCGCTGAAATCTGCGGCAAGGAACAGGGGGGACAGATATGAAAACAATGCTTCGGTATCTGCTGCGGACAAGGGGCGGCATCGGGACGACGCTGCTCTGCGCAGGCGGCATTCTGATCATCAGCTTCTGGATCATCGGGCTTTTTACGGGCATGAATATCTGGATATACAGATACATCGAAAAGCTGACGCTGCTCGCGGCTGTCATCGGATTCCCGTTTATTTGCGGCAATGCATTCCGATTCGGAACGGCAAACGGCGTTTCGCGCAGAACACTCATTCAAACACTGCTCGCATCGGTTTTCGTGACCGCTGCGTCGCTGTCCGCCGTCAATGCCCTTCAGCTTATAATCCGGAATCGAGTGAGCATGGACGATTATGCATACTATGGCTACTATCACTGGTCCTATGACCTGTACTGTATGAATCTTGTTCTTCCGGCAGAGCGAGATGATCTGCGAAGCGAAGACGCGGAAACGCTGCTTGCAAATATTCCGAAACTCATCTGCTGGGAATCGCTGCTGTATTTCGGCATGCTCTGTCTGCTGCTGACGGCATGCTGCTGCCTGTACGCGCTGTTCCGGAAATACGGTGTATTCGGGCTGCTGGGCGGCACACTCATTCCGCTTGCGCTGGTCAGTGTATTCCGGCTCAAGGTCTCTGTCTCTGCCGCGCTGATGCAGAAGCTGCGTGATATCTATTATCATAAGGAACCGGCACAGCTTTCACAATTCTTTTTGAGCTATCCGCCGAAAGCCCTGCCGTTCTTCCTGAGCTTTGCAGCCGCGATTCTGACTGTCACTGCCGTATTCGTGCTCGTCATGCGGAGAACCGGCATCCGCAAGGAATGCGGCTGAGGATACGATATATATTCTGAGACTTTTTCCGTTCTGAACCTGAAAAGGTCTTGGCATTCGGTACTTGCCTGTGATATAATGAAGTCATGGAGCGCAGGCAAGTACGCTCCCTATAACGTCTATGAGACTGTGTACGCCGTTTATAGCTTGAATAGGGCGGCTGCACGGTCTCTTGCTTCGTCAAGGTCTCTGGACGTTGCAAGGATGTCCGGAATCACCCTTTGGAGATCGGACAGCTGAGCTGCGCCAAAGATAGATTATTCGGTTGTTGGGAGGTTATTTTATGCGAGAGTGTTTTAACTGTGAGTTTTACGGTTTAATCCTGGATGAATCTGATTTGCCGAGGTATGGTTGTAAGAACGTACAGTCTCCTTATTATCTTGTGTGGGTCTGTTCAGATGATTATTGTTCTCGTTATAAAGAATCATCTGAATTTAGAAAATCATGTGAGACCTGTGTTCATTCTTCGTGTCATACAGAAGCAGATAAAGAAGCATGTTTGGATTGCTATGGTTTTCTTACGAACTATTCCGAGTATGAGCCGATTGCTCGTCCTGGTAATCTAATTCTTTCAAGTTTGGTCAACGAATAGAAGTTCCGCAGTAGTACTCGGATTAGTCCCGTGTTCGCTCCCTGGAAGCTCTGAGACGGCTGCGGCCTCCGCGATCGCGTCCTTTCTCATCTAAAAAATAAAAAAAAAAAGAGCAGTTCCGTCAAACATTCGCTAATAGGTGGCACGTAGTGCGAGTGTGGTAAACTATGGAGATTGTTGGAAACGCGCCCGAGGGCATGTGTTGAAAACTATTCAACATCACTCACGGCACCTCACTTGCAGAGTGATGTTGAATAGTTTTCAATACATGCCCTCAGCGTTTTCAATGATCGGAGTAGTTTTCCACGCTCCAAAACTGAAAAAGACAGGTTCCCTCGGTTCCCGAGGGTTAAAGCAGCCGTCGCAGAGCTGGAAGGGAGCGCAGCGGAAAAAACAGTCTGTTCGTTGCAGCTCGCATTAAAGATTAGGGTTCTCAAATTTTTCAATGAAATTTTTTAGCTCATCTGTCATTTCTTCTTCTGTAAAGTAGTTCTTGTAGAAGTTTACTGGTCCAAGCCTTAATACCTCTTTTTGTATTGCTTCTCTGATTTCCTTGTTTTTCAGGAACTCGTTTAACTCTTTTTCGTTCATTTTCATTTCTCCTTTAGGTTTGGATTATTGGGGTTGTCTGTTCTTCCTGTGAGGTAATCGAGCGATACATTGTACAGGTCTGCTATGGCTATTGCTATACAAAGTGGTGTTTCGCGTTCACCTGTTTCATATCTTCGGTATACTTCTCTTTGTAGGAATAGTAATGCAGCTGTTTCTCCTTGTGTTCTGTCGTTATCTTCTCTTAAATCTCTGATTCGTGGATATTGCATAAAATCACCTCTTGAATTTTGTCAATAATATTATACTATAATTCCATATGGTGGTATTGACAAAACCGCTATTTAGTGGTATTATAATTGTAGATACCACCATATGGCGGTATCTATAGAATTGAATGTGCCGAGGTGAGCCGGAACCGGCAATGCATGGTATAGCTTAAAGGGTGGGAATGCTGCGCGGAAACCTCTCGAAATGAGAAAGTGTAAGTCGCAGCAGATAGGGCATTCGATTCATTTATTTGCGAACCGGCGCAAGAATACCGGCAAATTGTAAACGGCTGGAGCAATGCCGATAGCTCAAGGAGGTAAAATATGCAATACTATTTTCAGGGTCTTGAAAGACGAACCGGTCAGGGTGAGCGTGATAACGGTGATTCCTTTTCCTGGGATAACTGTTTTATTCATTGTACTCTTGCCGGTGGTTACAGCCCGAAGGGCGTTGTCTATGGTAACATGGGCTGTTCCTTCAAAATCAAAGCTGAACTGATCGACCAGGTCTTCGGTATGCCGCTTGAGGATCTGATCAAGGACATCGAGCTTTACATTGGCGAGCCGGTCAATCTCGGATTCTTCCCTAATGACAAGGGCGGCTTCGATGTAGGTTCTGTTACGTTTACGGAAAAGGGGTGAGTTTCATGCCCGTTTTTCCTACGTGGTCTAAGATTCTCATTATTATTTCCGGTTCTATCTGGTTGATCGCAACGATCGGTCTTCATGTTGTTTCGGCTGCGAGGAGGAAAAGAAATGAACGAAACAACAACTCTCACTTCCTTAATGACGACATTCGAGGAGTCTACATCAACAACGACGGTCAGCCTGTCGGAACAAGAGATGTTCACGCAGCTGAACGAGCAGTTGACCAGGGTAAATGATTGTTTTACGTTTATCATAGGTTTTCTCTGTGCGTTTGTTGTTTTCCTTGTATGCCGATATTGTTACCGCTTTCTCAATATATTCTTCTGAAAGGAGGTGTGAGTATGAATTTCCTTCCGATTCTTGCTGCGTTTGAAGGTGAAGTTGTGAATCCGTCTACTGTTTCTAGCGTTGTTACTCAGCAGATGCTTCAGGGTGTTCTGGACGAGGTTCTGGGTCTTCTGCCTACCTGTCTGCCCGTTATGATTACCTTTATCGGTATTCGTAAGGGTATCGCTTTCGTTCGCTCCATGCTGCAGAGCGCATGATTGGACTGTCGTGTTGACAGGCTGCCGCACTTTCCCTACAAGTTTATACGTAGGGTTAGTGCGGCTTTTTATATGGAGGTGTTCGTTTTGTCCGAAGTTACTACTACACAAAAACGGTCTGCATTTGAGTATGATAATGTCTATCAGGGATATCATCAGGGTTCGCTTTTCATCAATGGCGATTATGATTACTTAGTACTTAAGTATAGTGGTGATTACTATGCTATTAGTAATCCTTCTATTACTTTTGCTGAGAATGGTATTTCTATGGTGAATGGTGGTGCATCTATTAAGTATGATTCTTCTACTATGCGTTGGGGTACTCAGAGCTCTGCTATTCCGCTGCCGTCTTCGGCCTGGTCGAATGGAGTGATCCCTTATTCTAATGTTCAGGTTATGGCACAGTCTGTAGATAGCACCAAACAGCATTATTTTACTCCTGCTCAGTTCCGAGCCGGTTCCGTCTATGCTCCTACCGGCAATCTTTTTGACGGGATCTATTCTTATAATGTTCTTTCCGATGTTTTGAATCTCTTGCCGGTTGTCCTTGTTTGTCTTGTTGGCTTCGTCGGGATCCGGAAGGGGATCAGGTTTGTTTCTGGTTTCTTGAAAGGAGCGTGATTTGATGTGCGTGCGTTTTTCTCGTTTCTTCGGCATCTGTGCAGCATTGGTTATCACTTTTGCTCTTTGTTTAAGCGGCATTGATGCTGCTGCGGAAGATGTAGTTACTTATACTCAATGGTCTGTTAATGATACTCTTTCATTTTTCGGTAATTCTTTTACAGGCAATGTCACTGTCGGCGGCGTAGAATATTCTACAACGTTCAATTATATCAATTATGATTCTTCTAATAATTATATCGATGGTATTAATATTGAGTCGAATGATGTTATTAACTCGAATTCTTTATCTTCTTATAATATTCTTGTTTATAAAGGTACTGTATCTTCGCTTGACGGTTCAAATGTACGCGGTGATATTTATATCCCGGTTGATATCTATCATTCTGGAGGATTGCGTTTTTTTGTTGGTTCTATATCTAATCTTTCTAGCTCGTCTACTCTTGATCCGTCTTTTGTTGGCAATGCTATTTCTACGAATCCTGCTAATATGATTTCGCTTTCTCGTTCTCCCTCTTCTGCTTCATCTTCTGATTACTATAATCTTGCTCATACTCGTATTCGTGATACTTCATGGGGTGATTTGACTTTTCAGTCTCGTCTACTTACTTATAATGCTGTTGATTCCTCTATTTCATTTTTTCGGTTTGAGAACATTGCATCATTAGGACGTGACTTTTTTATCTTTATTGCTACGCCTTACTCTTATGATGATGTGTCTCACGATTCTCCTGTTACTACTACTGTAACAACTACAACAGATATCAGTAGTTCTGGCGGTTCTGTTACGATAATCAATAATAATACTGATTTGACGCAGACTAATGGTCTTATATCAAGTGTTATTTCTGGCTTGCAATCTCTCGGCCAAAGTCTTCTTTCTGGTATTGAGCACATTTTTGTGCCTGAGCAGGGTTATTTTGATAATAAGATTGCTCAGGTTAAAGCTAAATTCGCCTGGTACGAAGATATTGTTGATGCCTGGACTGAGTTTAAGACAGCTCTTAATAATGTTTCTGCTGATAGTCCTCCTAGTATAAATGTTAACCTTGATGAACGTACTTTTTTTGGTCAGTCGATCGGATCAGGATCGGGAACAGCTCTTGTTCTTGATTGGATGATTACTTACCGTAATACTATTCGGAATTTGCTTACTGCGTTTATGTGGATTTTCTTTCTTTGGCGGTTGTATTGTCATATTCCTAATATTATTTCCGGTTCTGGTATGGAAGTGCAAAAGACCGACGAGGGAGCTGCCTGGACGATTCACGGAAAGAAATTGTGAGGTGTTTGTATGATTGTTGAGGGTTTATTCGATTTCTTTTTCGGTTTCATTATCAATCTTTTTCCTACTATCAATATTTCTATTCCTTCCGGTTTGATTACTGGCGCTGTTGAAGCGTTCCAGGTTATTTTCTATATTGTTCCTATGACTACTGTTTTTGCTATTCTGGGTATTACTCTTTCACTTCATGCTTTCCGGATTGTCGTTGCTCTTATTAAAACTCTCTGGGATTTGCTTCCGATCGCATGAGGTGCTGCCATGGTTAAAGCTTTTGAATCTCTCTTTTTGATGCTTTTTAAGTTTTTGAAGATTCCTTTATATGGTCTCGGCGGTTTCCTTTGTATCATTGGCTTTATGTGCCTTTGTTTTCGGATCTATTTTTACAAAGATTTCAAAGCTCGTCCGAAGTCTGATTTTGTTCCGCTGCCTAAGCGGTCTCTGTTGCTCCGTGTTTTCTGGGATGCTCCTAAGCAGTTTATTTATGATCTTGCCCATAGACCTGCTAACTTTTTTCCGGTTCATGGTTTGATTATCTTCGAGGGTCGCCAGGGCTCCGGCAAGACAAGCTCTATGGTGCATTATATCCATGATCTGCAAAAACAATATCCTCATGTTAAGGTTATAACTAATTTTGAATATGCATCTCAAGAAACTTCTCTTGTCGATTGGCGTCAGCTCATAACTTATAAAAACGGTTTTGAAGGTGTTGTCGTCGGTATTGACGAGTTACAAAACTGGTTTTCATCTAAACAGTCTGCAAATTTTCCTCCGGAGATGCTTAGTGTTGTTACTCAAAACCGTAAAAACAGACGTGTTATTCTTGGAACTGCTCAATCATTCTATATGGTCGCTAAAGATATCCGTTCTCAAACTACTGAGCTTCGACGCTGCCGAACTCTTGCCGGTGTTTTTACTATCGTTCATCGGCTTCGGCCTATTATTAACTCTGAAGGAGCTGTTGAGCGGCTTGATAATATCGGCTGGTATTGTTGGGTTCACAATCAGTCTGAGCGTGAAAGCTATGATACATATAAAGCGATTGAATCTTTAAGTAAATCTGGATTCCAGGATAAACCGGTTTCCCAGGACGTTTCTGTTTTTGTTCCGGCTAAGGAACCACAAAAGAAGAAGCGCTTTAGGTGAGGATCCCGCTTTAGCGGGAGACTCCCTAAAGCGCTGTTCCCGGAGCTTTATAGCTCCGGTAGCCCCCCTAGGCTAATAAGGGGGGCAGAACGTACAATAAGAGGTGTGAACAATGGATAACTGTATTATTTACGATTGGTTGACTTTTTCACTTCCTGATTTTTCTCTGCAAGAAACCTTAGCTTTCCTTAACTTACCTGATACGATTCAATGGGATGAGGGTTTAGGTTCTCGCTTATTTTATGCGGAAAGACGTGCTTTTTCTGGTATCTCTATTCATTCTACTTCTGACCTGGATTCTCGCCGGCTGAATGCCGGCTGCTGCGTTGAGATGTCTGGTCAGGGTTGCCGGGCTTACGAAACGTATTCTGGCAAATCAATGTCTGATCTGATTTCTCGTGTACGCTCTGCGGGGCTTTCTGTTTCTCGTGTCGATGTTGCTTATGATGATTTTCAAGGCTTGATTGATATTCAGCACATGGCTGCTCAGGCTCGTGAGTTTCATTTTACTTCCAGGCTTCAAGCTCGGAAGATTGTTGATGAGTCTCAGTTTTCTGATATTGAGGTTGCCGGTCTTACTGTTTCTCATGGTTCTAAGTCTTCGCGGATTTATATTCGCTGCTATGATAAGCGCGTCGAACGTAATGCAATGAATATTTTTCCTCATTGGGTTCGGCTTGAAATTCAGTTGCGTGACGAAAACGCTGTAAACTTTCTTGATAATCCTGATTTTCTCGGTTTTAAGTTCTCTGGTGTTTTGAAGAACTATTTATTATATCGGGATCCTGTTAAGACTGATACTAATAAAAGGCGTTGGCCTGTGTCGCGCTGGTGGTCTAATCTCCTGGATGATATTGATGCAATCAGTATTGCTTCTAAAAAAGACCTTGACTATAATCGTGATCGTTTTGACGATTTTGTTTTTGATCACATGCATAATGTTATTAAAACCGGTGTTCTTCTTTATGGCCCGGTTGAGTTCCTTCGGCGTGTTTTTGGTTTCTCCGAAGATATGCCGACTAAGTATAAACGGTTACTTTCTGAGTATGCTGTCGCGGATCCGGCCGAGCTTCAGCGGTTTTTTGATCTTATGCAAGGAGATTTGAATGAAACAGAAGGAAATTGAGATTTTGCTTGCCTGGTTTATCAATGAGGAGTTTCGTCTTGAGGATCAGATGCACGAGCTCCGGCAGAGGATTCGTTTTCGTCGGATTACTTTGGAAGATAATATTGAGATGATTCTTTTGCAGCAGCGTATTGACGACTTTCAGGAGTTTCGTTTGAATTGTGTTCGATTGCTTAATCTGGATAATTACTTGAATTGTGATCTTGATTGATTTGATGAATTGCACCAAAGATTGATTATGTGCAATTAAGAATGCCGATCAAGATTCAGCAAGCGAATAACAGTCAGCGCAAATTCACGGAAATTGTCAAGCCTATTCAATGCAAGCTGCATCTCAACACAGTCGTTTACATCGAAATGCCGAAACCGAATCCGGTTGCGCAGCTCTATCACATCATTTTCAAGTCGCTGCTCCTCATTCACAACATAAGCCATAAGCAATTCAATCTCTGATTGACGCATAAAAAACCTCAAAAAAGATAAACGGTACCCCCTTAAATGAGGGACTCCCCGCGCGTTGCGCGGGAATCCCCCTCATTTTAAGGAATCCACCGAAAAAGGCAAACTTTCAAATCCTGAAACAATAGAATTTATGCGAGATAGAATACGCGAAATCTCCTCACAAGAATATAAACAAATCATTGTACAGAATTCAGCACGATTAACATAAACAGGAATAGCATTAGAATCAAAATTTTCTTCCATAGAGGAAAGAAGAATACAAAGAGAACCTAGTCTACACCTAATATCGTTTAGAAAATCCACATATTCCAATCGCTCACGGGACAAAGATAAAAGTGCAGAATGTAGATCATTAGAAGAAAAGTTAATATCCATAAATTTCTCCTCATAACATTGACAAAATAAAAAACCTTTGATATAATAAAATTGAAGTTTACAAATTCTTCCAATAAATAAACTTCGCAGAAAAGGGCACAGCATTTCCGGCGCTGTGTCCTTTTATCGGTTTATCAACGATACCGAAAAACGCTTGAAACATCATGCACGCCCAAGTGCGGATATAACAGGCTCAGACCAACAAGAAAGCGCTAAGAAGCTCCTTAAATGCTTTTCTTCATAATTAATTATATCATGTATGGGCACATACAGTCAATAGTAAAACATAACAAAAATCTAAGTGCAAATTTAGCAGAAATACACATGGACACATACACAAGAGCATGCTATAATAAATCGAGGTGATATAAATGCCTATTTCTGAAGCAAGACGAAAAGCAAACGAAAAATACCTAGATAAACTGGATGAAATTAAAATAAGACTTCCAAAAGGTGAAAAAGAACGAATCAAAAGATTCGCTCAATCTCATGGGCAATCTGTTAATGCATTCATAACGGAGCTGATACATCGAGAAATGATAGGATTCAAAGCAGACGAAGAAACTTAATATTCGTTTGTTTTTTCTCTATACGCCTTGTCTATCTCGCCGGAAGATCAGACCAAAAATAACACTTTGTTTTTTCTTTTAATGTGTAACGAAGTCAATTTTTTGTAACGAAGTTAATTTTGCTTGGAATTAACTTCGTTACATACTTTTTTATTCGTAAATACGTTGTTTTTGTACCCTTTTTTTGACCCGTTTTTGTAACCGTGTAATTTAACTTCGTTACATTTTTTTCGCCAGTAAATACGTGGTTTTCGATGCGTTTTTTTGCCTTGTAACGAAGTTGAGCTAAAAGGTAATACTAGCTTTTAGCTCAACTTCGCCCATTTTTATCGCTTTTGTTTTTTGTTTTAGCGTTTCGGACTTCCCGCTTTCGCGGGCAACGAACGGCACCAGATCAAGCGTTCTTCACCGCAGCTTGCTTGTCGATTTAGCTGGGCGCAGGGGCGCTTCCCCTCGAAAGGTGGTAGGCAGGCAGCGCACAAAGGTTTCATAATCTTGCCGCATTTTGGCATCACTTCCCGACCGGAAGCAAAAACGTGCGGCGCGGCAAAGACGCCTGCGGCGGGCTGTTCCCCGTGATTCGTTCCGCTGCGCTTCACTTGTGTTCTGATCTCGTCCATAGCACCACAACGAGGGAGCAAGGCAACCACTCGACTATACAGGACAAAGAAAAAGCCCCTGCGAAAAAACAGGTACTGATAAAGAAGTTTTTTGCTTTGAAGATAAGGTTGCGTAAATTGGACAGTTACGCAGCCTTTCTCTTTTTGTCGTACTTCATGCTGTCAGCAACAGCAGTCGCTACGGCAACGTCAAAGCGATAGTGGATCTCGATCTCCTGCGTGCGATGCCCGCTACTCTTATCAGGCGCGTGGATGACGATCTTCTCGATCAGCTCGTGCATGATCTCAGGCGTAAGCTCCGTGATATGCTCATACTTCTGTACTGCCTTGATGAAAGCAGACACATCGGCTGACTTCTGTTCGGCATTCTCAATATAGGTAGTCAGCTCGGCAACAGTCGCCCTGAGCTTCTTCTGTTCATCCTCATATCCTGCCGACATCATCACAAAGCGGTCATCTGAGATTTTCCCCGACACATTGTCCTCATAGAGCTTTGTAAACAGCCTGTCCAGTTCAGCGATACGCTTCTCTGCGTCTTTTAGCTTTTTCTTGGACTTAGCAAGCTCCGAGGACTGCTTCCGAACGGAATTGTCCATCGCCGCCTGTATAAACTCATCCTCATTTTCCTTAACAAAAGAAATCATCTTGTTCAGCTCACCAAGGACGATCTCCCTCAAAACTGCTGTCCTGATGAAATGGGCACTGCATGTACCCTTATCCTTTGCATAGGTTCCGCATTTTAAATGCTCTTGGTTGACGGTCATGGTTGTGGCGCGACACAAATATAGCTTCTTTCCGCAGTCAGCACAGAAACACACCCCTGAAAAAGGGTTGATCTCCTCAATTTTGGTAGGTCTGTGCTTATGCCTACGAAGCTCCTGCACCAAATCAAACTCCTGTTGCGTAATAATGGCTTCATGAGTATTCTCGAAAATCAGCCAATCCTCTTTCGGGTTATCCACACGCTTCTTGTTTTTGTAGGACTTCACATGAGTACGGAAGTTGACCGTGTGTCCGCAATATTCAGGCTTATCAAGAATATGGGCGATCGTTTCCATTCCCCAGCGGTGAAGTTTTGCATTCCGGTGTCCGTTGTCCCTGCCCTGTGACAAAGCGTAAGCAGTTGGTGTTGGAATACCTTCTTCCGTCAAAATGCGGGCGATCTGCGCCGGACCATAGCCCTCGATGCAGAGCTGAAAAATCTTCCGAACCACTTCAGCGGATTCATCGTCGATCACACAAAGATTCTTATCCGTATCAGAATGCTTGTAGCCGTAGATCGGACTGGATAGATGCTTACCCGACTGCCCCTTTGCCTTGAAAACGGCTCTGATCTTCTTCGAGCAGTCACGAGCATACCAGTCGTTGAAAATGTTTTTGAAAGCCATCAGTTCATTCTCAGATTTCGCCGAATCCACGTTATCGTTGATGGCAATGTAGCGCACATCATGATCGGGGAAAATGATCTCGATGTATTCACCGGTTTTCAGATAGTCACGACCGAGGCGGCTCAGATCCTTAGTGATGACCGTTCCAACCTTGCCGGCTTCGATGTCAGCCATCATAGCCTTGAATCCGTCACGCTCGAACGTGGTTCCCGATACTCCGTCGTCAACGTAGCAAACCGTGTTACGAAAGCCGTTGTCATCGGCGTACTTTTTGAGGATCGCCTTCTGGTTTGTAATGCTATTGCTCTCGCCGTCCAGCATATCATCCTGGCTCAGACGGCAATACAATGCTGTGATCTTGTCTGTCATATTAACCTCTCTTTCCCAAGATACAGCAAGCTATGTTATCATTATAGCGCGCATTTTCATTCAATTCAATGCGCCGATCTTCCAAAGTTACACAGCCTGCTTCTCCGGTTCTTGTCCGGATTCACCGAGGAGTTTTTCGCTCTCTCGAATGATGAGCCGTTTCAGAATGTCAGAAAGGCTCTCCTTTGAAGCAGGATTGAACACGGTGGTCACAGTGTAGACGGTATGCCCGATCTTGTATTTGGACACGGTGCTGTAATTTGTCATAGCGATCTTTCCTTTGCTTTTATCTCTCTACGCATTGGTGAGGGCATCGCTTTCTATCTCTTACCCTCTATGCAGCCGCAAGGTCGGGATCTCATCCTTTCAGCCGACCGAGTATTTTGCGGCTAAGACTATTATAGCGCGCATCGAAGCAGATTGTCCAGATGTATTGCGCATGAACTTCCGGGGATGATTTCATTTTCCTCGGTTTATTTTACACTGGGGAAAATGAAAAGGCACCAAGCGGGTGAGTGCTTGGTGCTAAGAGTGCTTCTCGGTTTTGGTTCAAGATCGTCGGGCTATCTGGTCAGGGGGGGCGCCGAGCGGAGAAATGGAAGGCGTCACCTCATGACCTTCTCAAATCGGAACATACAGCCGTCATCATCGCTGCCCATATCGGGCTTGCCGCATTCGTGAGGATCCGGGTGCTTTATTATGAAGCAAACCGCACAGCGTTTATGCCCCAAAACGGATAGAAAGCACTTAGCCAAACGCCTCAAATGCAAACACGCCCCGCAGGGGCAAATCACTCCCAGCAAGCTCGGTATGGTGTGGGTACAGAAATCGTAACCCACACCATACAAAGCTTGTGAGAGGGACACCCCTCAGACCCCGATTTTTACATTTTTAAGATGATAGCGCATTGCACTGGACTTGACTCCAAAATTGCTGCGCACTACACAAAAATAGTTACAATCATTCCGCAGAGCTGGACACCAAAGTCATCATCAGCTATAATATAGCTACTATGAAATTGGAGGTGCTGTTATGTTAAAAAACCCTGAGTTAGCAATGCCAAAAAGTCAGACAGTCACAACTGTCTGCAACGGCAAGCGTGAGGTCTGGACTGACTACGAACAGGCAAAAGCGTATTTCCTCGAAATGATGATGTCCACCGAGGGCGAGGAACGGGATCGGGCAGAGTGCGTTTATATTCAACTCATACACGGGCTGGAGGAGTGTTCGGATGAGGACGAATAATCGGCAAGAGCGAGCTGTCAGAAATGGCAACTCGCTCTTAATATATTATTCTATCTGATGCTGTTTCGATCCTGATCATTCCACGCTTCAAACGAAACCGCCCTGCCGTTTTTGATCCGAAGCGTGTGATCGCAGCACTGTTCTATGAATTCAGGATCATGCGTCGAAACAAGCACCGTACTGCCTGCTTCCGCAAGCTGCCGTAGCAGCTCTCCCACCTTTTTCATGTGGGCGTAATCCAGTCCGGAGGTCGGCTCATCAAACAGCAGCAGTTCTGCACCTGCTGCGATCGCAGATGCAATGGCGACACGCTGTTTCTGTCCGCCGGATAGCGCCATCGGGTGCGTGTCCTTGTATCCGAGCAAGCCGAGCGTATCGAGTATCTCATGGCATCTATTCACGTCCTTTTCCTTCATCGAGAGCAGTACTTCCTTTTCCACACTGTCGGTAAAAAGCTGGTGGTTCACATCCTGCATGACCATGTAGGAAAAGCCGATACGCTGCCGCTTTTTGTATTCCTTGCCGTTTGCTACGATAACGCCGGTGCAGTCCTTTTCCAGTCCGCAGATACATCGCAGAAAGGTAGATTTTCCTGTGCCATTGCTGCCGATAACAGCAGTAACCTTGCCCTTGGGAAGAATCAGCTCAGGAATACACAGGCTCAGGGCGTCACCATCAGCGACTGAAAACTGCTTTCTTCGCAGGAGATAGGGCTTGTGGTGATAGGAAAAATAGAAATCCTTTAGCATTATCCCATCGAAAAATTGCTCTTGCTTGAATTTCACATCATCTTTATCCGAAAGCAGTGCCAGATAGTGTTCATTGATACTTGTCGGACGAAGCCCAAGCTGTCTGGTTTCTACTTCGGAAAGTTCTGCAAATTCCTTGCCCCGCCACTCACGGGCGATCCTGCCTTTGTCCATATAGATCACACGGTCGGCTATATCTTTGAGATACCAGAGTCTGTGTTCGGATATGATGATGGTCTTGCCCTGTTTTTTCCATCCTCGAATGATGTCGTGCAGCATGGATATAGCCTGCATATCGAGGTTGGAGGAAGGCTCGTCAAGCAATATGATCTCAGGCAGAAGTGCTGCCACAGAAGCACAGGCGATTCGCTGCTTTTCACCGCCCGATAATGCAAAGAGACTTCTGCCGAGCAGTTTGTCCAGATTCATCTGTTTTGCTATGGCTTCTTTCCTTGCTTTTATTTCGTCAGGTGCAAGCCCGATGTTCTCCGGACCGAATACGATCTCTCCGTCAGTATCCACCGAAAAGAACTGACTTCTCGGATTCTGAAAGACCGTCCCTACAATGCCCGCAAGCTCATAAAGCTGCGTTTTAGCGATGTCAAGCCCTTTCACCGTGACATCACCTGTCATATCGCCGTGATAATAATGTGGGATAAGCCCGTTCAGCAGCCGTATCACCGAGGTCTTTCCCGAACCCGATGCACCGCACAAAAGGATCGTCTCGCCCTTTTGTATCGTCAGAGAAACTCCATCAAGCGAGTTCTCAGCCGCACCCTTGTATCGGTGCGTCACATTGTTGATCTGCGCTATCGTCTGCATCATTTTATATACTTGAAAACCACGAAAACGCCAAGAGCTGCTGTGAATAGAAGCATCAGCAGATAGTCCGCCACGCTCATTTTCAGCTCCTGTACACTGGTTCTTTTCACCTTTCCTCCTAAGCCCCTTGTAACAGCGGCTGCGGATAATTCATCTCCGATATTCACGCAGGAAAACAGCAGCGGTATCATCCGGTATTCGATTATCCCAGCGGCATTTCCGCCGCCCAGCATGATACCACGCATTTTCATGGCGTCACGGATAGACGTGTATTCTTCCTTGATTGTGGGGAAAAACCGCATGACCACCGCAAGTGAGATCGTGATCCCGTCGGGGATGTGCATTTTCTGCATGGCGCATACAAACTCGCCGATCTTAGTCGTTCTCACCACATACCACGCTGTGATCATTGCAGGCATGAACTGCACGATGATACTGCAATATCCCACCAGAAACGCTGCCAGAAATCCTTTGGAGCTCTCGGAAAGGAATCGGAATGTAACGATAAGGGCTGCCGCATACAGTATCAGAAACCGAAACGCTGCGGCATAATGCTTTTCCATGATCAGCAGCAGTATCGGTATCATGGTCATGGTGATCCTGACTGCCCATAGGAATGGTGTTGTAGCGCTCATCATCACGACCGCCGATACCACAAATATCATGTACAGCTTTGTCCTCGGGTCGAGCTTTACGGACATCACACGATCCCTGCCTTTTCAAAATGCTTCCTGACGATCGCTTTGCCGATCAATGCACCCACACAGCCGAATACAAAGCAAAGCACCAGCAAAACTGCGATGGTTTTGGAGTTGATGGCACGGAACAGGTTGTCGCAGTACTCTGCCGTATAGCCGCCGTCGATCAGATTCTTTCTGTAGGAATCGGCAGTGATGACCACCGGAAAATAATTCGCACAGATCCACAGGCAGAAAACGCCGTAGCTGATCACAGTTTTCTTGAAGCTCTTATACTCGCCCGATCTTGCGATCAGATCGGCAATGACACCGGAGGCAATGATCAGCGGCGCGCCGAGGTATCCCATACCCGTTACGAACATGATGATCGCAAGCAGTACAGACATGATGCTCAGCATACCGAATTTCTCGATCTTTGTATAAAACAGCATCATCGGGATAGAACCGACGATCGGAATCATCACGACATACGATGCCACGATGTAGGGATGGATAAATCCCAGCATCCCGCACGCAAATTCCACAACGAACAATAGCGCTGTGAAAATGCCGATCGTAATAAAATCCTTTGCCTGTAATTTCTTTTCGTTCATTTTAAACTCTCCTTATCGTTTTTGCGATTATGCCAGCTTCCAGCTTACTGCCTGTTTTCTGCCGCTGATGAGGTTTTTGTAGATGCCCTCCTGCGTCATAAGCTCCTCGTGCCGTCCTTTCTGAACGATACGCCCCTTGTCCACAACAATGATCTGATCGGCGTTTCTCACGGTTTTCAGCCTGTGAGCGATCATGATGATCGTCTTGTGCTTTGTCAGGTTCTCTATGGCTTCGGTGAGTTCCTTTTCGTTTTCGGGATCCACGTTGGCTGTCGCTTCATCAAGTATGATAATGGGTGCATCTTTCATGATCGCACGGGCAATGGCAAGCCGCTGCTTTTCGCCGCCCGAAAGGGTCGCACCGCCCTCACCGATCAAAGTATCATAGCCGTTGGGAAGCGACATAATGAAATCGTGGCAGGCAGCTTTCTTTGCGGCTTCCTTGACTTCCTCCAGAGACGCTTCCGGTCTGCCGAAACGGATATTATTGGCGATCGTATCCTCAAAAAGATATACCCGCTGAAATACAAAGCTGAAATTCTCCATCAGCGAATCAAAGCTGTAATCTTTGACATTTCTGCCGCCAAGCGTGACCTGTCCTTCCTGCACATCCCAGAAACGGGAGATCAGCGAAGTGATCGTCGTCTTGCCGCCGCCCGAAGGCCCTACGATCGCGGTGGTGGTATTCTCCTTGATCTCAAGTGATACATCGTCAATGATCTTTCTGTTTTCGTAAGCAAAGCTGACATGGTCAAGACGGATATCCCTGTTTTCGGGAGTTATGCTTTCTCCGTCAATGTCCATCTGCTCGATGTCAAGTATCTCATTCGCCAGATCAACGCCTTTTCCGATCACACGGAGCAAAGCTGTGTAAATACCTGCTGAATCCAACGACTCAAATACCATGAAGGAACACAGCAGCATGGTAATGGTATACACAAGCTCCATACTTCCGTTCAGATAGAAATAGACCGATGCACCTGCGATCGCAACGCCGATCAGCTTGCAGATGAGATTCTGAACTCCCACGGCAGGGATTGCCGCCAGCTCTGCGGAAATGTCAGCATTTTTCTTGCGTTCAATAGAATTCTTGAGCTTCGATTGATTGAGACCGATGATGTTGTAATTCCGGATCTCCGATATTCCCTGAATGTATTCCAGTATCACGCCGACCATTTCTCTGTCGGCGGAGATCTTTTCATCAGCGACCCTCGCAACACTTCGGTTCGTCCACTGATTCACCAGAATAAAAACGCCGATGCCTGCAAGCGAGATGAACCCGATACGAATGTCGAACACAAACATGAACAGTGCTATGACCGCTGTCGTGATGCCGCCCTGCAACACCAGCATGATCGCACGGGTCGCAATATCACCCATCTGCTCCATTGTGTTGGTAGCGACCGAGGTAATATGTCCGAGGCTTGTATCATTGAAGTAGCCCATAGGCAGATAACGCAGATGCTCGCCGATCTCGATACGTTTTAGTGCGGCAGTATCATATCCTGCCTCCGTCTGGAGCATTGTGGAAAAGCGGCTGATCACCGTCTTGCCGAGGGTGCTTATCAGCATCAGACCGATAACAGTCAGTATCGCCTTGGTGTCGATCTGATCGTCAAGCACTGCTTGGATCGCAACAAAGGCCGCAGGGATCTTCATGGCGGTGAACATTGCTTCAATGACACCCAGCACGATCGCCTTGTAGAATTTGCTTCTGTTTTTGTCATTACAGAATGCAAAGAACTTTTTGATCATTTCAAGCATATGCGTTCTCCTTTCCGCAATCATTGTCCCTGACCATACTGTGTGCCTCCCACATGTTTCTGTAAAGCTCACAGTTGTCAAGCAGCTCCTGCTGTGTGCCGCAAGCCTCGATATTTCCCTTATTGACGACAAATATCTTATCCGCATCCACGATGGTCGAAAGGCGGTGTGCGATCACGATCAGCGTTCTGCCCTGTATCAGCTTTGCAACGCTTGCCTGCACAAGCGCTTCATTTTCGGGATCGGTGTATGCAGTCGCTTCATCGAGGATCACGACAGGTGCATTTTTTAGCATTGCCCTTGCAATACATATCCTCTGACGCTCGCCGCCCGAAAGATGCCCGCCTGCACCGCCGACCACGGTATCATATCCGTTTTCAAGCCCCATAATGAAATCATGACAGCCCGACGCTTTCGCCGCATGGATAACGTCCTCGTCAGTCGCTCCCGCTCTGCCGAGCCTGATGTTTTCTTTGATCGACATATCAAAAAGATAGTTATCCTGCGCCACATAGGAGATCTGAGTCATGTAATAATCAAGGGGCAGTTCTCTGATGTTCACGCCGCCGTATGTGATTTCGCCAGAATCGGTATCCCACAGCGAGTCGATCAGCCTTGCGATGGTACTCTTGCCCGAACCCGACGGACCGACAATGGCCGCGATCTCGCCCTGCTTGATCTCCATATGGATGCCGTGCAATACTTCCTTGTCCTTGTAGGTAAATCTCACATCGGAGAGCTTTATGTCCGCACCGACAGGCTTCTTTGTCAGATCATGCGGTCTGACCATGTCATCACGTTCGATGATCTCTGTCACTTCACCGAAGATCGTCTGCATTTTCAGAATATCGTCCATGTAAGAAAATGCGACAACAAGCGGCGTGATCAGTCCTGCCGAAAGAATGATACCCGTGATGAAGTCCACGGCAGTCAGAGAACCGTTCTTCACCAGCAGCAGACCGACCGGCAGAACACCCAGGAATGTTGCAGGAAGAAATGCCATCGTTCCAGACTGCGGCCAGATGCAACGGCGCATCCAGTCGATGAATACATCTGCGCCCTCTCTTGCGGCTGTTACGAATTTCTCATAAGAACTGCCGGTCTTTCCGAAGGCTTTGATGACCTCGATGCCGTTGATATACTCCACAGCAGTATCATTGAGCTTTTTGGTCTTTTCAACAGACAATTCATAGCCACCCTTACTTCTTGCAAACATGACCGCAGCGCAGACAAGACCAATTGCCGCACCGATAAGATTAGCTAAGCCTAACCGCCAGTCAAGCGTCAGCAGATAGATGAACATGATGACGGGCAGCAGGATATTCGCCGTAAACTCCGGAACGATATGCGCCAGTGTCGTTTCCATAGAATCCACTCTGTCCACGATGATGTTCTTGTAGCTGCCACTGTTGTCATCCAGCACCGAGCCAAGCGGTATCCTTGACAGCTTTTCGCAGAGCTGTTTCCGGATTGTGCCAAGCACATTAAAAGTTGCCACATGAGAAAGAGAAGTCGAGAAAGAGTGCAGTGTGATCCGGATCACCCAGAACAGTCCCATCAGCAATACTTGTTTCGGGTAATCATCCCATTCTCTGTTTCCGGCAAGCAGCTTTTCTACGATACCTGCCATGATCAGATAAGGGATAAACGATGCTGCCACGCCGAGAATTGCCAGCACCACGCTCCCGCCGAAATAGTGTTTCTTTCTCCCGGCAAATTCCAGTACCCAGGATAACAGACTTCGTTTCTTTTGCATTTTAACGATTCTCCTCAGTATAGTATTTAGTTAGAATGCACTAACCCATGTGCATTTAGATAGGGAAACACATATAGTGCTTCCCTTGATTTCGCTTGTTCATACATGAGTGGTAGTCCGAACCGCTTCATTTGAAGAAGCGGGAATCACAAGCACCTCTACTGCCTGCCCATATCCCGCACCTCAAAATAAGCCCGGATCCGGCTATAGCTTTCATCCGACAGGCTGCACTCGAGGAGGGCGGCGTCCTGTTCGGCTGTCTGTGGGGAGACGCCTATCTGCACCAGCAGGCTCCGAAAGAACCGGAACCGCTCGGCTACCTGTCCGGCCACCTCCGCACCGCATTCAGTCAGTACGACAACACGATCGTCTGCGTAGCGGATATAGCCGGCTTCCTCCAGCTCCCGGAGCGTCACGCAGACGGTCGGACGGCTGACCTGCATCTTTTCTGCGATGTGGCAGGCTCGCACCCTCTTTTCTCCCTGCGTCAGGCTGAGAATGACCTTCAGGTACTTCTCGGCCGTTTCCTTTCTGAGCATACCGCACCTCCTGCGGAGCTATTGCTGCTTCTCTTTGGCGGGATGGCAGGCGCTGCGCATAGCGCATCCGGCACAGCCGCACCCGCAGGTGCTTTTTTCCTGCTTTTTTGCACGGATCTTTGACACGATCACAGCGATGACGATGCCTGCAATCAGCAGACTGACGATGATCGTCCCGGCATTCTCTGCAAACCACGCTGTCATGTGTACGCCTCCTTACACTTTGACTGCCAGCTTGACAGACTCGGCATACTTTTTAAAGAACAGCATGTAAATCATGCCGATCAGCAGCACTGTCGCGCCGATTATGCCCAGAACATTGATATGCCCCGTAATCAGTCCGCCGAACTGATTGACCATGAAAGCGATCGCATACGCGAAGCCGCACTGGTAGCCAATGGCGAACCATGTCCACTTGGCGCTGTTCATTTCTCGCTTGATGGCGCCGATTGCCGCAAAGCAGGGTGCACAGAGCAGATTGAACAGCAGGAACGAATAGCCTGTCACGCCCGTGAAGTTGGCGTGGAGTGTCTGCCATACAGTACCCTCACCGCCGCCGTAGAGAATGCCCATCGTGCCGACGATGTTCTCCTTGGCAACAAGACCGGTGATGGACGCCACTGCCGCCTGCCAGTTGTCCCAGCCAAGCGGTACGAAGATCCAGGCAATGGCGGAGCCGATCCGGGCAAGGATGGAGAGGTCAAGCTCGTCCTCGCTGAGCATCCGGAAACCTTCGTCCGTGAAGCCAAAGTAGGAGGTGAACCAGATGAAAATGGTCGAGACGAGAATGACGGTGCCGGCCTTCTTGATGAACGACCAGCCGCGCTCCCACATCGAGCGGAGTACGTTGCCAACGGTCGGCATATGATAGGCCGGAAGCTCCATGACGAACGGTGCCGGGTCGCCTGCGAACAGCTGGATCTTTTTGAGCATGATTCCGGAGATGATGACCGATGCCATACCCACAAAGTAGGCAGACGTAGTCACCCACGGAGAGCCGCCGAAGATCGCACCGGCAATCATGGAAATGAATGGTACCTTGGCGCTGCACGGGATGAATGTGGTCGTGATGATGGTCATGCGGCGGTCACGCTCATTCTCGATGGTGCGGCTCGCCATGATGCCCGGCACACCGCAGCCAGTGCCGACAAGCATCGGGATGAAGGACTTGCCGGAAAGCCCGAACCGGCGGAAAATTCTGTCCAGCACAAAGGCGATCCTCGCCATATATCCGCAGGATTCAAGGATCGCCAGAAGCAGGAACAGCACCAGCATCTGCGGTACAAAGCCGAGCACCGCACCCACACCGGCAACTATGCCGTCCAGTACCAGAGCTTTGAGCCAGTCGGCGGCATTCACTGCATCCAGTCCCTTTTCGACGATTACCGGAATGCCCGGAATCCACACGCCATAGGCGGCGGGATCCGGTTCTTCGCCGATGCGCTCCATTGTTGCAAGCGCATCCTCATAATCCTCTAATGTCGCAGATTCCTCGATGCTTTCAAGTGTCTCTTCATCCTCCACGATGAAGGTGAACTCACCTTCCGGGGCGATGCCGTGTTCCTCGACATAGGCATCATATCCGTCAATGATCTGCTGTGCGCCGGCATACTCCTCTGCAATTTCGGAATATGCAGAGCCGCCGATGCCGAACAGATGGAAGCCGTCCCCGAAGAGGTTGTCATTCGTCCAGTCGGTCGCGGCGGCGCCGATGCCGACCATCGCGATGTAGTAGACCAGAAACATGATGACCGCAAAGATCGGCAGACCCAGCCAGCGGTTGGTGACAACGCGGTCGATTTTGTCGGAAATGCTCGCTGCACCGGCGTTTTTCTTCCGGTAGCAGAAGCGGATGACATCAGCGATATAGAGATAGCGCTCGTTTGTGATGATGCTCTCGGCATCGTCATCAAGCTCCTGCTCGGCAGCCTCGATGTCCTTCTCGATGTGCGTCCGGACAGAGGTGCTGAGCCCGAGCTGCTCCAGTACCTTCTCGTCGCGCTCAAAGATCTTGATGGCGTACCAGCGCTGCTCCTCCTCGGGCTTATCATGGACGACAGCCTCCTCGATGTGTGCGATGGCGTGCTCCACAACGCCGGAGAAGGTGTGCTTCGGGACGGTTTTCGTGTTCCTGGCGGCGTCGATGGCGGCCTCGGCAGCCTCCTGGACGCCGGTGCCTTTCAGCGCGGATATCTCCACGACCTTGCAGCCAAGATGTTCGCCAAGTGCTGCGGTGTCGATCTTGTCGCCGTTTTTCTCAACAATGTCCATCATGTTGACCGCGCAGACGACCGGTATGCCGAGCTCTGTGAGCTGGGTGGTCAGGTAGAGGTTGCGCTCGAGGTTGGTGCCGTCGATGATGTTCAGGATGGCGTCCGGGCGCTCCCCAATGAGGTAATTCCGCGCCACGACCTCCTCGAGGGTGTAGGGCGAGAGTGAGTAGATGCCGGGCAGGTCGGTGATGATGACATCACTGTGCTTTTTGAGCTTGCCTTCCTTCTTCTCGACAGTCACACCCGGCCAGTTCCCGACAAACTGATTCGAGCCCGTCAGCGCATTGAACAGCGTGGTTTTGCCACAGTTCGGGTTGCCCGCAAGGGCGATTCGCAGTTCCATATAGAATCCTCCTGTTATTCAACTTCTACCATCGCAGCATCGGCCTTGCGCAAGGACAGCTCATAGCCGCGCACGCGCAGCTCGATGGGATCGCCGAGCGGTGCGACCTTGCGGACATAGACCTCGGTGCCGCGTGTCAGCCCCATGTCCATGATGCGGCGCTTGACGGCGCCTTCACCGTGGATCTTCACCACCATGACTGTCTCGCCGACAGCTGTTTCTTTCAGTGTTTTCATTGGTATTCCTCCGTTTCAACCATGATCTTTCTTGCCAGATCCTCTCCGATGGCAATGCGTGATTCCTTGACTTTGGCGATGACACTGCCGTTCAGGACGCTGACCAGCGTGACCGGCTCGCCGACCGTGAAGCCAAGCGTTTCAAGATGCTTTCTGACTTCGGTATTGCCGCTGATCTTGCGGATCAGGTGGACCGTGCCGATGTCTGTCAGATAAAGCGGGAGCATAGACAGACCTCCTTGCGAAATGTTCTGAGGTTTCTTGCTGCATCGAAATACGTTAGCTAACGCTAACCAGATATAGTGTAGCACTTAGGAAATGCTTTGTCAAGAGGCAGAGTGCAATTTCCTGAAACTTTGTGGATTCCTATGGAACTCGAACAAGCAATCGTCAAAAATCTGTTTCATTTAGCTAACCACTTTGTTAGATATTCCTAATTTTAGGCGGTATTTGCCGTATGCTGATGCTTGCCATATGATGTGAATAAGCAACATTGTTAGATTGATCTAACTGATCATTCATCATTTGTTTACTTGCATTTTCATCCGGAATGTGCTATGATAAAAACAGAGAATCAGCCTGAAAGGAGAATTGCTATGATCTGGGATCAGGTTTCGCCTGTGTATGATGCATTTGAAATGCTGCTCAATTACCGCGTATACAGCAACACCGGCAAGGCGGTCGCCGAGGAGATCGAGGCGGACGACATCGTGCTGGAATGTGCCTGCGGGACCGGCGCCATCAGTCAGCACATTGCGCCGAAGTGCAGGATGCTGATTGCTACCGATCTTTCCGAGGGGATGCTGCGGCAGGCGTATGAGAAATGCAGCGGATTCGGCAATGTGAAGATCCGCCGTGCGGATCTGATGCATTTGAAATGCAAAGATGCGCGGTTTGATAAGGTGGTTGCCGGCAACGTGATCCATCTGCTTGATGAGCCGGAGAACGCCATCCGGGAACTGCTGCGGGTGTGCAAGCCGGGCGGTGAGGTCATCCTCCCGACCTATATCCGTGACGACCGCGCCATTCAGAAAACGACATTTGCGCTGCTGGAGAAGATCGGGGTACACTTCAACCATGAATTTGATTTGCAGAGCTACAAGCAGTTCTTCCTCGATGCAGGGTATCCGGGTACAGATTTCCGCGTGGTTGAAGGCTTTATGCCCTGTGCGATCGCAGTCATTACGAAAGAGTGAGACAATAAAAAACAAAAGATGCGAAAAACACTTGACAGATGATCAAATCTGTGCTATAATAGCATACAGGTTAGCGCATGCTAATCGTTTTGCAGATCTTACACGATCTGCATTCTTTCAGAACATCAGTAAGCAATAGCTTACCAACGAATGGAGGCCATTATGATGCAGGCGATCTGGATCGAGGCTGCTGTTTCCATCGTGACGATTGCAGGGACGACCTGTATCAAGCGACTGGCACAGCAAGCCATCCAAAAGGAAAAGAGGTTCGTATGAGTGTAGTGATCGTAGGCGGCAATGACCGCATGGCGACCCGGTATCAGGACATCTGCAAGTCCTTCCGCATGAAATCCAAGGTGTTTACACAGATGCCATCCGATTTTGAGAGCAAGATCGGATCGCCGGATCTGGTAGTGGTTTTCACGGGTACCTGCTCCCACAAAATGCTTGGCTGTGTGAAAAGCCGTTCTGCGAAGCATGGCTTCCCGGTCGAGCATGTACACAGTTCGAGCGTGAGTGCGCTGAAGCGCCTGCTGGAACGCTATGAGGACAGAGCAAATGTCGGGGCGTGAGCGGGCTGGCTTTGAGCGGAAGCTTGCGGTGCATTCCGCACCGGCACTTCTTGGCGTGAAATGCGCCAATTTAATCTCCCTACAGGTTAGCGAGTGCTCACCGTCTGAATATGCAACGGAGTTTGAGCTCCGCAGCGGCTTGCGGATGCGGATCCTTTGCCGTTGCCGGGAGAGAGTTCTGGTGTATGTATACCAACCCCTGCTGCTTGACATCCAGCTTAGCCAACCGGATGTGACGGCGTTTTTGGCGCAGTACGGCTATATGCCTGACATGTCGGCTGAGGAAATGCTCGTGTGCCTGTCCGGGCGTATGAAATGCGGCAGCTTTCCGCATGAGATCTGCATTTTCCTCGGCTATCCGCTGCCAGATGTGCAGGGCTTCATCGAAAACGAAGGCAAAAACTGTCTGCTGTGCGGCTACTACAAGGTCTACAGCGACCCTGAACAGGCGCAGCGGACATTTGCAAATTATGATCGGTGCAGAGATATTCTGTGCGATAAATTAGACCGGGGCTATGACCTGTTTCAGGCTCTGGTACTTTCCAAGGAGGAATTATCATGAAAACAGCTGTGATCTATTGGAGTGGAACGGGCAATACCGAGGCGATGGCACAGGCCGTTGCCGCTGGTGCAGGTGTTGAAGCGGTGAGCGTGTCGGACTTTTCCGGCAATGTCGAGGAATTCGATGCTCTGGCACTCGGTTGCCCTGCCATGGGCGCTGAGGTGCTCGAAGAAGATGTGTTCGAGCCGTTCTTCACCGGCATAGAAGGCATCCTCTCCGGCAAGAAGGTGCTCCTGTTCGGCTCCTACGGCTGGGGTGACGGCGAGTGGATGCGCAACTGGCAGGATCGTGTGACAGCAGCCGGCGCAGAACTGATCGGCGGTGAGGGATATATCGTCAACGATGCACCGGACGAGGATGACCTTGCTAAGCTGAAAGAGCTTGCAGCGCAGCTTGCATAAGAGGGCTGGCGTGAGTCTGAATGAGGTCAAAGAAACAACGATGACGTGATCACGGGATGCAAAATCAGCGCCATCAAGACCGACCGGATTCGCCTCGTACTGCTATTCTCGTGACACATGAGCGTCGACAACTGCAAAGAGTGCAGGGGCAACAACCAGACCCTGCTGGCTAATGTTACCCGCCCAGAAGTGACGGCGTTCATTATCGCCATCACGTTCAATCTGCAAAAGCTGTATGCCCCTAAACGCCGAGCTGAACATGGGGAAACTGCGGGAGGTCGTTACGCAAGATAGCCGAACTATCTTTTTTTGAGAACAGCTGACAGTCTAAAATGCGAAAACAAGAAATCATGAAAAGAAATAAAACAGGAAGATACCTCGAAATGAAGTATCTTCCTGTTTAGTTTTTAGCTTGCTGTATAGGTCTTTACATAATAGTTGTTGAAAAACTTCTATATTAGTACCGACCTAATAGCAGGGGTTTTCGATCAATGATATGTATATACTCTATGTTCTTCATCTAAGAAAGAATATTCTTTCAATTCTCCAATGTGTTTACTGATGAAATCAAGTACAGATTTCGGAACAGTATGCTTATTATAGGTTTTAGCTTTACCTGATGCATAAAAAACATCATAGCCCCGATCGTAAACGTTACCAGTTTTATTACTTTTCAGTACATAATGTTTAACTTTAATAATCATAATTTACCTACCTTTCATGTTGTGGGCTTTCGCCCTGTCCTATCCTTTGATTATATTATAACATAAGTCCCCTTATATGTCAATAGGCAAACTGCACAAACATAAGGGGACTTATTTGTCTATTTTATATGGTGACATATAACGAAAAAACTGGTATAATAAATGTGAAAGGGGGCGAGATCATGCCAACACCGGAGAGCGTAAAAAAAGCCGTAGCAAAGTATCAGGCACGTTTTGACGATATCAAGCTACATATACCGCAAGGCAGTAAAGAACGCTGGAAAGCACATGCAGCGGCGCAGGGAAAGAGCCTTACAGCCTATATCATTGAACTAGTTGAAACCGATATGAAAAAAAGCAAGGACTAAATCCTTGCTTTTTTCAATGACAAAATAAGATTGATTATGCGCAATTCACAATCTAAAAAGAGACACCGGTTCATCTGAAAATCAATCCGGTGCAAAACGGGAGCGGCATGCAGAAGCCGCTCCCGTTTCTTTTTCTGTATCCATGCATTCCTCTGTCTCACTCAATCGTCAGGATATCGGCAAAACCGGTGACCTCGAAAATATCCATAAGATCGGAACTGACATGAATGACCTTCATATCGCCCTGCCGGTTCATCTGCTTCTGCGCCATGAGAATGACGCGCAGTCCCGCCGAGGAAATATACACCGTCTCTGCCAGATCAATCACCAGCGATCTGATCCCTTCCAGCGCCGTCTGAATCACCGTTTCGAGAGACGGCGCGGTTTTGGTATCAATTCTGCCCTCAATTTCCAGTATCAGCTGTTCACCTGTCGCTTTCTGCGTGATGTTCATGATTTCCCGTTCCTTTCACGATTCTTTCTTTATTCACGTTTCCATGCGCCGCTTCGGTAGAAGGATTCCAGTATATCCGCATCGAGCTTTTTGCCCTCTGCCATACTGCGCAGAATCTCAAACGCCTTTTCCGGCTCCATGGGCGGCTTATAGGGTCTGTCATCCGCCGTCAGCGCATCGTATATATCAATGATTGTGAGCAGCCGTGTCTCCGGCGCAATTTCATCTCCCTGCCGTTTCTGCGGATAGCCCGAGCCGTCCAGCAGTTCATGATGTCCGGCAGCCCATTCCGGCACCGATTCATAATCGCCGGTGAACTCCATTTTGGAAAGCAGCTTCGCGGTCAGGCTGACATGCGATTCAATGATTCTGCGCTCTGCTTCTGTCAGCGTCCCGCGGACAACCGTAATTGCCTCGACCTCCTCCGGCGTCAAAAGTGCACAGGTCGTTCCGTCCGATGCGATGCATTCTGTTTTTGCCGCTTCATACAGCCTGCCGACGGTTTCATCCTCAAGGATTCCCGCGGTATTTGCCGATAAGATGAGCTGTTCCGCATCATCCAGCGCCTGCAATTTCTCCGCATACGCTTCTGCGTCATCCTCCCCTTTCAGCAACCGGATTTGCAGCATCAGCCGTCCCGTTTCGATGCGGTGCTGAATATCATTCAGTTTGCTGCCGAGTCTGGTCGGCTTGTCCATGAGCTTCTGCGGAATCAGCAGCTTACCGATGTCATGCAGCCATACGCTCATGAGAAACGGCTCTGTCTGCGCAGGCACACAGGGCGAATCCGGCTCCAGCTCATGCATCCGCTCGATGTATTTTTCCGCATAGCTGACCATATTCTTTGTGTGGTTTGCATTGTACGAGGATTTTTCTTCAACCGCCGTGACCATGACCTCCACAAAGGATTTCATCAGATTCCGAATCTGATTTGCAAGGCTGCGGTTCCGGAGATAAAGCGTCGTTGCATCGGTTACATCGCTGATATGCGCAATGACGCCCGCCTTCTCCTCGCCGTGCATCAGAAAATCCGATGTCATATAAAGGTAGGTCATGCTGCCGTTATTGACATACGGTATGGTTTTGACCGTGCGCCGCTTGGAATAGACCGCATCCGTGATGATCTCAAAAAAAGCGTCATTGGCATCGGTCTGGTTCATGATCCATGCGATGCTTTTGCCGGTCAGGCTTTCCTCCGGTATGGAGAGAAGCTGCGCTGCTGCGTGATTGTGCAGCAGAATCTTGCCGTCAAAGCCGATCAGAATCACACCGTCTGACATATCATTCAGAATACTGCTGATCAGCTGTACATCATTATGTTCCATTATCACTATCACTTTCACTATATACGGAATGTTCGCATTATGGTTTCTTTACTGTATTATATCATATTATGCCGCAAAAAACAAGCTGAGAGAAGTATTTTTATGCAGCAGCTGATCTGCCGGAGAACTTTAGATCAATGGAGGCGGGCGCTGCCCGCTTATATCATATTATCATGCAAAAAGCAAGCGGAGAGCAATTACTTTTCATGCACGGCATTGAGAAAAAGGCGGAAGAAAGAATACATGCAATCGTTATTCTTATAGTATAATCTGCCATGTCATTTACTACTTGTAATGTAAATATGTGACGAAAATATTTTTTCAAATTTCATAAGGAATTCTTTTCCGGCGGACGTATTATAGATATAACGGGTAAGGCGCTGCCCGATATGAACGTAAAAATTTACTGAAATATGCGGAAAAACACCGCAGGAGGGACACAATGAAAAAGAATATCATGCTGAAAGCAATGCCGCTTGTGCTCGCTGTAATGCTGGGCGCGACAGGATGCGGCGCAAAATATGACGCTGCGCAGAGCGCAGACACCGGCTTTATTCAAAAAACAATCAACGGTAAAATCTCGTCAATTTTTGATACGGACTGCGGAATTGCAGCGGATAACGGCGGTGCCATGTTCTATGATGCCGGAATCATGATGAACACCGAGGAATACAGCGAATGGACCGAGGCGGGCTTTCTCAATGCCGCCGATACGCCGCTTTCAACCTTCTCCGCCGATGTGGATACAGCGTCCTATTCCAATATCCGCCGCTATATCACAGATGAATACCCGATACCGAAGGATGCCGTGCGTATCGAGGAAATGATCAACTATTTCAAATATGATTATCCGGATCCGAACGAGGGTGAACCGTTCTCTGTAACGACAGAGCTGACCGACTGCCCGTGGAACACAGAACATAAGCTGATGATGATCGGCATGCAGGCAAAGCATATCGACCTGTCGGAGCGCAAGCCGATGAACCTTGTGTTCCTGATCGACGTCAGCGGCTCGATGTACTCTGCCGACAAGCTGCCGCTCGTCCAAAAATCCTTCGGTATGCTGACCGACGAGCTGACAGAGCAGGATACGGTCTCGATCGTGACCTATGCAGGCGCGGACAGCGTTGTGCTCGAAGGCGTGTCCGGCAATGAGACGGTACGCATCCGCGAAGCCGTCGAAGGACTCGAAGCAGGCGGCTCGACCGCAGGTGCAGCCGGTATCAAAACCGCATACGAAATCGCACAGAAATACAAGATTCAGGGCGGCAACAACCGCGTCATTCTCGCAACGGACGGCGACCTGAACGTCGGTATCTCGAGCGAGGAGGGGCTGAAAGCTCTCATCGAAAAAGAGCGTGAAAAGGGCATTTTCCTCTCCGTGCTCGGCTTCGGCACCGGCAATATCAAGGACAACAAAATGGAGACGCTCGCCGATAACGGCAACGGCAATTATGCATACATCGACAGCGAAAACGAAGCGCGCCGCGTGCTCGTCGAGGAAATGGGCGGTACGCTTGAAACCGTCGCAAAGGACGTTAAATTCCAGGTTGAATTCAATCCGGATTACATCAGCGAATACCGTCTGATTGGCTACGAAAACAGAATGCTTAATGCCGAGGACTTCGACGATGATACCAAGGATGCAGGCGAGATCGGTGCCGGTCATACCGTCACGGCGCTCTATGAAATCGCGGCACAGGACGCACCCGCAGCCGAAAATGTCTGCACGGTCTCCGTCCGCTATAAAGCGCCGAACGGCAATAAGAGCCAGCTTCTGAACTATCCGGTCTCCGCAGCGATCTATACGCCGGAAAGCTCCGCAGATATGCGCTTTGCATCGGCGGTCGCAGCATTCGGTCTGGTGCTCCGCGACAGCGAATTCAAGGGTGATGCCAGCCGTTCGCTCGTCAATGACCTGCTCTCGGACGAGACAATTCTCAATGATCCGTACAAAGCGGAATTTGCAGAACTGGTCAATCAGGCAAAGTTTGACAATTAACCTTCTCAGGCATAACAGGAAAGCCGTCGGTGTTTTGTGCACCGGCGGCTTTGTGTTCAGACATGCATGGCTTTCAGCGGGCAGCTTGCATTTTCACGCAGCCTGTGTTATAATACCCGTATACAAATGCGCCGCATCCGGCATAATATCAGAAAGGAAGCAAATGCTATGAAAACATGGATCGTATATTATTCTCTCGAGGGCAATTCCGAATTTACCGCACAGCAGATTGCAAAGGAACTGCATGCCGAACTGCTGCCGCTGCATCCGGTCAAGGCATATCCGACGGGCAAGGTCAGCAAGCTGATCTGGGGCGGCAAAAGCGCCGTCATGTCCGAAACGCCTGCGCTCGAGCCGTATCAGTTTGACAAGGCAGACTGCGGACGCATCATCTTCGGATTTCCGGTCTGGGCAAGCAAAATCGCGCCGCCGCTGCGCACCTTCATCCGTGACAATAATCTCAGCGGCATCCGGTTCGCTGCATTCGCCTGCCAGACCGCAGGCGGCTCGGATAAGGCTTTCATCCAGCTCAAATCAGAGCTCGGCATCGACGCATTTGATGCCGAGCTTGTCCTGAATGATCCGAAGATCAAGCCCGATGATGCCAATTTACAGAAAATCAAAGAATTCTGCGAAAAGCTGAACGCCGTGCAGACGGATGAAACAAAATAATTCGCACGGACAATACAGCCTTGCACAAAACATCATATAATCTGTATAATTCCCCATTGCACTCCCCTCCGAAAAACGCTAGAATAAATATGGGATCGGATCAACCGCAGGCGGTCATGAATCCGTGCGGATGAGAAAACCCGATTCCTTTGAAAAGCCGTCTGCATCCTGCAAAAAGACTGCACCGGCGATTCAAATATATAGAAAGCGGCTGCCGAGGACGCATATTCTTCGGCAGAAAATCAGGGACAATGTCCCGTTTCCGGATCACCGCACAGGCGATACGGATGGATTCTGAGGGGGAACATGCATATGAACAAACGGATTCTGGGCGGTATCTGCGCCCTGCTGGTGACGGCATCGGCGGTCGGCGGCGATTTGTACATGACAGATCGTGCAAGCCTGACTGCATCCGCCGCAGCAACCGGCGACATCAATCAGGACGGAAGCGTCAACCGCAGCGATGTCACCGCCTTGCAGAAATATCTGCTGAGCGAATCAAAATCGGCATTCGGCGCCGATCTCAACAATGACGGCGCGGTGACTGCCGCCGACCTCAGTCTTCTGAAACGTCAGCTGCTCGGCGGTGCATCGTCAGGCAGCGGCTCCGGTACGCTCCGGATCAACGAAGTCTGCTCGACAAACCGCAAATCCCTCAAAGCCGCAGACGGCTCCTCGCCGGACTGGATTGAGATTTTCAATGCCGGCGATACGTCTGCCGATCTCAGCGGCATCGGCGTTTCGGACGGCGACAAGAACCGCTATAAATTCAAATTTCCGGACGGCACAACGCTCGGTGCCGGTGAATATCTGATTATTTTCTGCGACGATACCGATTCGGTGACGGGCGAACTGCACGCCGCATTCAAGATCAGTGCATCCGGCGAAACGATCTATCTGACGGCGGCGGACGGCACCGAGCTCGATCAGCTCACACTGCCGGAGCTGGATGCGGATGTCTCCTACGGCAGAACGAAGGACGGCGCGGATACGCTTGCGCTGCTGACCCCGACCCCGAAGGCGTCCAATCAGTCGGCACAGACCGTTTACCGTGTCGAGAAGCCGGTTTTCTCGGCAGAGGGCGGTTTTTATGATACAGCCTTTGATCTGACGCTGACCGGTGCGGACAATACGACTGTGCTCTATACGCTCGACGGCTCCGATCCGCGCACCTCGAATACGGCAAAGCAGTATCAGGGCAAAATCGGCATCCGCGACAATACGAATGACCCGAATCAGTATGCATCGGTCAGGGATATTGCGCTGCGCGGCTATACCCCGCCGGATTATGCGGTCGATAAGGGCATGATCGTGCGCGCAGTCTGCAAGGACAGCAGCGGCAGATTCAGCGAGGTTGCAACGAACAGCTATTTCGTCGGCAAGACCGCTGCATACTATAAAGACCTGAAGGTGCTCTCTATTTCCTCGGACAGCAGCAATTTCTTCGATCAGGAGAAGGGCATCTATGTCATCGGCAGCCAGTATGAACGCTGGAAGAACAGCGGCAGCTTCGATCCGAAGCTCGATCTCGGAAGCTGCGACAATCCGACCAATTATAATATGGAAGGCAAGGAATGGGAGCGCCCCTGCAATATTCAGGTATTTGAAAACGGCAGGCTGAAATATACAGAGGATGTCGGCGTGCGCATCTCCGGCAACTGGTCTACCGCATTCCCGCAGAAAAGCATGACCTTCTATGCGCGGCGCGAATACGGCGCGAACAAAATGCAGCACGATTTCTTTGAGGGTGCTGCATTGGACTGCGACGGCAGCAAAATCAAGGAATACAAAAAGGTCACGATCCGCAACGGCGGCAACGGCTACGATAACTGCCGCTTCCGCGACGATCTGAACCAGTCGCTCGCGGACGGTCTGCAAATGGGCAGACAGGCAAAATATGACTATGTTGTCTTCCTCGACGGCGAATTCTGGGGGCTGTATACGATGCAGGAGAAGCTCGACGAGAACTATGTCGAGGCGCATTACCATGTCGATGCGGACAACGTCACAACAATCAAAAACGGCAAGGAATACAGCGGTCTGGAGGCAACCTATCAGAGCTGGCAGCAGTTCTGGAGCTGGGCAATGTCCGCCGATCTGGCAAATGCCGCAAACTATCAGCGCGTCTGTGATACGGTTGATGTGCAGGGGCTTATGGATTTTGTTGCGTTTGAAAGCTATATCGTCAACTGGGACTGCATGATCAATAACAATAACTGGATGATCTGGCGCGCCGATGAAACAGATGCCGCAAACAGCTATGCAGACGGCAAATGGCGCTTCCTGCTGTTCGATACCGAATATTCCTCGGGCTATGACGGGCAGTGTCCGCTCTCCCGCGATTACTTCAAGAGCATGGACAACTCCGGCAAACCGACCAGCATGGGCTCGCTGTTCTTCCGGCTGATGAACAATGCGCAGTTCAAGGAGCAGTTCAAAGCCCGCTATGAGAAGATCGCAAAGGAAAACTTCGATTCGACCGCGGTGCTCGCAAAAATCGACGAATTTGCTGCAAGAACAAAGCAGGCTGCAACCGATACCGACCGCCGGTTCAATATCGGTGCGAGCTTTGACAGCAATGTCAAAATCCTGCGCAATTTCTATCAGAAGCGCAATCAATACGCGATGCATCAGCTCAATGTGCTCTACGGCATCAACGATCACTGGCAGGACGATCCGAATATGATCGACCAGTTCGGCTGGAGCATCTGGATGAATGACGGCGCAGGCTCAATCGAATACAACGACGACGGCAGCATCACGATTGACGTCAAACGCACGGGGCAGTATGCACAGGTCAGCAGCAGCACGGTCTCCTTGCAGGCGGGCAAGACCTACCGCATGACCTATAAGATCAGCACCAGCCAGAATGTCAATACATATTCCATGTTCCAACAGGGCTACGGTGACTACGAGAGCTACTATTATCAGGATCACACGTTCACGCCGCAGACGCAGACGATCACGGATACCGTGACCATGACGCGCTCGGATGACAATGTCAAATTCCTGATCGGGCTGGACAAGGGCACCGGCACCTACCGCATTTCCGATTTCTCGATGATCTGCGTCAACTGAATCCAAAGCATATTACAATGACCCGGGGACAGCTGTCTCCGACAGAAAAAAAACATAGAATCAGAAAGCCGCTTCATCCAGCATGACTGTTTGGATGGAGCGGTTTTCTGCATCAGACCGCAGCGAATGCGGTCTCTTGACGAAAGAGAGAATATGCTGTATACTGTGAGAAGAAAAAATTTTCTCCGGATGCGTTACCTTTCCGGTGCGTTTCCTGTCATACATTACAGGGACGGCAATCAAACAGAATCATTTGAAGGAGGTGCATGCCGTGTCTACTGCAATCGAACAGATTTTTTCCGAAGCATACCGGCAGACGGAACAGCAGATTCCCTATACCGGTGATCCATCCGGCGACGAAGCAATCATCCGCATGTTTACAGCGCGGCAGGAGCAGGCACTCACGGAAACCGAATCCCGCTACGGCAAATGGAGCCGACGCCTTGCCTTCCGCATTCTGGGCGACCGACAGGATGCAGAGGAATGTGCAAACGATGTGCTCATGCAGCTCTGGGATTCGATTCCGCCGGTGATTCCGCAGTCGCTTCCGGCATATATCTCAACCCTGACGCGCCATACTGCGCTGAACCGCTTTGAGGAACGCAAAGCTGCCAAGCGCGGCGGCGGACAAATGGCTTCTGCACTGGACGAAATCGCCCCGTTTCTTGCCGATCCCGAACAGGATATGGAGGACAGCTTCACGGAAATCGCGCTGCGGGATGCACTGACTGCATTCCTCGGCACACTGCCTGCCGAAAACCGTCTGATCTTTCTCGCTCGGTTCTGGTCCTTCCAGCCGGTCGCTGAGATCGCCGCAGAACACGGCATGTCGGTCGGCGCGGTGAAAATGTCGCTCAAACGCACAAAGGATAAGCTCAGAAAGTACCTCAAAAAGGAGGGGCTGATATGAAACAGAACAGGGAAACCGTGTTCATCAAGGCGCTCGGCGGGATTCCGCAGTCTTATATAGATGAGCTGACGGCATGGCAGCAGGAACATGCGCCTGCGTCCGATGCGGATGCAGCAGATTCCCGCCGGAAACCGGGTGCACCGGTGCAACGCGCGGAGAAAATCACAATGAACCGGACCCGAACCGCGGAGATCAATCCGGCAGCGGGCATATCCGTCCGCAGACTCCGGCCGATCACAGCCGGTATTTTTGCAGCGCTTGCCGCATGTGCCGTTGTTGCAGTCGGATTCGGAACGGGCTTCTTCCGCCGCAGCGGCATAACGATGCAGACCGGTGTTTCGCCGGATGTATCCGCAGCCGATTCGGAGACAGCCATAGTTGAGGAGATCACTACCTCGTTTCCGGCTTTTTGGTCCGTTGCTCCCGGACTCGAGCAATCGGGTGACTGGGGCATCGAAGTTCCTTTCAGCGAAGATGCCTTCGTCCTGTCCGATTCTTCGGACAACGACATCAGACTGAACGCCGACGATGATCAGATCGTGAATGTGTTTTCCCACGTCGGAAAGAGCTTTGATTTTCCGGATATCCCTACAAACGGCGCAATGCTGTTCACCGCAATGGACGATCTGAGACCGGTGCTGAAAAACGTGACGAACGCCGATATGGCAGTCAAGGGCATACAGCATACGGAACCGGTCTTTGAACAGGGCAGAAACGTGCTGGTACTGAAAATTCAGAATTCGATGCATTCATGGAATCCGCACCTTCGCGGATTGTATATCACGGCGGATCATGTTCTGCATGCAGATGTGGAAACCTATTACAATCTAAATGAGTTAAGCAGCTGTCCGGACGAATATCCGCTATTTTATATGATGATTTCCGTCCCCGCAACGCTGACAGAAATCCGCGATGTATCCATTACCGTTTCAGAATATTATTCGGAGAATCAGGAAGGAAGCGGCATCAGCAATTATGAACCGCTGCTGGATGATTACGGCAACGAGGAGATCAAGGGTCTGCGGTTGCAGCATCTTGAAAAGAACGATGCCGATTATGTATTTCCGGAACGGATCTACGAACTGTTTACGGTAGATGAAATCGACGAAAACTGCATCAAAGCACTCGGCACCGCACTGAACGGAAAAGGCATTCCGGAAGATATGACTGAACTGATGCAGCGTGCATCGGACATCCTGCAAAACAAAACCGGAAGCTATGTCGAGCTGCACAAGGTGCCGTATGACAACAGCGATGAATCGCCTGTCATCATCATAGATTCGGCGGATGACGAGGGCAGAGAGCTGATCATGCCGGCAAAGGGCTATACCACGGAATACCTTGACATCATTTACAATCCGCAGCTGACACACGGCACGCGCATCACGATCATTCGCAGCGATGAAATCCGCATCAATGCAAAATTAACCGATGAGGGCACAATCCGCAACAATCCGGACGCCTGACCGCATCACAATCAATATGAAAACCGCAGCATCTGCATGGTTTCTGTAGATGCTGCGGTTTTCTGTTATCATCAATCAGAGGCGCGGGCGAATCATCAGAACGCCGGCTCGAAATCGTCGTTCTCGATGCCGTCGGAGATGATGCGCTGCACATAGCTTTCGTCGCGGACAAAACAGTTAAACAGCGCATAATACCGCAGCCCGACCTTTGTGCCGGTTCTGCCGTTGCGGTTTTTCAGAATTTTCAGCTCGACATTGCGGATCGCATGCTCCTTGCACTGCTGAATCTTTTTCAGATTCTCCTGCGCTGCGAGTTTGCCGCCGAGTCCCTGCACCTGCAAGCCGATCAGCACATCCGAGCCGTATTCAATCGCGCCGGATTCCTTAAAGGCGCTCATTTCGATCTCGCCGGAGCTGTAGCTTTCACGATTCAGGCTCGAGATCGCAATGACCGGCAGCTTGCAGTCGCGGCTCAGACGCTTGAGCTCCAGCACCGCCTTATCGGTATTCTGCTTGTCGCTTGCGCGCATATCATAGGGCGCCATGATTTGCAGATAGTCGATCATGACAACCGGCGTGCGTCCGGTCAGGCGGATATGCTCCTCGGTCTTCTTCCGGATTTCATCCGCGCCGATATTGCCGATGCCCTCGTAATAATAGAGCTTTCCGGCATAGTTCTGATATGCAAGCACGGCACGGTCAATCAGCTTCAATTCATCCGGCGAATATGCTGCATAACGGCTTTTTGTGGTAATGCCGCGGACGGTTTTTGCAATCTTCGTATTGTCATTGCAGAGCAGATAGGTCTGCCGGCTGATGCTCTTGGCAATCAGCTCCTCTGCGGACATTTCCAGCGAGAAATACAGCACATCCGTACCGGCTGCCGCAATCTGATCGGCAGTTTGCAGCAGGAAGGTCGTCTTGCCGAGCGATGAAATCGCACCGAGAATATAAAGCCCCGCGAAGAATCCGCCGTCGAGGAATTCATCAAGATCGGCAAAGCCCGAAGGAATCGCCTCGGCTGCACCGGTGCCGTGAATGCTGCTGAGAAAACCGCTCAGGCGGAAGGCTCCGGTAAAGGCTTCGTGATCGCTGCGCGCTTCATCCTGCACCGCGGCACTGCGCCGCAGCAGCATATCGGCATTCTGCGCAATCTGCCGCGCAAAGGCATCACGGTTGCCGCGGTAAAAATCATTGGCATCCTTGCGGCTGTGCTCCGGATAAACGCTCAGATCAAATTCCGCAACTGCAAACGGAACGGATCGCTGCTCGAGCTCCGCCGCCAGATGCGCAGAGGCTTTCCGTCCGGCATCATCTTCGTCAAAGCATAGAATCAGCGGACAGAGCGGCGGCTTTTCGTCGATCTGTGAAAGCAGCTTGCGTGCGCCGGTTCCGCCGACCGCAATCGCAGGATACTCCCCTGCTGCCATAACCGAAATCGCGTCAATCGGCGATTCGCAGACAAAGCAGGGCTTCTCTGCCTGATAAAGCGCGGCGCGGTGATAGATCGGCTCGACGCCCGCATCGATCGTGCGCGGCTTGCGGAAGGTCTTGCCCTGCACGCTGCGCGTCATATAATAGGTATGCGAGCTGTCATACGGAATGACGACTGCCTGCTTTTCCGGATCAAATCCGAGCTGAAAGCGCCGGATGATCTCCTCGGAAAAGCCGCGTTCCTGCGTCCAGTAATTCGTTTTTGATACATCCTGCGCACATTTCGTGATATATGCATGATAATCGGTTTTGACCGGCTGCTTCGGCACAGCGGGCTTCTCAGGACTGTGCTGCGGATTGGAATGCTTTGCGCCGGAATCGGAAACCGGTACGCCGAACAGCTCCGATGCAAAGCGAATCTGCTCCGGAAAGCTCCCGATGCCCTCGATCAGACCGATCAGCGTGAACAGATCGCCGCTCTGATTGCAGGCAAAGCAGTGCCAGCGCGTGCCGTTATCAAAAACCGAAAATGCGCCGTCCGACCGGTCGCCGCGGTGTGTGCCGCTGCCGCAGAGCGGACAGTGATACAGCCCCGAACGCTCCTTCACGGTAATCCGTTCCAGATAATCCGGCAGCTTCGTCTTCAAGATTTCAGTTTCCATTGTGATATTCCTTTTTCTGTATCCGGCTGCGCGGATACCGTCTTCTGCTGACTCTTATCAAATATTATATCATATGATGCCTGAAAATGCAAGTCTAAGAAACAGCGCAGGGAAGATTGCATTAGCAATGAGCAAAAACCGCCCGACCGGCATGGAAATCCGATCAGGCGGTAATATGGGTGACAGCAAACGATCAGGCTTGCAGACAGCAGGTCAGCCGCCGGATCACATTCAGCATTTGCAGCTGTTCCATGCCGCTCTCTGCCAGTGCAGACGGCAGCAGAAAAATCACCATTGCCGTCAGCAGCGCCTTCTGCGGCGTCCGGCTGCACCGGCTGACAATGCAGATACCCGCCGTCACCGCAAGCGCCGCGAGATACCGCAGCAGCATATGAAGCACCAGAATCCCGCGCATCGTCACGGAAAACGGAATCCACTGAAACAGTTTGAGGCTCTGCGCCGGTGCATCGAGCGATTCGAGTCCCGCATCCTGCATCATATGCAAAAGATAGACCCCGTGCAGCCCCGTGACCGCAAGCGCCGTCAGCAGCATGACCCACACTGTCTGCGCCGTGAACAGACCGAGCCTGCCGCGCTTTGTACTGCGCAGCAGCATCCGCGTATCATAGCGGTTGTCATAGGCACAAATCCCCGAAAACGAAAAGATCAGATACAGCAGCAGCACCGTACAGCAGCGGTGCTCCGCAGCCGAATCCTGAAACAGCACTGTATAGGCTTCCGGTCGGATGAACCACGCATCCCTGCCGGTCTCCTTTGTGTACTGCGCAAGCGAAAGCATCGTATTGAGGCACTTGCTGTAATAATACAGCTCACTCTGCGATTTCTGAATATTCCCCTGAATATCCGAAATATGCCTGTTGACGCGGCGCATCGCACTGACATCGGATTCATCCGTCTGCGCCCGTTCGAGATATGCCCTTGCAAGTGCGGTACGGCTGCGCGCAATGCTTTTTGCCTCACCCGAGACAATATACGCCGCCCGCTCAATATGCTCCCGCGTAATCTCGCCGGAAAACAGCGCATAGAAACGCTCCGTTGCCGCATTGACCGGCACATAGACGCGGATATCCTGCCAGAGCGAAAAGCCCATGACGCCCGCAATCAGCAGAATCAGCATCCCCTTCTGCGCAATCATCAGCTTCCAGCCCTCGAATCCGAGCAGCGTATGCACCGGCAGATGCCGCGTCAGGAACCGCGCAAAACGGTCCTTCAGCGCCTCCATGCGTGCACCGACCTTCTTCGGATACGCATACCCGATCAGCCACAGACAGAGCATAATCCCGAGCAGCAGCAGAATCATGCAGAACAGCAGCATCGCGCCGAAAAATCCGACGGGTCTGCCGAAGCAGTTGAGGTTGCAGTACTGCGAGAAAAAGATATCGGCATCAAGTGCCGCAAAGACATTCAGATATTTCAGATGATTGAGCCCCGCCGTCGGGACAATCAGACGGTGCATCAGCCATGCGCTGCCGAAAACCAGACCGGAGACCGTCCAGCCGAGCACCGGATGCATCCGTGCGAGAATCACCCAGATCAGCAGCGAAATCACCGTCAGTGCAAGGATTTTCAGCGCTGCGGCACCAAGCAGATAGCCGCCGACGGTCAGCCGCATGACGCAATACTGAAATTCCGGTATCGACTGTACCGCGCGCGTGAAATCCGGCTGTCCCCAGAATTTGCAGGTGTAGAGCAGATTGCCGCCGTAAAGCAGCAGCACCGATGCCGCCGAGAGCAGCATGACCGCCAGAATCCGCCATGCACAGAGCGGGACGCGCCCATGCTTTGTTGCGCGCACCAGATCGCCTGCGGCGGTATCCGCATCGGCAAGGAGCTCGAGAATCAGCAGCAGCGGCGCAATCAGCAGCAGATAATCCGTGATCTTGTAATTGCGGACGGCATTGATGCCGCGGTTTTCGCCGTCACGGAGCGTGATGCCGGTGAGCCTTGCGTAATCGCGCGTGGTCTTTTCGGCATTGCGGTTGAGGAAATCATTTTTCTCCGTGAGACTGCCGAGAATCGACTGCGTTTTCGACTGATTCTGCACATAATCGAGATAGGCAGCATATTCCGTTTCGAGATAGGCTTTGCGCTGACGGTATTCCTCACTTTGCACATTCATGCCGTACATGCGCATGCTTTGATAATATGCAAGCGATTCCTCACGCTGATTGCGGCAGTAGCCCGAGAACAGCGCCAGATTGATCACGGCTGCCATGAGCAGGATAATGAGCCGCTTCGGGGAAAGCAGCAGTCTGCCGAGCTCAGCCATACTGCCGCTCCCCTTTCAGATAAAGGTGGCAGACATCCTCCAGCGTCAGATTGTCATGCACCGGCATGCAGCCCTCCGGCAGCGGATTCTCCGCGACGCGCAGCACAAAGCCGTCCTTATGCTGCGCGATCTCGCCGTTCGGATACTGCGCCTGCAAGCGCTGAATTTCCTCATATGTACCGGAGAATTCCCCGATCTTTCCCTCTGCGTCGGCGAGCAGATTCTGCGGCGTATCGAATGCAATCACTTTGCCGCGGCGAATCAGCAGCACATGCTTTGCAATGCACGCAATATCGCTGACGACATGCGTCGCAAGGAGCACGATACGGTCACGGGCAAGCGCAGCGATATCATTCCGGATGCGGATGCGCTCCTCGGGATCGAGACCGGCAGTCGGCTCATCGAGGATGAGTACGGGCGGTTTACCGAGTAAACTCGATGCCAGCAGCACACGCTGCCGCATGCCGCCGGAAAATGTCCCAATCTTCTTATGTGCGGCATCACTGAGATTGACCGCCTCAAGCATTTCATCGGTCTGCGTCCGGATTTCGCGCCGCGGCATCCCTTTGAGCGCGCCCATGTAATAGAGAAAGCGCTTTGCCGTGAAGTCGTCATAGACGCCTTGCAGCTGCGGCGTATAGCCGACGAGCGCGCGCCATTTGCGCCCCATTTTCAGGATATCCGTGCCGTTCCAGAGAATTTCTCCGCCGGAACGCGGCATATGGTCGGTCATGAGCTTCATCAGCGTCGATTTGCCGGCGCCGTTCGCGCCGAGCAGTCCGGTGACGCCCGGCTCCAGCGTGAAGCTGACCTCCGAGAGCGCATGAAAATCGCCGTACTGCTTGCTGAGCCGCCGGATCTCCAGTTTGTTCGGCATCTCACTCACTCCTCATAATAGAACAGCCGTTCCGGACGCATCTCGCCGAAGGTCTCCTCCGGTGTCATGCGGTAAAATGCATAATATCCGCGGATATTGAAGCATGTGCCGTCAAATGTAACGGTATCCAAAACAAGCATGTCTTTATCAAAGTCCTTGAGCGCCTCCTGAATGATCTCCTCGGTGATCTCCTCCGGCTCATATCTGAAAAATTTGTAGCTGTAAAATCCGGTAGAACGCAGCCGCTCCTCATCCTCATTTTTAATCGTCCGCGGATCAACCATCTCGCCGTCCTCGGTTTCGGAATATCCGTTGCTGCGCATGAACATGACATCCTCTTCCGTCATTTCCTCCGGCGAAATCCATGCGCGCTTCTGTCCCCACCAGCCGTAAATTCCGATATACTTCCGGATCCATTCCTCCGGCAGCTCCATATTTTTCGCATCGGAGCTGTCTACGGTCCCGAGCACCATGCCGCCGCGTCCGATCTCCGACAGATACGTATTCTGCGAAAAATGCATGTCCACCCGATTGTCCCGCAGCGTCCAGCTCAGATAGCAGCGGTCACGGTCTGCCATCAGTGTGCCGAGCTCCACCTGTGCTTCCTCTCTGTAGGTGCTGTATGTCATTTCCGGTTTCAGCCACGATGCCTGCTGCATGGCGAGGTCCAGCACCGAAACAAGCTCCGTATCCGCGCCGGTTTTCAGATCATATGCGTGAATGATCTCCTCATCGACAGAGACACCGTTGTACATATTGGAACAGGCAAGCGAATAATATACACAGTCTCCGCAGACGGAATACAGTCTGCTCTTTTCGGTTTTGAGCTTAACGACCTGCTCTGTCAAGCCGGTGCGGCAGTCGATGCGGAACACACCTGCACCCTTGAGCGGATCGCGCCAATCCGTTGTGACCTTATGGAAATAGACATAATTCCCGACGCCCTTGAGATCGCTGCCGGCAGGATGCAAATATCCGCCGATCTGCGGGGCGCGGTATCCGCCGTAGCCCTTCTGCGGCTCGCCGGATGTCAGCAGCGTTGTCAGCTTTTTCGGCTCCGGCTCATAGCAGTACATCTCCCAGACACCGTAATTATCCTGATTAAATATCAGCATATTCGCGTCCATGAGCTCGTGCGATTCCCCATAACCGACCGTGATCCAGAGCTGTCCGCGGTGTGCAATCAGCTCGGCTTCCGCATGATACCGGTTCGCCGAAAGATAGAGCTGTGCAGCCTCCGTGACCTCTGTGCCGTCCGGCGCATAGCGCAGCAGCACCGTCGGGAATTTCGTGCAGTTCTCCGGATTTTTCAGCAGCTCGCGGTTATCCAGCGCCAGCGTATAAACATAGCCGTCCAGCCAGACCGGATCGCAGAGAATGCTGTAATTTTTCGTGGTTGCCGTGCAGTATTCGCTGCCGTCATGCTGACAGTTCGGCTTGGCACAGACAAAAACCGACTCCCCGCTTGCCAGATCGGCATATACAAGCCCGTTATCATAGGGATTGGCCGTGCCGACGCCGGTTTTCTTATAGGGATTCAGGGCGTCAACCGTTTTCAGATAGAAGAAGCCGCCGTCCGTTTCGGCATACTTGTGACAGTCCGGCGTATCCGTCTGATTCGTCAGCTTCGGACTGATGATCGCGTGCTCGGTATCGGGCGGCGTATCATCCTCGAAGACTTCACTTTCGAGTTCGGTTTCCGAATTCTGCTGATGCTGATGCAGGCTGTAGCCGACTGCCGCAACCGTTCCGCCGACCGCAAGAATGAGCGCGGCAATCAGAACCAGCGCCGCTTTATTGAGCTTCCGTGCATGTTTTTCCGCCTTCATGGTCTCCTCCTCCATCCATTCGGGAATGATGATTTTTGCATCCTGCGCGGCAGTCCGCTTCGGTGCATCATGCCTGACCGCATCACGCATGAGATCGTCAATCTCATTGGGTACTGCCGGTTTCCGCCGCCGGAAGAATGCTGCGATTCTGCTGCTTCTGCGTGCTTTTCCGGGTTCCGCCGCGCGCTGCATATGAAACTGCAAATCCTCATCGAGAAGCTCCTCCGGCAGCAGCTCCATGAGTTCATATAGTCTCTGGTCGTTCATGCGAGCCCCTCCTTCCGCAGAAATTCCTCCAGCTTTTTGCGTGAGCGCAGCAGCGACATTTTGACTGCGCTTTTGCTGATGCCGTGCTCCGCGGCAATCTCGCTGACGCTGCACATCAGCCAGTAATGGTCAATCAGAATCAGGCGCGATTCCTTCGGCAGCGAATAGAGAAACCGCCGCAGTGCCGCCTTCATGATACGCTGTTCTGCGGCAAGCGCCGTATCCTCCGGCGATGCGAATGCATCCGGCAGCGCTTCGAGCGGGATGTCGGTTTCGCCGCCGCCGCGCTTTGCAGCCTGCTTCTGCTCCTGCCGGTTCATCGCAATCCGCTTTGTAATTGTAATCAGAAACGCCCGAAAGCTCTTCGGCTTTGCAGGCGGAATGGCATTCCAGATTTGCAGCATCGCATCGCTGACGCATTCCTCGGTATCTTCGGAATTATGCAGAATCCGGTTGACGAGTCTGCTGCATAAGCTGCCGTATCGCGCCTGAGTCTCGGCAATCGCCTGTTCATCGCGCGATTCAAACAGCCGGATCAGATCACTGTCATCCGCCGCACCGACGGCATCCGTAATCGGCATCATACCCTGCCCCCTTTGCTGTGATAGTCCCGTTCACTCTCTTAGTCAGGAAAACCTGAAAAGCGGTCACATCTTTTTTTATTATAACACATTTTCCGATTACTTTTCTACTTCTTTGGCTCCGGCAGGCGCGGCAAATCGGGCGCGTTTTCATAAAAAAGCATTCATTGTGCGAATGTAATTCAAAATTGACACGAGGCGTTGTTCCTTTCCCCTGTTGCTTTTAGAGGAAGCGGCAGATCACCGGTGTTTGGGGCGCCAATCCCATTTTCGATTCATGCGCGCAGCGCATACCTTAACTCCTCCTTCCTCTTTTTCAAAAGCCATAAACGCCGCAGAATGTCCATTCCCTGCTCCGGCAAAACATGCTTCATCCCCCGCAGATGCATAATATACCAGAAATATAAAGCGCGCACCGCCGCAGCGGAAAAGGATTCTCATACAGCATGTTAAAAAAGATATTGCCGCAACCCTGTCAGATTTGTCAGAATTGCAGCTTTTTAACCGCTGATATTTGCAATAAAGAAGTCGCATTTATACATTGTTTTACGCTTTTGCGCATTGACATATGAAATCTTTTCAGATATAATGAGACACAAAGGGCAAAAACAGAGCCTTTTTATATAATTTACAGGGGGAATTTTATATGAGAATGATGCGTTCATTCAAGCGTGTGTTGTCCGCTGCGCTCGCAGGAACAATGCTCATGTCCGTGACCGGCATGATGCCTGCCGTTTCCGCGGCGGGTGCGTGCACGATCGACACAAACAAGACATATCAGATGATCCGCGGCTTCGGCGGCATCAATCTGCCGGACTGGATTTCCGAGGGCGACATGACCGATGCACAGGTGCAGAAGGCATTCGGAAACGGTGCGGATGAACTGGGCTTTACGATCCTGCGAATCTATGTCAGCGATGACAGCAATGCGTGGTCGCGTGCGATCCCGACTGCCAAGCGTGCACAGGCACTCGGCGCAACGGTTTTCGCTTCTCCGTGGAATCCGCCTGCGGCAATCCGCAATACCGTCAACGGCGGTCTGAACGGCGGAAAATATCAGCTCAAGAAGGACAAGTGGGCTGATTATGCAAAGCACCTGAACAGCTATGTCAAATATGTGGAGGGTCAGGGCATCAATCTGTATTCCGTCTCTGTGCAGAATGAGCCGGACTATGCATCGGAATGGACCTACTGGTCTGCAAACGATGTTGCGAGCTTCATTGCACAGTACGGCAGCGCGGTCAAGGAAGGCACCAATGCAAAGCTGATGTCCGCGGAGAGCTTCCAGTATCAGAAGCCGATTTACAATGCAATTCTCGGCAATCAGCAGGCAATGGCAAACTGCGACCTCTTCGGTACGCATTTCTACGGCACACAGCGCAGTCAGATGGATTTCCCGCAGCTTGAAAACTGCGGCAAGGAAATCTGGATGACCGAGGTCTATGTCCCGAACAGCGACAACAATTCCGCAGACCGGTTTCCGGAGGCAGTACAGGTCGCCGAGAATATCCATAACGGTCTGGTGGTCGGCAATCTGAATGCCTATGTCTGGTGGTATATCCGCCGCCAGTACGGTCCGATGAAGGAGAACGGTCAGATTTCCAAGCGCGGCTATATGATGGCACAGTATTCCAAGTATGTCCGCCCGGGCGATGTCCGCATCGACGCAACCGAGCAGCCGAACAACAATATCCTCGTTTCGGCATACAAGCACAGCGACAAGCAGATCGAGATCGTTGCAATCAACAAGGGCAGCAGCGAAGTCTCGCAGCAGTTCACGGTCAGCAGCCGCAATATTACAAATGTTGACCGCTACCGCACCGGCGCAAACGAGAACATCGCACAGACAAAGGGCATCAACTATCAGGGCTCCTCGTTCAGTGCACAGCTCCCGGGCAATACCGTTTCCACGTTCGTTGTCTCACTCGAGAGCGACGGCGTTGCAATGCCGGAGAATCCGAATGAGCCGGTCGTTGTCGAGCCGGAAAAGCCCGACGAAAACGGCTACTATTTCCATGATACCTTTGAAGAAAATACCAACAGCTGGGAAGGCAGAGGCTCGGCAACTGCTTCCAAGGGCTCCAATGCATATCAGGGCAGCGGCGCACTGAGCATCTCCGGCAGAGAAAAGGCATGGAACGGCGCACAGAAAACGCTCAGCTATGCAACCTTTGAGGCAGGCAAGGAATACAGCTTCAGCGCAAATGTCTACAGCGAAACCGCGCAGAAGGTCATGCTCTCGCTCCAGTATACCGGCTCTGACGGTACAACCCAGTACGATCACATCGCAGATGCCGAGACACAGGGCGGCTATGTCCAGCTTGCAAATACAAACTACAAGATTCCGGAAGGCGCGTCTTCTCCGGTTCTCTACATTGAGACCGAGGACAGCACAGGCGATCTCTTCCTCGATGAAGTCATCGGCGCAGTCGCAGGCACCAAGATCGAAGGCGCTAAGGCACAGGCGAAGGCAGGCGATCTCAACGAGGACGGCAAGGTCGATTCCGATGATATCACCCTGATGCTGAAATATCTCCTGACCTCCTCCGAGCAGATCAGCGCCCGTGCCGACATGAACAGCGACAAGCGCATCAATTCCGCTGACCTGACAATCCTCAAGCGTCAGATGCAGACGCCGGCGCAGACCCAGCAGCAGAGCAGCAACAGCGACAACAAAAATAATAACAATAACCAGCAGCAGCAGGTACAGCTCAAGCCCGGTCAGTGGGATTACAGCTCTGCCGATGTTTCATGGATCAACGGCAGAAAGACCGTTGCAATCAGCTTCGATGACGGTCCGGTCTCCGGCAATACCGCAAGCCGCATTCAGAATGCACTGACGAAGCAGGGCTTCCACGCAACCTTCTTCTACTGGGGCAACAAGATCAACTCCGGCAACGAAAATGAAATCCGCGAAGCAGAAAAACGCGGCTTTGAGGTTGCAAACCACACATGGACGCATCCCTATCTGACACAGAAGGATAATAATACAATCGCAAGCGAATACAATCAGACAAAGGATAAGCTCAACAGCATTCTCGGTGTCAACCGTGATTATCTTGTCCGTCCGCCGTATCTTGCAGTCAATGACAATGTCAAGAATATCATCCCGACGCCGCTGATTAACTGCGGCATTGACAGCGGCGACTGGAACGGCGCATCCGCACAGCAGATCATCAGCAAGATTCAGCAGGCTGCAAATAACGGCTCGCTAAACGGACAGGTTGTACTGATGCACGAGACCTACGACACCACGGCAACGGCTGTGGAACAGCTCTGCCCGTGGCTGGAAGAGCACGGCTATGCAATCGTGACCGTCTCGGAGATGTTCAAGTACAACAATAAAGAAATGTATAAAGGCAATGTTTATAACAAATGCTTTTAATATTACCCCTTTTTTTCCGCCTCTGTTATGAAAATAACAGAGGCGTTCATTTTTCAGGCGAGCGGGCGATCCAATGAATTATTTTATCGCCGATTATATAGTTGATAAAATCAAGAGAATGTGCTATAATAATGAAAAAAGTATCAGCTCAAAAAGGAGGTACCGCCGTGATTGACCTGAACCATCTCGAAAAATATACCGAAAACAACCGCATCGAAGCGAAAAAAGCGCTCGGCGGTCTGCCGCACAGCATCTGGGAAACCTATTCCGCATTTGCAAATACCCTCGGCGGCATCATTCTGCTCGGCGTCGAGGAATATAAGGATAAAACCCTGCATACGATTGATCTGCCCGAGCCCGAGAGCCTGATCAAAGAGTTCTGGGATGCGATCAATAACCCCAAAAAAGCAAGCGTCAACCTGCTGACCGGCAAGCATGTCCGGATCGAAGAAATCAACGGCGACCATATCATCGTGATTGAGGTGCCCCGTGCACAGCGATATTATAAGCCCGTTTATGTGGACGGCAATCCGGTTTCCGGCACCTACCGCCGCAACGGTGAGGGCGATTATCACTGCACCGAAGAGGAAATGCGCGCCATGTACCGCGATGCGAGCATCAAGACACAGGATATGACCGTGCTCGAAAATATGGACAGCTCGGTATTCTGCGCAGAAAGCATCCGAAACTACCGGCAGCGCATGAAGCTCTCGCGCCCGAATCATGTCTGGGAAACGCTCGACGATGACGAATTTCTGATGAAGCTCGGTGCAACCGGCATCGGCGAGGACGGCAAGGTGCATCCGACTGCCGCCGGTCTGCTGATGTTCGGCTATGAATATGAAATCCTGCGCGAGTATCCGAATTATTTTCTCGATTACCGCGAGGAATTTGATGATGTCCACCGCTGGACCGACCGCTTTATCTCCTCTTCCGGCGACTGGAGCGGCAATGTGTTCGATTTCTATTTTCATGTGTACAATAAATTGCAGCTCGGTCTGAAAGTCCCCTTTGAAATGCAGGGCGGCTTCCGCGTGGACGATACGCCGGTGCATAAGGCGATCCGTGAAGCACTCGCAAACTGTCTTGTCAATGCCGATTACTACGGGCGCAGAGGGCTCGTGATTGTTCGGAAACGCCATAAAATCACCATGTCCAATCCCGGCGATTTCCGTGTCGAGCTTGCCGAAGCGCGCTCCGGCGGCATGTCTGATCCGCGAAACGGCATCATGATGAAAATGTTTAATTTAATTGATATCGGCGAACGCGCCGGCAGCGGTATCCCGAGCATTCTGTATGTCTGGAAGCAGCAGGGCTGGGCGGCGCCGACCGTCAAGCAATCCTTCGAGCCGAACCGCATCAAGCTGACGCTCCCGCTTTCCGACGGCACCGACGAGGACAAGGTGACGATAAACGCTGATGCACACAGCGGGAGTGACGATAAAATGACGATAAACCGTGATGAACACGGCGAAAGTGACGATAAAGTGACGATAAGCCTTGATACGCATGACGAGAATGACGATAACAGTGACGATAACGGCAAAGAAGTGACGATCACATCCGAAACGCAGAAGGCAATGATTATCGACTATCTGACGGACCGTGCAGAGGGAACCGTCGCAGAGCTGTCAGAGCTGCTCGGCGTCAAATCATCGCGCGTGAAAAAACTGATCTATGAGCTGATTGCGGATAATATCGTCGTCGCAAAGGGCGCAAACCGCAACCGCACCTATAAACTGAAAGCATGAATGCACCAAACGATACAAAAATTCTGCCCCTGAGCGTGGCAAAGCGCTCAGGGGCATTGTGTTAATCATACCATGAAAAATCAGCGGTTATTTTCACTGTGTATTGCATTTTTGACTGACCCGAAATATGTGCCTTTATGATATCATGTATTTTCTTCATGCATTTTTCTTCCTCATTCGCTGAAAACCATAGGATCAAATTATCATCCAGATCGCACACGTTGTCGGTTGCTTCTAATTCAAGTTCGGGAATCTTTTTCATGAGAAAAACATACACCTCGTCTGTGATGCCAAGTTCCTTCTCAATGTCCAATTTTCCGCAGCCATAATCATAAAAATGTACTTTTATCATTTTGTACCTCTCTGTCCGTACCGGTATATTATTAGATCACAGCCCGAACAGACCGGCTCGCACACTAAAAATCGCAGCCGAAAAGCAGAGAGCCTGCTGCCGAAAAGACAGCAAGCTCCCTTTTTGTACTGTATATATCAGTGCTCACCTTTTCGCGGCGATTTGTATGATATCATCCCATGAAATCGGTTCATACGATACAAGCACACGGACGTAATACTCCATGATGCACCAGAAGTCATCGCCGTCAACCTTGCCGTCTCTGTTAATATCGGATGCCGTTTGAACCATCGGATCAAGCTGCGGGTCTGCATAGACCAGACTGCCCTCAACATAGATTTGCAGCGCAAAATATGCATCGAGCACCGAGACCTTGCCGTCCAGCGACGCATCGCCGCGCGGCGCGACCCGAATCTTGACCGGAATCTCCAGCGAATCCTCGCCTTTGAACAGCTTTTCACGCAGCTCGCCCATAAATCTGTCATCGCTGAACCGGCTGAGCATTTCATCCGCATAGATCGTGAAGGTCAGCGTCTGCTCGACCTTCTGATTCTTCTGCCAGAGGGTTGCGGGCGACAGCTTCGGGTCTTCCAGATGCAGCAGCGGTGCAATGCCGCGCGATTCGCCGACAGACTTCGTCGAACCGTCTGCAAGCGTTTCTGTGCCGCGCACCAGAATCTCCGGCGAGAAGATGTCCTCCATCATATCATCGCCGAGGAAGAGGCGTGTATCATCCGCACAGAAATTCGCATTGTTCGTATAGACTGCGATCTCATACTCACAGTGCACGCCGGTCGTCACAACCGGACCGGTTTCAATCGGATTCGTTACAGTCGTGGTTGTTGTTGTAATGATATCCGAATCGTGCGGGGTCGTGGTGGTTGTGGTGATCGTGGTCGTTGTGGTAGTCGTTGTAGTAGTCGTGGTGGTGGTCGTTGTAGTTGTAGTAGTGGTTGTTGTGGAAGTTGTAGTTGTCGGTTTGGTGGAAGTCGGCGTTGTCGGCTTCGGGGTCATGGTGGTCGGAACCGTAGACGTCGGTGTTGTAGAGGTCGGCGTGGTAGAGGTCGGCGTGGTAGTCGTAGTCGTGGTAGTCGTAGTGGTGGTCGTAGTGGTGGTTGTTGTTGTCGTCGTATCGGCTGCGATCTTCTCGATCAGCGCCTGAATCAGCGAAGAATCGGATGCGTCAATACTGCCGTCACCGTTCATATCCGCACACATACTGGACGCCGGATCAAGCGGATTCGGCTTTCCCGCACCCAGAAGACCTGCAACTTCCAGAACTCTGTCAGAATCTGCCTTCGTAATTTTTCCGTCTTTGACGACATCGCCGAAATAACGGATATTGATGCCCGCCTTCTCTGCATTGTCCCGAACATCGGAATAATAATCGCAGATCAGCGTTGCATCCTCATCAATCATGGTCGGATCAAATTCGCATTTCGGATTGCGGACTGCAATCGAACCGTCATACAGGCTGCCGACGAATGCATTGGCACCGATCGACGTAACCGTTTTCGGAACATCAATGTCAATCAGATTTGTACAGCCGCGGAAGGCATCCTTCGGAATCGAGGTCAGACCGTTCGGCAGCTCGATCGTACCGACTTCATCGAAATACTGCTTATAATCCGGATTCTCGCACAGATCGCCCTTGCCCGTGATCACGAGCTTGCTTCCGCCGATCAGCATCCATGTCAGGGCATCCGTCGGGGTCGTGCCGCTTGCAGGCTTTCCGCAGTTGCCGTAATCCGTCACAAGCTCATCCCATTCGCAGATATACATCATACCGCTGCCACTACTGCCGGTATCGGGGAAATCACGCCATGTGCCGGCATTGCCGGGCGTACCGTTTCCACCGTAGGTTGTGCAGAGCGCTGCATAATCCTCGTGACCGGTCTCCTTGCCTTCTGCGTGGCCGTTATCCGGCTGTTCCGGTGCCGATTCCCAGTGAATAAACTCTGTGAAATCCTCATCGGTGACCCACGTCCAGTTACCTTCTTCGGTCTTATCCGTCGCACCGATCCAGCAGTCATTTCTGCCGTCGCCGGTATTGACCAGCATCTCGCATGTCAGATTATTCTCAATCTGGGAATTTATGGTAATCAGATGTCCGCCGATCTTTTCGCAGGCAGCCTCCGCTTCCTCCCAAGTCTTTGCATCAGTGAAAATCTGATAGCGGTGACCGCCGAAGAGACGGTAATCCGGAATCGGCTGATATGCCGTTGCAAAGTCGGAGCCAGTCACGGAATTGAGCGTGATCTTTTTGTCCTTGAGACTGCGCATCGTGAATTTGAAGTATCCGGGACAGGAATCATCTGCCGGATTATAATTCAGATCAAGCTCCGAAACATCAATACTGACAATCGTCTCCTGACCCTTGGGCAGCAACACGGCATTATTCTTCAAACCCTTGAGAATCGGGTTGAGATAATAGCTCTTTCTGCCGGAAAGCGTTGCAAAATCATAATAACCGTAATCTGCATTGATCCGGATTGAAAAATCAAAGAGCAGTACGCAATCCTCTTCGGATGTCAGCGAAAAGTTGATCGTCCGGAGCGGATTTGCCTTGAGATTGGCAGTATAACCGACATATGTCGCATAATAGGAATCATCCGGATTACCGACCGCCGTTTTACCGAGCTCGATTTCCGACTCCGGAACCGTCTTCGGGCTGCTGACCGAAATCAAGCCCTTCTCAACCGTTGTCGTATCCGGCATATTGGTCACCATGGCATACTTTTTCAGCGGGGCGCTGATCGGCATGTCATAGGAACCGGTTTCCATGTCCTCTGCAATATTCACATAGAATGTCAGCGTATGGAAATCCAGATTCTGCGGAATCCAGATCTCATTTACCGCAGGAGCATACTGCAAATTGGCGAGATCGGAAACCGTGCCGTCACCGTTGACACGATTACCGGCGAGGAGTTCGACAGAATTGTCGTCAATGAGTTTCTCCTCAAAGACCGGCGTAACGCCATCCGGAAGCGCCACGCACATATCACCGGAATGTGTAAAGCCGCTGTATTTGCGCGTGATCGTAAACGGAACCTTCTTTGCGCCCTGATAGGTGCTGACCTTATCGCCGTAATAGGTCGGGGGCGGCAGAACGGTGATCGTACCGCTGTAGACCGCCGTCGGGACAGGCACTCTGCCGGTTGTATATGCACTGCTGACAGTCAGTTCCATCGGATAAACACCCGGCTCGGTATCCTCCGGAATGTCGAACATAATGTCAAACTTTCTGTCTTTATTTGTTTGGTTGTCCGGATAGAAGGAAACAGCAACCGGCTTGCCGTCTGATGACAAGACCTTGCTAAACTTTGTGGTTGTCTGATCGCCGTCCTCAGAATAGGCGATGCCTTCCACCCCGCCTGCTTCCTTCAAAACCGGCTGCACTGCCGGATCAAAGTTCAGATATGTCAGACCCGTCTGGTATTTGTCATCCGGCGTCATTGTCACAGTATACGGAACATACTGATCACCGGCATAGACGGTAATATTTGCACCTTCAAAGACCGTGACCGGATCCGGCGCAGTATACTCACCGATACTCGGCGCAGCAATATACGGATTGACATTATCCGGATAGGTCATCGTTTCAAGATACAGATCGAGCTTGGTCTGGTCCGTCGAATCAATCTTCCGGTCGCCGTTGAAATCCGCATTGCGGAGCCCCTGCACGGAAAGTTCTGCTTTATGCGCAATATAGTCATTCAGCAGCGCGGAATCATCCGCATTGACCTCGCCGTCAACATTGACGTCGCCGCGCTTGTTCAGCGCACAGAATTTGAATTTAAATATCGAACTGCCTGCCGCATACTCGTCTGCGGTAGAATCCTTGTAGCCGCAGATCGTCATCTCGGCACTTGAATTTAACATGCTGACACAGTCGTGGAAGAGCTCACACTCCGGATTCAGAATCGTGATCTTTTCCATTTTGCTGTTCCCGAATGCGCCTGTGGAGATCATATTCACATGCTCCGGAATAGTAACCTCTTTCAGTTTGGTGCAGGAATAAAACGCATTATGTCCAATGGTTCCCAGACTGCCCGGGAATATCACCTCGGTGAGATTCCGGGCGCCCTGGAATGCCTGATCCCCAATCACAGTGACACCTTCCGGAACAGCATATTTTGTCGCCGGACTGCCGAGCGGATATTGCAGAATCCTGTTCTTCGTCTTGGTCATCAGAACATTATTTACAGCGCAGTAGGAACAGTTGTCATCCGAAACTGCGATTGTTTCCAGTGCATCACAGCCGAAGCCGATTGCCTGATCAATCTGCTCCACACTCGCAGGGATATAGATATATTTCAGATCAGAGCAGTACGAAAATGCCTGCGCGCCGATGTATTTCACACCGGAATTGACCACAATACCCGTGATCTTTGAATCACCGAATGCACCGCCGGCAATCGACTTGATCCCGTCCGGAAGCAGCACATTGCCGGTTGCAGTCTGACCGGTGAACAGAATGCCGTTGACAATTACCATGCCATTCTGCGGGGGTTTATTGGTCTGCCATGCCGTACCTTTCATCGCATAGCAGCCGACACGCATGAGCGAATCCGGAATATTCACACTGGTCAGATTCTTACAGTTTCTGAACGCATTGTCCCCTATCGAGCCAAGCGTCTCCGGCAGCGTGACCGCTTTCAGATTCGGCATATCCAAAAAGGCATACTGCGGAATACGGGTGATTCCTTCACCGATTACGATTTCCCGAACCTGCTCAATGATATCCTTCCGGAGCCACGGTGTCTCCACACCGAGTCCGCGAAAATCACGGATATTGCCCGTTCCGGAGAATGAAAGCAGTCCCGTAACGGGATTCAGAGACCACCCAATCTCAGCGCTCTTTTCGCCGCAGGCTCCCGAATAAGTGCTTTCTGCCATGACAGAAGCCTTTGCCTGTGCAACCGCCGCAGAGACAGACACATCCGGTGTCTCCTGTGCAGACGCGGGCAGACACATCACTGCACCGTTGCAGGTCATCACAACGGCAGCAACGAAAGAAACCAACCGCTTCCTGTGTTTCATATTTGACTCATTCCTCTCTTCATTGCGTCAAAATCCTGGTCATCAAGCCGCGCAGACATCCGTCCTTCCGCGGCTGAAGCTGCCATTCGGCAGCTACCCCTATATTGTACCTGATTTTTCCGAAAATGTCAATCATTTCCGGCTGAACGGCGTCAGGCACATCCGCCGCACCGAAACTCAGGACGCGGACGTTCTGCCGTAGCCGACGGCAATCGCCGAATGATTGTCCATATCCTGAATCCCGTTTGTTTCGACATAATTGCGCATCTGCCGGAGCCATTTTTTCGGCTCCGTATCCTGCTTCGCATACTGGCACATTTCCGGTTCTGCGATATTCTCCCAGAAGCCGTCGGTGCAAAGCAGAAAGCTGTCGCCGTTCTGCATCCGGAGCACGGTCGAATCAATCTGCAACTCCTCGCTCATGCCGAGCGCACGGACAAGCTGACTGCGTCCCGGATAGCTCCGAATCTGATCCGGCTTGATCTCGCCGACAAGCACTGCCATCTGCGCGACGCTGTGATCGACCGACTGGAAGACGATTTTTCCGCTGCGGAACTGATAGATACGGGAATCGCCGACATTCGCCGCAACGGCACACTGCTTGCCGATCCACAGAACCGCGATTGTCGTTTTCATCTCGCTGCCGTCCTTTTGCAGCGCAAGCACCGCCTTGTTTGCATGCCGGATTGCATCATGCAGCGCAGCCTCGCTGACCGGCTGATTTTGCAGATCGCTGTTGACGGCTGCAATCGCCGCACGCGATGCCGCATCTCCGCCGCCGTGTCCGCCGAGCCCGTCCGCTGCAATCGCAATGACGGAATTGCCGAATTCCAGAATCGAAACAGAATCTTCATTGACCGCACGGTTGCCCTGTGCGGAATAATAAGCAAGCTGTATTTTCATAATCTGACAGGTCTCCTCATATGTGAGAAGGCGGCAGGCGCCGCCCTCTCACTGATTCTGTAAATTTTGCAGTCATCCGGCGGATTATTTACCGGTGATTTGTTCCCATGTCACCGCATTGCCGGTCAGTGTCGTCTCTGCATAGTAGATCAGGATGAACTGTGCATCGGAAACATCCACTTCGCCGTCATCATTGACATCTGCGACGCCCTGCTGTTCCAGCGTGAGCGGCATCGGGTTGCCGGAAAGTGTCGCTTCTGTATAGGCAGTCAGCACGAGCTGTGCGTCCTCAACGGAGACCTCCTTGTCCGCATTGACATCGCCGCGCATGCCTCTTGCAATGGTGCGCTCGAAGGTGCCGTCATTGTTCGTATCGACTGCAATGCCGATCGTATCCTCGTCGATCTCATAGATCAGAACGGTCTTCTGATTCGTGGAGAATCTGACTCTCGGGGAATTCTTGTAATTGTTCGCGGTAACGGTCACATCATTGAGGCTGCCGCCGCTCAGGATCCAGCCGTTCTGCGACTCGACATAGCGCAGCGAAAGATCGCCGCCGTCCTTGCCGGAAGCCGTGACGGTATGCCAGTGCGTCGGATGATAGCCCTCATCCATGACCATAGAGAGCTGATATGCGCCGCCGTTGCCGCCGAGCGTGATTTCACCGTTCGGGCGGACAGTCAGCTTCTTGAACTGATCCGAATTTGCACGGAGCAGGCAGTGCTCATATTCCATCGACATGCTCAGACGGTCCGCATCCGCAAGCGAGATGACATAGCTGTTTCTTGCATCCATGTATCTTGCATCGGAATTGCCGGAGTTCATGAGATTCGATGCGAATTCCGTCGCGCCGTCGCCGTAAACCTTTGTGCTGCGGTCTACTTCCAGCGAATAGCTCTTCAGGAAGCGGTTGGTGATCATCGTTGCGTAATAGGGCTGCGATGCATCGCGGGTGTAATCCTTCACGCCGCTGAACAGACCGAAGCTGTTGAGCAGCTTTTCATCGGAGGTCACGAGCGCGAGCTTGCCGGACTTATGCTTGGTGCTGTTGGTAATCGCTTCCGTACCGAGCTCCTTGTCCTTGTCGGTAACCGGAATGAGCCATTCCCATGTATTCGTATTGATGTAGAGATTGTAGCGGTCGGTCAGCTCGGTCGCGGAGCTGTTGTAAATCTTGATCTCGACATTATAGGTCTTCTGTTCGGTCGCGCTGAGCGTCTTAATGACATGCGTATTCTCGGTGATGCCGTATGCAACGACGGATTCGCCAACATACAGGTCCTTATTCTGCTCATAGGTATAGGTCAGCAGCGTCGGCTTATTCTCCTTGACGGATGCAATCAGCTTCTGGAGCTTTTCCTTGTCGGTCTGACCGGACTGATAGACAGCCTGCGTGATATTCTTGGTGTACTGCATCATCTGATAGTAGGTAATCGCAGAGCGGACATCGTCATTGATGTTCTTGGAGGTGATGTCATAGAGCTTTGCGGTGCCGTCTACGAGATCGGATGCCTTGAAAACGCCGTAATTATGCAGAATCGAGGTCACAGCCATACCGAAGTTTGCGCCGGCGGGCTTCTGTGCAAGTGCCTCATTGATCTTTGCGATCTCGACATTGCTGAGCTGATCGTTCAGTGCTGCGCGCGCGTCCTTCGAGATGTACAGCGAGGACTGGTCGCCCTGCTGGCAGAGGGTGCGGAGGGAATTGATGAAGCCCCAGTTATCGTAGCCCCATGCGTAATCCGGACGGGTGGTCGTCGTTGCGGTGCCGGAATCGCTGACCGTGGTAACGGTTGTGGACTCACTCGACTTGGTGCTTTCCGACTGGCTTACGGTTGAAACCGTAGTCGAAACTGTAGTTGAAACCGTGGACGAAACCGTAGTCGAAACCTTGGTCGGGACTGTGGTTGTCACGGTGCCGGTATGCGTGGTGGTTGTGGTGCTGACGGTCGGCTTCGTGGAGAAAGTCACCGTGGTGGTGGAAGTGGAAACAGTCGGCTTCGTGTTGATTGTCGTGCTCGTGGCAGTGGTCGAAGAAGTCGTCGGTTTCACGGAATATGTAGTGCCGGTCGTCGTGACGGTTGTGGTCACGGTCGTGGGTCTGGTGCTGGATGTGGTCTGACTGTCTTTCGTATTGCTTGTGGTTGTCACCGATGTGGTGGTCGGTCTGGTCGAGCTGGATGTTGTGGTGACGGTAGTCGTCACGGTCGTGGGCTTGGTGCTCGCGGTGGACTGACCGTTCACGGTATCGGTTGTAGTTGTCACGCTTGTCGTCGGTCTGGTCGAGCTCGAAGTCGTGGTAACGGTGGTCGGCTTCGTGCTGCTGACGGTTGTCAGATCGTGCGCGGTATTGGTCGTTGTGGTTGTGGTAGAGGTGCTGGTGACCGTTGTAACCGTCGTTGCAGACGTTGTCACAGGCGCAGTCTTGCTCTGATCCCGCAGCGTCAGGGTATCGACGCCCTTGGAATCCTCCTTGTTGATGCGGGTAATCTGACGGTTGACGATTTCGATTGTGTAATCGGTGATATGCGTATAGCCCGAAGGTACGGTGATTTCGCAGATATCATAGATGCCGTCCGGCAGCAGAACATGCACCGGTTCCTCGGACTTGCCGGACTTCCAGACGAGCGAATCGCCGGAACCGCTGACAAGCACGCTGTCCTCATTGAGATCGAGGGAATCATTGCGGAACTTCACCGGCGTCTTGCTGAGCGTTGTTCCGGTGATCGAGATAACGGCGCCCGCAAGCGGTTTGCCGTCCTGATCGACGTTCTTCACATAGACATCCGCACGGTAATCAGTGGTCGTGGTTGTGGTCTCAACGGACTCAATATCGCTCGTAGAGGTCGAGGTCGTTGTGGTCGAGGTGGATGTCGAGGTGGTTGTGGTCAAAGTAGAGGTAGAGGTGGAAGTCGTTGTGGTGGATGTAGAAGTCGAGGTGGAAGTGGTGGTTGTGGAAGTAGAGGTCGAAGTGGAAGTTGTGGTAGTGGATGTAGAGGTGGAAGTAGAGGTTGTGGTGGTTGTAGTCGATGTAGAAGTGGAGGTAGATGTTGTGGTAGTTGTGGTGGGTGTGGTGGTCGGCTTGTCAGACACCGGGAAAGTATACGTCGTTGTGGTGGTGTTCGGCGTCGTAGAGGTCGGCGTCGTGGAGGTCGGAGGAGTCGATGCCGGCGTCGTGGTCGGGTACGGCAGCGTGGTGATATCCTCAAAATATGTTGTGGTCGTGGTGGTCGGGGTCGTGGTCGGATTGTTGATGATCGGCTGCTTGACCTCGATCCAGCCCTTTTCGACCTCGAATGCAACCGGCTCGCCTGCTGCGGTATAGCACTCGTCGCAGAAAATCTCGACGTCATAGCGCTTTGCAGCCGCATCCTCCGGCACGATCACCTGAAATGTGATGAATTCGCCGGTCTCGGTGACATTCTCGCCGCCGCAGCATACAAAACCGTATTCCTGCTTATCGGGCGACTTGATCGCAGTCTTGCTCAGTCTGTCCACGGAATCCAGCGTCACCGTGTAAGCCGGACGCTCGACGGATTTCATCTTGAGCGAGAGCGGCTCGGTGAAGGTGAAGCGGAAGCCGCCGACCGAGAAGCCTGCGGTATTCTTCGTAATCCGGATGCTGTAGGGCACAGTCTCACCGGGCTCAGCCGTGATCTGATCTGCGGAGAAGCAGACAGTTTTGTCTGTCTCCGCAGCAAACGCACAGAACGGTTCTGCCGCACCTGCCGCAAGCATGGCACCGCTGCAAAGCAGTGCGGTCAGTTTACTCAGTAACTTCATGTTATGATTACTCCTTTCAAGCCTTTTCGACGGGCTTTATGATATCGTCCCATTTAATATCTTCATACTTTGCCAGCACTCTTGCATAGTATTCCAGAATGAACTGTGCGTCCTTGATATTGGTCTCGCCGTCGCCGTCCACATCGCCGGCAGTCTTCGCTGCATCGGGATATGTCTCGTGATAGCTGACCTCATTTCCGGCTACCTCGCCTTCGGTAAACAGCAGCAGAATCTTCTGCGCATCTATTGCACTGACCTTGCCGTCAAGCGTAATATCGCCGCGCGGTGCAACCAGAACGGGAACCTCAAAATTGAGTGCGGTCTTGCTGCCGAAGAGCTGTTCCTTCGCAAGTTTCAGCGAAGGATCGACTCGTCCGATCTTTTCAACTTCACTTGCATACAGCGTAAATTGCAGCATATTGACAACCTTTCCGCTCTGTTCCCAGAGTGCAGCAGGCGTCAGCGTGGCATCGGAGAAATGTGCAAGCGTCGAGAAATCGCGTGTCTCGGTCTCCGGTTCCAGCGGACCGTCCGGCGTAATCACGGTGCGTTTGATCACAACCGTCGGCATAAAGATTTTTTCAAAATCATCGCTTTCGACGAGCGGCGCTGTATCCTCCTCATGGAAGAATACCGGCGTCGTCTCAACATTCAGCGCATACTCGATCTTGACCGTTGTCGTGGTCTGATCCTCGGTTACGATATCAGCAGGTGTGGTAGTGGTCGTAGTCGTTGTAGTAGTAGTGGTGGTTGTGGTCGTTGTTGTTGTGGTGGTGGTAGTTGTGGTTGTCGTGGTCGTCGTAGTAGTGGTGGTTGTGGTTGTTGTCGTGGTGGTGGTGGTCGTCGTGGTAGTCGTCGTAGTAGTTGTGGTTGTTGTCGTGGTATAGAGCCACGGATGTGTCTCGATAAAATTCAGTACAGCAGAAGCATCAAACGAGGTATACTTGCCGTCGCCGTCCACATCACAGTTATTCAGCGCCTGACCGCTCAGCGGAAGATCATCGCCGGTTGCAGCAGCGCTGTAAACTGACATGATCAGTTCAGCGTCGTCCTTCGTCAGTTCGCCGTCGAGATTTGCGTCGCCGAGCACCTGGAATTTCAGGTTGTGATCCTTTGCGTATTTTTCTGTGGTGGAATCCGGGAAGCCGATCAGCGTTGCAGACTCGTCGAAAATTGTGTCGCCCTCGAATTCTGCTTTTTCATTGCAGATGCGAATCTGACCCGGACCGCAAAGCGTAAATGCATTGCTGTCAATCTTTTCAACCTTCTCACGGACATTTGCAACGACCAGATTGGCGCAGCCGTTCAGTGCAGAGGTCGGAATCTCCGTCAGATGACTCGGCAGAAGGATGCGTCTGACAGAATAACGCGGAATCGAATTATTCGTGTGAAGCTGACCGTCGCCCCGGAAGACCAGATCACCGCCCTCCTTCAGGAACCACATCAGCGAATCGTCCGGAGCATCGCCGCTCTCAGGCTTGCCGCAGTTGCCGTACTCTGCAACCGGCGTATTCCATTCGCAGATATAACCTGACTTCCATCCCTTCTTGCTCAGGGATGCCGTGCTGAAATCGCTCCATTTGCTCGATCCGGCCAAATCGCGGTCAGACGAAATCACGGCATAGTCTTCACCGTTTTCGTCATTCGCGGTATCATTATCCGGCTCATCGTCCTTCCAGTTTTCGTACTCGAAGGTCTCGTTATCGGTCCACTTCCATGTGCCCTCTTCTGCGGCATCCGAAGCGCCGATCCAGTAAACGGTCTGCGCGCTGCTGCCGTTATAAAGCATCTCATAAACGATATTATTCTCTGCCTGCGAGGTAATCGAGACCAGATGACCGCCGAGCTTGACGCAGGCTGCCTCCGCATCCTCCCACGAAAGGGCATTGTCGAAGAACTCATAGCGGTGACCGTTGTAAATCCGGTAGTTCGGGAATGTCTCATTCTTATGCACATCGCTGCTTGCGGTAATCGAATTGATTGTAATGACATCATCCTCAATACCGACCAGCTTCAATTCGTATGTGCCGGGATTGCCGTCCAGTACGCTGTTGTAATTCAGCGCCAGCTTGGATACATCCATATGGATTTCGGTTTTCTGATTCTTGCGCAACGCGATCTGATTGTTCCGGTATCCCTTCATATTGCTGGGAAGCAGGAACTTCGTTCTGCCGGAAAGCTGCGCCCATACGCCGCCGTCCTGCTCGACGCTGATACCGAAATTGAAGAAGAGAACCGTATCCTTGTTTGCCGTCAGCGTGACAATGATATCACGGAACGGCTTGTCGCCGAGATTGATTGTATAGCCGCCGAACCATGCAGTTCTGGTCTGATCGCCGTGCACCGGCTTGCCGATTGTGATTGTGGATTCGGTCAGCGCGCGCGGCTTTTTGACGGTCACTTTGCCGTCGGTCAGATTGCCGTTCAGCAGATTGCCGTCGCCGTCCTTGAATGTCTCCTTATCCAGATCAAGATCCCATGTGCCTGTGCTGACCCCTTCCGGTACATCCAGATAGAAGGTCATCTTCTGGAATTTTGCATTTGCTTTCAGACGGAATACCTTTGTGCTGTCATTATACAGCGCGGTCGGATTCTTCATGTCGTCGGCATAATCGCCGGTGATCCGTGTGCAGTCTCCGGTGACGGAATAGAGGTCTGCATATGCATTGCCGTCCTCATCGACCGAAGCGCGAATGCCCTCCGGCAGATAAATGAGGAACGTCATATCGCTCACACCGCCGCTGTTCGTCTTCGTGACAGTGAACGGCACATGCTTCTGACCCGTCGCCACAGAGATATTTTCACCGATAAAGGTCGGCGGTTCCAGCACCGTGATGCAGCCGCTTTCCTCATCCGTCATATACACGCCCTGGGTGGTATAGCTCGACTGCTTGATGTCAACCGTCACCGGATAGGTACCCGGCTGCGCATCCGCCGGAATATCAAACAGAAATTCCGATTTCTGGTACGTGCTGTTCACATCATAGTTAATGAAATAGGGCTCGCCTTCCGCAGTCTGCGAGACCGCAGGGTAATCGTTCGTGATGTCCGTCGTATCCGTGTGATAGTGCTTCACATTGATCTGACCCTTTTCGTTCACTACAGGCACGAGCATCGGATCCGCGGTGAGATTCAAGTTTGCACTTTTGAAATTCTTGAGGAACGAATAATCAACCGGAAATGCCACATTCTTCTGACCCGGATAGACATAAATCTGATTTGCGACCGCTCTCGTTTTATCCCTCGGTACATATGTGCCCGGATTGCTGATCGAAATATCCAGCGTTCTGTCATCAATAAAGGTCTTCGGATCGGTCAGCGTGAGGAACTCCGCAATATCATCACGGTCGGCGTCAGTAATCTTGCCGTCCTTGTTGACATCGGCATTGGTCCTGCCGGTGCTGCTGATACTCACAGAAGAATTGTCTAAAAGATATGCTTTCAGAATCTCATAGTCTTCCTCGTTCACAACGCCGTCTACATTGACGTCGCCGCGGAGATTCATCACAATGCCGTTCAGCTCACGCTTTTGGATATCCGCCAGAAATGCGGAGCCGTAATAGCCGTAAAACTTGAGCTTGTTCAGCACCGTGTACGTCGTACCTTCCAGCACGCAGCCCTTGGACTCGCAGATGACCTCCGTCAGAGCGGAATCCGAATAGAACGCATCAACCGGCAGCTTCTCCGTGCGGCACGGAATGCGCAGCGTGGTCAGACTGTCACAGTCGCTGAATGCATACTGCCCGATTGTTTTCAGGCTCTCTGTCAGTACGAGATTTTTCAGCTTGGCATCGGTAAATGCATACTTTGCAAGCGCTGTCACACCGTCCGGCACTCTGTAGGCAGTCGCCGGACTGCCGATCGGATACCGCACGAGCGTCTGCTTGTCCTTCGTCAGCAGGACGCCTTCCACGGCACAGTAATTCTGATTGCCGCTGACGACAGAAAAGCTCTCCAGCGAATCGCATGCATTGAATGCATCCTCCGCAATGGATGAAACAGTGGAAGGGATGCTGACAGTTGTCGCATCACTGCCGTAAAATGCCTCCGGACCGATCTCCGTGACACCCTCCGGAATGATCACATGACTGCCCGAATAGCCGTCAAATGCCTCGCCGGAGATCGCAGTAATACCCTCCGGAATCGGACCTGCATAGCCGTTTTCGCTGCTCAGAACGATGCCGTTCACAATGACCAGCGGGCTCTTCGCAAGCTGCATCTTCTCCCATGCAGTATCTGCAAAGGCAGCTTTGCCGATATGCTTGACGGACGAAGGAATCGTCACATCCACCAGATTGTAGCACTGCGTAAATGCGAGATCACCGATGCTGGTGACAGTATCCGCAATGGAAACAACGCCGACATTCTCATAGCCGGAGCCGTGAAACGCAGAACCGGAAATGGATGTCACGCCCTCTTCGACGCGGATCTCCTTGATCTGCTTGGCGACGCCGTTCCAGGGCTCAATCTTGTGGCTGATACCGGTGGTTTCGTCCTGACTGTAGTCCTCCATGTCGCCGGTACCGCTGATGATGAGCACACCGTTATCGGTCAGCGTCCAGTACAGGCTTTCGCCGCAGGAACCGCCGGGCGTTGCGACATCCGGACGGACGGCTGCGGGCGCAGCGGCAGCAGATACAGCTTCCGCAGAGGCAGCGTTCACCGGAACAGATGCCGGACTGATGAACGCACCGTTGCAGGCAAGTGCCGCGGCAGCAAGGCAGGAGATCAAGCGTTTCGTCTGTTTCATCTTTGACTCATTCCTCTCTTCTCTTTCAGTTTTTGATGATATTCTTCCACAGCGTCGGGATGCTGCTGACCTGATTCAGGAGATAATAGTTCAGGATGTACTGTGCATCCTCCACGTTTACCTCGCTGTTTCCGTCCACATCCGCAGCCTTCTGCTGTGTCATGTCCAAAGGATTTTGATTGCCGGCGAGTGTCTCGCTGTATGCCGTCAGCGTCAGCTGCGCATCCGAGACATCAATCACGCCGTTTCCGTCGGTATCGCCCTGCCGGTATGCAAACAGATCACCGGTCTTGGCGATTGTGGTTTCGTAAGTATTGTCACCGTCTGCATCGACGGCAATCCCGATTGTCTTTTCGTCGTACTGATAAATCAGCACTTTATCATAGTATGATGCAAACCGCACCGCAGCTTCGGAGGAAAGTCCCTCCGCCGTCACGGTCACATCCGTCAGGCTGTCGCCCTGTAAAATCCAGCCCTTCTTTTCGGGCGCGGATTTCAGACGGACGGTTCCGCCGTCTGTGCCGGAGACACGGATCGTATGCCAGTCGGTTGCATGGTGTCCCTCATCAAGCACCATGGAGAGCATGTAGCTGCCCTTGGATTTGGCACATTCAATGCTGCCGTCCGGCGCGACACTGACCTTCGATGCCTCATCCGCATCTGCATGCAGCAGGCAGACTTCGTATTCCATCGTCACATGCATCGCATCCGGCGTTTCGGGCGCTACAAAATAACCGAGATCGCTGTCCATGACCGCCTTGATCTCCGGCGGTACATCGTCTGCAAAGAAGCTCGCGGTCAGCTCAATATCGCCTTCATCGCCTTCGCCGTAGAAGGTGCCGTCCTTCTGCGGATGAATGCTGCCGAAATGGGCAATGCTCCTGAACGGCGTGACCGTCATGCAGGCGCGGGTATAATCAAATTCCGGTACGGAATTGCTGCCGGTGAACATGCCATAGCTGTTGAGCATCTCCGTATCCGCGCAGATGAAATTGATCATGCCGCTGCGGTAAGCGCTCCGGTTCATGATCGCCAGCTTGCCGTATTCCTTCGGATTCTCCGCATTCGGAATACACCAGACCCAGTCCTTCGTATTGATCAGCATATTATGCGCAATCGAATCGGATTCCGACATATTGTCATAAATCAGAATCTCGGTATCATAGCGGAACCGGTCTGTATCGGTGAGCGGCAGTACGCTGGGCAGTCTGCGGATGCCGTAAGCGACAACGGCATGTGCAAGGCGCTCGTCGGCAGGTCCGTCATAGACATAGCCGAGCACGGCAGGCTTGCCGCTGTCCATCAGGTCGATCAGCTCCTGCAATTTCTCGGGATCGGAAATCTGCTCGGTCCGGCGGACCTTCTGCGAAATTGCCTTGGTGAATTGCAGCATCTGATAATAATTGATGACGGAGCAGACGCGGTCATTGAGGTTCGCGGTCGTGATCTCCGCAAGACAGTCCGTACCAGGAACAAGGTCGCCTGCACGGAACAGTCCGTGATACTGCAAAAGCGCGGTTGCCGCCATGCCGTAGCAGGAGCCGCTGTTGCGCTTTGCAAGCTCCTCGCGGATACGCGCAGCCTCGGAGTTTGTGAGCTTTCCGAGCAGCGCATCTCTGTCCGCTTCATCCATGCGGTAGAGGTAGTAGCCTTCCTGATTCTTCACGCCGAGCGTCTTGCGGCTGTTGATAAAGCCCCAGTCATCCATGCCGCGCCGGAACGGCGTCCCTGTCACGGCAGTTGTTGTTGTCGTGACCGGTTCGGTCGCCGGCTGCGTGACGGTTGTCACGGTGGTGGTCGACGTTGTGGTTGTAGTGGTGGTGGTCAGATTGGTCAGACCGCTGCCGATGACCGTCACCTGATACATATACACATCGCCGCTCGTCAGCGTGACAGTGATCTCACAGCTGCCCGAGGTCATGGCAAGAATCGTCAGCTTCCGCTTGTCGGCGGAGAGCGCGGTCATCGCCACGGAATTATCCGAAACCTGCACATTCCGAATCTGCACCGCATCAATCGGCTCGAACGAACGCGATTCGGTCGGATGCAGCGTCAGCGGATAAACCTCCTTGATCTGCGGCTTGGGCATGACCGTTGTCGTTGTGGTTGTTGTGGTCGGCTTCGTCGTCGAAGTCGTTGTGGTGGTAGTCGTCGTCGGCTTCGTCGTCGAAGTCGTTGTGGTGGTAGTCGTCGTCGGCTTCGTCGTCGAAGTCGTTGTGGTGGTAGTCGTCGTCGGCTTCGTTGTCGAAGTCGTTGTGGTGGTAGTGGTCGTCGGCTTCGTTGTCGAAGTCATTGTGGTGGTAGTCGTCGTCGGCTTCGTCGTCGAAGTCGTTGTGGTGGTCGTCGTCGGTTTCGTTGTCGAAGTCGTTGTGGTGGTCGTAGTCGTAGTCGGCTTCGTTGTCGAAGTCGTCACGGTCGTCGTCTGCTCCGGTTCTTCATTCGGAAAATAACCTTTTTCGAGAAAATACAGAATCGCAGAGGCATCGGACGCGGTCGGGAAACCGTCGCCGTCAATATCCGCATTGAGCCTGCCCTGCTGCGTCAGTATGCCGTCTTTGTTGGCGGAACGCAGCGTATATTCACGCAGCGTCAGCTCGGCATCCTCTTTCGTCACGATGCCGTCGCCGTTTGCATCGCCGCGCACATTGCTGAGCACCTCGATATAGCCGTCCTGCACCTTGGATTCCAGATCGCAGAGCTGCTTATCAAAGAGACTGTCCACATTCACGGTCAGGGCATATTTGCCGGGCTGAATCCCCTTCGGAATATCAAAATAGAAGGTATAGGAATCAAAGCTGCCGGTCGGAATCAGCACGATCAGATGCTTTTTCGGATTATAGAGCTCGCTGGATTCATATGCGCCGCGGGATGTGGTATAAAGCGATTTCACATTGCCGTCTTCCTCGTCGGAATACACCGGCAGAAGCTCCTCCGCATGGCGAATCTGAATCCCGCCGGACTTGACCGATGCTGTGTTTTTGCCGATCAGCCGGATTGCGACATTCTGATCGCCCGGAAACGCCGTGACCTTCTCGACGGTCAGCTGTACCGGTTTCGCTGTCGTTGTCGTCTGTACGGCGGTTGTGGTCTGCACGGACTGTTTCGTCGTGGTCTGCACCGCAGTTGTCGTCTGCGCAGGCTTTTTCGTCGTAGTCTGCACGGCGGTTGTCGTCTGCACAGGCTGTTTCGTCGTGGTCTGTATCGCAGTTGTCGTCTGCACAGGCTGTTTCGTCGTAGTCTGCACGGCGGTTGTGGTCTGCTCCGGCGGACGGGTGCCTGGAAGCGTCTCCGAAGGCAGCTCCTCCTCCCCGCCTAACGCCTTGAATTGCAGACCGTTCGCATTTGCATAGTCATGCGCTTTGGATTTTGCCGGCGCATAAATCACTGCATTTTTCGGGAGCGCATCCTCCCCGATGATGCATTCCGGATTGAGGATGAATACTCTTTCTGCTGCATTACAGTCATCAAATGCATGGTCTCCGATTTCTTTCACGCTGTCCGGCAAATACACATCGAGCAGTCCGACACAATGTCTGAATGTATCCGGTTGAATTTTCGTGATTTTGCTCGGGATATCCAGTATGCGCGCACCCTCGCAGCCGCAAAACGCCGCCTCTCCGATTTCTGTCAGACTGTCCGACAGCCTGACATCCAATAAACGGATGCATCCTGCAAATGCGGATTCCCCAATCGTTTCAACATTGTGCAGATCAATCTTCATCAGATTCGTACACGCCTGAAAAGCGCCGGTTTCGATGCGCTTTACATGCTCCGTCATCTCAACAGTCCTGAGCTCTTTGAAATTTGAAAACGCAGCTTTTCCGATCGTTTCGACGGAATCGGTCAGGATGATCTGTGCGGTCTCATCCGCAAATTGCTTCATAGAAGCTGCGTCAACGACGGAACCGGTCACCGTCAGCACGCCGTCTGAAAGCGTTCCTGTGCATTCGGCATCATCTGTACGGAGATATCCGGCTGATACAAAGATATCAGCCGGATAACAGGTGATCTGCGAAAACAGCATACCTGCACAAAGTGCAGCAGCTGCGATTTTTATCAAGATTGGCATAGAAGTGAACCTTTCATGTCTTATACTGTCTCAAACAGATACTCGGGAATCTGCGTTTTCGGTGTCGAGGTATAGAATGCAGAGGATGCATAGTCCTTCTCATCCCAGTCCGGCTGCGAGCCGCTGAAATACACATCGCATTCAATCGGCGGAAAACCGTTGAAGCTCTTCGTACCGATTTTGTCCACGCTCATCGGGATGCAGACCTTTTCCAGCGCCGTGCACTGGCAGAAGGCATAATCGCCGATCACTTTGACGCTGCCCGGAATCACAACCTTTTTCAGCTTTTCATTCCGATAGAATGCATACGCATTGATATCCCGCAAGCCGTTCGAGAGCTTGAGCTTTTCGATGCCGCAGTCAGCGAATGCATAATCGCCGATTTTCTCCACGCTGTCCGGCAGCGTGAGCTCACGCAGATTCGAGCAGCTGTCGAAGGCATTTGCGCCGATGCTCTTGAGCGAATCCGGCAGGCTGACCGATTCGATAATCGTCTCATCCTGGAATGCGTACTCTTCGATCTCCGTGACCGGTCTGCCGTTGAGCGTTGCCGGAATTTCCAGATTCTTTTTCCGCTGATTGAAGCCGCAGATGCTGACGCCGCCGTCCGGCAGATCAATATAATTGAGGTCCTGACGCTCACGCGGCGGATCAGTCTGAACCGGAGGCTCTGTCGGCGGTTCGGTCTTGGCTTCTGTTTTGGTCGTCGGCTTGGTGGTCGGCTTCGTCGTGGGCTTGGTTGTGGGCTTGGTCGTTTTCGTTGTGGTTCTCTCTGTCGTCTTTTCTGTTGTCTTCGCGGGCTTTTCCGTCGTCTTCGCAGGAGTCGGCGGATTCACGGCAGGCTGCGGATCCGGATCCGGATCCGGATCCGGACCATCCGTTGGTGTCGTTCTAATCCGCTTGGATTTGCTTGTCGTTTCATCGTCGTCGTCATCATCCGTAGTAGTCGTGGTGACGGCGGTGGTTTTCTTGGATTTAGATTTGGTCGTCACTGCGCCGAGCAAGGTCATTTCCGGCTTCGTATCCGTACCGATCATGCCTTCGGTGCTTTCATAGGCGGAGTCTTCGGAGGTCGCCTCGGTAACGGTCATTGTGGTCGTGGTCTCGGTGGAGTTTTCCGCGGAAGGACTCGTCTTTGCACGGTTCAGCACAGCCGATGCGCCGACACCGCCGAGCACCAGCAGCGCACAGATCACGGCAACAGCGGCAATAAACTTCTTCTTGCCTGCACGCTCCGGTGCGGCTGCCATTGCCTTGGTCAGTTCGCCGGTCTGGGCAGGGACGCCCGTTGTCAGATGACCGATCTCGACGCCTGTCACCTGCATATCGCCGGGCTGCGTCATGAGCACCGTCTTCGGATCGTCCATGAGCACAGTCTTGGGGTCCGGATCGAATGCCGGCGCGATTGCACCGCTCAGCTCTGCAATGAGCTGCTGCATATTCTGCGGACGGTCCTTGTATTTATTCGCCATGCCGTGCATGAGCGCGGCTTCGATATGCGGCGGGATTGTAATGCCGAGCTGCGAGGGCTTCTGGAGATGATCCTCAAACAGACGGCTGCTCGATTCCTGCGGCGTAACGCCGGTGATGCACTCGTACATCGTCGCGCAGACGGCGTAGATATCCGTCCACGGTCCCTGCTGGGAGCGGTCGGAGGTATACTGCTCGCCGGGCGCATAGCCGGGCTTGAGCATGACCGAAAGGCTCTTTGTCGCTTCGACGTCGCGCGCAGCACCGAAGTCAATCAGTATCAGCTCGCCGTTTTCGACGATGATATTATCCGGACTGATGTCGCGGTGAATCAGTCCCTCTGCATGCACCTTGCCGAGCACATTGAGGATCGGCATAAACCAGTCTACCAGCTTCTGCGGCTCGACCTTGCCGTTCTCGCGCAGGAAATGCCGGAGGTCCTTGCCCTCGACGAAATCCATGATGATGTATGCGGTATTGTTCAGCTCGAAGAAATCTCTCGCATGGACAATATTGCCGGAACGGTTGAATTTTGCGAGCGCCTTTGCCTCCGTGAGGAAGCGCTCCTTGCCGTTTGCGAAATAGGCTTCATTCGGTCCGGACAGCAGTGTCACATCGTTTGTCGAGAGGCAGTCGCGGCTGGCATGTCCGGTCGGATAATACTCCTTGATCGCAATGCGGATATCCAGCGTCGTGTCTCTGCCGGCATAAGTAATGCCGAAGCCGCCCTGCCCCAGCACATTGCCGACCATATATTTACCCTTGAGCATCGTGCCCGGCAGCAGATGATTCCGGTCGGTGTCTCTTGCGAAGGTTCTGCCGCAGCTAAGGCAGACACCGTTCTGCTCAACGGTTTCTTTCATGCAGAAATAGCAATACATATTCAGTCTCCTTTGTCATTGACAGCAGCAGTGCATCGGGACACCGCAGCCGCAGCTAAAACCGTAAAAACGGGACATAAATATACAGTTTAATTATACCATTTTACTGCGTGTTCGTCCAGATAAAACGCATGCATAATTTCCGGCAACTGCGGCGGCAACCGACTGCCTCAAAAGAAGAGGAAGCCGCTCAGAAAGGCTCCCTCTCCCGATCGTTATTCCGCAAGCTCACTGCTGTCGGTATAGCAGAATTCCTGCATGACGCTGAGCGAAGATTTGCTGTCATCCGTCTTCCGCTCGGCTAAAATTGTGATCGCAGAGATGTTGTCGGTTTCGCCCTGCTGCTTATTCATGTCAATCAGGCTGCGAATCTGCCGCTGCATCTGCTCGCAGGTCCGCATATGTGCCGGTGCAAAATACTGTAGCATCTCCTCCTCGCCGATCTTGTGACGGAAGCCGTCACAGCAAAGCAGAAAGACGCTCTCCGGCTGCACCTTGCCGATATAGTAATCCGGATGCACCTCGGGCATAATGCCGACGCACTCCGCAAGAACATGGCCGCGCGGATCGGTCTTCACCTCTTCCGCAGTCAGCAGACCCGCCTGAAATTCCCGCTCGACCAGCGTCTGATCGCGCGTGATCTGCTGCACGGCGTCACGAATCTCATAAACACGGCAGTCGCCGACATTCAGGATCATATACTGCTCCTGTGTTGCGAGAAACAGCACTGCGGTCGTACCGAGCCGGACGCCGTGCTGCTCGCCGTAGCGAATAATTTTCTGATTGCAGAGCTCGATCAGTCCTGTCCATTCCTCAAAGACGGTGTCCCTGTCGGGCTCCGTCTCCGCAATGACAGGCAGTCTGCGCAGAAGCCAGCGCTGGAAGGCATCGACGACGGTTGCGCTGGCAACCTCGCCGCTGTCATAGCCGCCCATGCCGTCGCACATGATCGCAGCAGTCATACTGCCGTAGCTGCTGCTGAACACCTTTGCGCCGAAACTGTCCTGATTGCGCTGGGCGATCAGACCGTTATCGGTCCCTGCCGCTGCAAGATACTGGATCATGTAAGACTCCTTTATCCTTCGGTCTGAAATTCAAATTCTTCATCCGCAAATGCAAGGATATCGCCGTTCTTCAGCGGATACTGCTTCTGCGGCTCGAGCTGCTGATGATTCAGATAGGTATGGTTCACGGACTCATGATCGACGACCGCATAGCTGCCGCCCACCATAAGCAGGCTTGCATGCATATGTCCGACATGGTTGTTGCCGCGGAGATTGATCTCGACATCCGGACGGTTTCTGCCGACACGGATCAGCGGCTGCTCAAGCGTAAACTTCGAGCCGTCGCGCTTGCGGATCAGATAAGACTTGTGCATCAGAACGGTCTTGTCGTCGTCCGGGAACATGACAACCGTCTTCGGATCGGCTTCATCTGCCGAATCCGGCGCGACGTCCGGCGGAAGCTGTACCGGAGGCGGCGTCTGCACAGGCGGCAGACCGACGGCAGGCAGACCGGACATACCGCCGCCGAGGACATTGTTCATATCCGGCGTCTGCGGAATGGCATTCGGTGCCGGCGCAGAAAACAGATTCTGCTGCGCCTGATCCATACGGGCGCTCATTGCGGCAATGCCCTGCGGAGAAAGCGGCTGTACAGGGCTGCCGGACGGAATCAGAATGGTATGATTCGGCGCGGTATTTGCACTCTGCGGAATCGGCGAGGCAACCGGTGCCTGCGGCTGAACGGGCGGCTGCTGCGGAACAGGCGGCTGCTGCACCGGCGGCTGTGCCGGCGTCGGAACAGGCTGCTTCGGCTTGCCGCTTGCAAGATCGGAGAGTCCGCCGCTGACTTCCTCCTCAGAATCCTTCTTTTTGAACTTCTTTTTGAGCTTGCCAAAGAGACCCTTATCCTCTTTATCCGCATCATCGGGCATCGGAACCGGCTGTACATTTGCATCTGCCTTTTCCTTTTCCTTCTTCTTGCCCTTTTCCTTCTTGCCGCCCTTCGGCTCCTTCGGTGCAGGCGGCTGCGGGAAGGCAACGCCCGGCTCAAATGCAACATCGCCTGCTGCGGATGCCGCCGCCGGCTCAAATGCAGACTGCGTCATGACCTGCACACTCTGCGGTGCCTGCTGCTGCGGCATCTGATCCGGCTCGAGCACCTTGCGGATATTATCGAGCGAGAAGCCTGCCGGATTGCCCATGGCATTCATCACCATATTGGAATAGCTGATCTCACCGGCATGGAGCTCGACGGTCGGCACCGAGATCGTGAAGACCTGACGGAAGAAGCCGTAGAGATCGGTTGTCGGCAGATCGGATTTATCCGTAAACGGCAGGCAGATGAAGGTCACCTGTCTGGTTACGTAGTTGATGAAGACATAATCGGTATTCAGCAGCACCTGATCGGCGTCGATCATGTACTCCGAAAGACCGTCAATCGCAGAGACAATCGAGAGGATCAGCTGACGGAAGGATTCCTGCGTTTCTTTGCGGCGCAGATACTCGGTCAGCGTAACCATACCGGTAATCTCAAACAAAATGCGCTGCTTTTCTCCATTCAGTTCGTCGAAGCTGATTTTCGCAATGCTGCCGTTTTTCTTCTGATTGCTGTTGATCATCATGACGCTGATATCGTCAATCGCGCGGTTCGAGCCCTGTAAATCATAGACAAGATACTGCGAACTGCCCTTCTGAACAACTGTAAACTGAATCATGGCGCTTCCTCCTAATTCTTATTTATACTGCCGGATTACTACAGTGCAAAGACCTTCGGCATTCTCTCCGATTGCATAACCTTCTTCATTGAATGCGCTAAGTTGCTTAAACTGCGGATTCACGATGATTTCACCTTCCCGATCAATACAGCCCCAGAGTCCGTTTTTCAGAACCGGTGCATAGCCAATCGAGAAAGAGTCGGCATCCTCATATTCTGTCTCCAGAACAATCTCACCGCTCAGTGTGACAAAACACCACTTGCCGTCCTTTTTCACTGCTGCCGGCTGATTGGAAGCAAACTGTCTGACCTCCTCAAAGCCGTCGGCAATCTTCGCACCCGCAGTACTGTACATGCCCCATGTATTGCCGCTCTTTCCGAAATAAACACCGTAAGGCGAACAATAACCGTATTCATCCACCAGAATCTCATCAAAATTCGGACCGACCGGCTGGAACTGCTTATTGATCACAAACCACTTGCCGTTCTGCTTGACCGGTGCAATGCCTTTTTCAAAGCTGCCGGCAAACTCATACTCATAGTGCGATTCTCTCATCTTGGTGTCAATGTATCCGTATTTGCCGTCAACCTGAAGCGGTGCAACACCGCCGCCGAAGGAACCGATCACAGATGCCGGCTTATCCGATACGATCTTCCGATGTCCGGCTGTATCAATAAAATAGTATTCACCGTTTTTGCGGATCGGAATCAGACCGCCGTTCGGATAACCGCAATCTTCAGTGGTGGGTTCCATATATTTATTCATCTTGGCATCCAGCAGACCGTATTTGCCTTCCACACATACTTTGATATAAGAGGAACCCTTGCCTTCATAGCGATGGAATCCGCTGCAGCTCTCATAGGTTGCATGATACACGGTTATATCGCCAAGCAAAAGCTGAAGCTCTGTTCTAATGCGTTTTTTCTGTTCATCCGTCATCTGATCAGAGGCACTCAGTGCTTCTTTTGCGCGCAGCAGTGCTCGATACAGCTTATCCGACTCGCCTTCATCCTTATAAAAATCAATGATCTTGAAATACGGTTCTGGATTCAGCGGATCGCAGCTGATTGCCGTATCCAGCGAATTAATATAGCCTTTATCATTTTTCAACTCGCTGTAAAGCTCCGAAACATGAAGCGCAAGCTGATAGTCCGGTCTGAGTTTCAGCGCTGCATCATACTGTTTCACAGCGTCAATATAAATCCTCTTTTCCTCGTAAAGTTCACCCTGCGCCATCAGAGACTTATATTTCTCAGCAACCTCGGTTCTCGTAGCAGAAATATTGCTCCATGAGACAAGCAGCATGGCACACATAACCAGCAGTACAATCAGCGGCAAAAGTCTTTTCATAGCATAATCTCCAGATCTGTCAATAAAATATAGTAGACGGTCAGTCCGACCAGAATAAACGGTGCCATCGGCAGGGTCGATTTCATCTTTGCTTTACGGAAAATCAGCATGCCGATTGCAAAAAATGCGGAGAGCATCAGCGAATACAGCATGACCTGAACCAGACCCGGCAGACCGAAATACAGCCCGATCACCGCAAAAATCTTCAAATCGCCTGCACCGATGCCGCCCTTTGAGATAATCATGCAGATCAGAATAAAGCCGCCGCCGAACAACATGCCGACAAGCGAATACAGAAGTGTATCCTTGATGCTGTCATGATGCACCAGAATGCCCCATGCCATAAAGAAGCATCGGATTCCCAGCAGCAGCAGCGTCACAGCATTCGGGATCTTTTTGACCTTGTAATCCGTCACCGCAAGCAGGACAACCCCGTCCCAAAGCAGCAGATTCTGAATCACAAGATCTGTCGGCATCTGCTTCTGTCCGCGGGTAGCGAGCAGATAAACCGCCATGCCGATATACGCAAGCGACATCACTGCAAACAGCTTCTTGTGCGCCTTCAGCGCCTCACCGAGTTTCGGCTTGGCGCTGTCGATGTATGCTTTTTGATACCAGACCGCAGCCGCTGCAAGCAGCGGAGAGATCAGAATCAGTACAGTCCATAGTACATATATCATTGTTTTTCGTTTCCTTTTCGGTCTTTGTATCAGGCTTGATCCTGTCACAGTCAATTTTAGTATATCATATTATTGCAGAAAATGCAATGGGATTTGCCAAAAAACTGTGAAAAATCAGTTTGCGCTTACGAAAATCAGATTAAGTTTAAACTAATGCACTCTGACTGCGTCGTTTCAAACAGCGACGCAGTCAGAAACCTGTTTTGTTTATATAACTTCCAATCAGTCAATGCACTGTTAAACCAGCGAAAAGCCGTATTTACTTTGATTCTTCTCGCTCAGTCTTTCAATCGTTTCCATAGGATTTAACACTGTTTCACCATTCGGCAGCAAGATTTTCCCGCGTAATTCTTTGTTATATCGTTTGATTTGCTTTACCAGAAGCGGAATAAATAATTGTTTATCAAGTTGAAATGTTGCTTTTACGTAATCATGCCCATTTTCACATTTTAGGCAATTATAAAAGTAGCGCACACATGTATAAACATCACCGGCATTGCCGCCTCCTAATTTAAGCATAGCCTGCTGAAAAATGTCCTTTTGTGCAGGATGCGTATACACGCAACGATGTAGAATCAGCATACGATCTACCGGATATTCATCCGGAACGCAATCCATCGGTCCGCACGAACCGGAAATATAATACTTTCCTTTCAACAGGTTCAATACAGAATTCACATCGTTATAATCAAGTTCCCGGATTTCCATCCTACTTAATCATCCTCCCACTCTGTATCCCAAGGTGCATTGGTACCAGGAATATCATTTCCGTCAAACATCCATGTTATCTTCGATTGATCAACTTCAAAACGGTCAACGATTGCTTCCGGATTACCGCCGGATGTAAATCCACCGGGAACCCACATACCGTTAGCACCGGCTTCATTTCCATTCGCCATACGTAAACCATAACTGTTGGGGTCTTTTTTTATGTCATCGCTCGAAATCTCTATCTTGAATATCTGTTCATCCGATTTCATCGTATTGGGCTGGAATCCCAATGCTTCTTCAAGATACCTGTAATATGCATCCTTTCCATCTTTTCTAAATACTGCTTGAGCCTCATTCATAATTTTATCTGCTGTGCTTTTAGGAAGAACAAAACAAGAACCCTTGGGATCATTCGTATCCGCACCATAGCCAACATTATGATCGCCTTTTTTATTAGCAGTATATTTATAATAAGAATAGCCAGTCTGAATAACAACAAAACCTTCATCTTTAAACTGTTGCAAATGATCATTCCTGTATTCTTCTGAGAGATAATCTTCTGCCTTCGGTCGCGTTCCTTTTTTCGCTGCTAAAATATCATAAATCTCGTCAGATGTTAACTTTTCTGACAACGTATCCTTATATGTTTCAAGGTGAAGATCTTTATTTCCAATTGTATTAAGAAGCTGGGCTTTTTCTATTGTCTCTGTTCTTAATTTTTTCTCAAGCTCCCACGTACTGGAATCATAATTCTGCTGATCTTCTCCTAGGAATCTCATCAACCGCATCGGATCTTCAGAACTTACAACCAGATCAAACAAGTGTTTATTCAGTATCGGATCGCCGTTGCTATCATAAGTTGTCAAAGCAAGCAAGAAACGCTCTTTCTCCTCATCGCTCAGCTTATTATACATTTTCGGTATTCTGTTATTCTTGCATTTGTTAAGGAATTTTCTTTCTGTAATAGGCGTATTCTGATCCTTCGGTGTTGCAGATGTCGTAGAGCCCGCAGCCGGAGCCACAGTTGTCGCATCCTCAGGCTTTTTCTCAGCTTTCTTCTGAATATTATTCAGATCATCCATCGTGATCTTTGAACGGTTTTCATCCAGAATCAGGTTAAGCAGTTCCCTATTCAGCTTAATCAGATCGCTATCGGATGTTGACCCCGTTCTCCACGGACCGTTCAGCAGAAATTCTCTCGAATCTGCATCAAGTTTCTGATATGCCTCGAATCCAGACTCACCATAAACCGCGAGAATCCATGCAACATCCTCCGGATGCTTCTCCTGCAAGAGGAACTGCAAGACAGCGTCCTTATCTGAGCAGCCATTGAGGACTGCTGTCAGATCATATTCATAAGGAGGTCTTTTTTTCACCGAAGCCTGAAGTTTATTGTATTGTTCCTTCTGCGCATCGGTCAGCTTATCATACGCCTTCAAAAACGCAGCATTGCCATTGACTCCGGCAGGCAGAGTTACTTTTCCTTCTTTGTCCTTATCGTCTTTGCCTGTATCCTTCGTCTTCGATGCCTTGATCACCGCATCAATGTCATCAGCAGTAATCTGAGTCCGCTTTTCATTCAGAATTAACTCAATGAGATCAAGTGCTCTCGGATCATTCGGTCTGATCCGACCGTACAGCAGCAGGGTTCTGGAGTGCGCATCGAGCTGGCTGTAAGCCTTCAGACCGTCCTCGCCGTAGTAGCACAGCAGCATACCGCCGTTAATCGCCTTATCGAGCACCATCTGCATCGCAGCGTCCTTATCGGACATATTGTTGATTGCTTCGACCAGATCAATGCCATAGTTGTTCAGGAGGTAAGTATAATTCCAGTTGAACTCCTGCTTCTGCGCATCCGTCAGCTTATCATATGCTGCCTTGAACTCAACCGAAGGCGCTGCGCCGGCAGGAAGCTCAATATCGCTCTTGCTCTTATCGTCCTTGTCGTCCTTATCGTCTTTATCCTTCTCGTCAACGACATGCTTTTCGAGCTCTTCCTGGAGCTTTTTACGGGCTTCCTCTTCTGCCTGACGGGCTGCTTCCTCCTGATGACGGACATCATTGAGTTCCTCTGCTTTCTTCTCAATGCGTTCCGGATCATAGAACTCATTTACCTCGGAAAGCGACAGCAGACTGTCCGTATCATTCTCACGAACCCATGCACAGGTACTTGCCATCTGGTGGAATTGCAGTTCCTTCTTATAGAAACCAAGCGTCAGCTTGCTTGCATCCACCTTATAATTGACAACCAGCGTGATAGATCTGCCGTCCTCCAGAATTTTGGAGTCCTGAAAATCAATGCTGCTCTCGATAATGCCTGCGTTTTTGTAAAACAGACTTTCCAGAGAAACATCATTTCCGTCTTTATCTTTCGCTTTTTTTCCGGTATCGTTTACAAGATACTTCGGCATCAGCGCTTCACATACATATGGTGTGATATACTTGGAAACCGCAGAATTGATCAATGATTTTCCGAAGACCTGAATAATACCTTTGAACATCATCGGCTTATTGCATTTCTTCAACTCCATCAGGTCATTCTTGATGACTGAGATTTCTTGCTTAAACTCCTCGGTATCCTCTTTCAGACCTTTAATCCGATTAATATCATCCTCCGAGAATGTGCCGTCTTTCACATTGGACATCACTTGCTGACCTGTCTCTGACAATTCACCAAGCTCATCCGACAAGCCGCCGGAAAACGAAATAATATGACGGGCAGTGTCATTCAGCTGCTGAACATTCGCCTGTGCACTTTTCGTTGCATTTCCGGAAATAGCGGATGCTATACCGATTTTATCCAGCAAATAGAAATATCCGGATATTTCCTTCGCAGTCTGGTTCAATGCATACTGCATTGCAGACTGTGTGCGGATCAGCAGGGATCCCATCATCAGCGCCAGGATTGCCAGCATAAAAATCGTCAAACTCAGCACTGCTTCAATCGCAATCGCGCCGGCTGCCTTTTTCATTTTCCGGAACATTCTTTTCACCTCGTGAATTTAGTCATCAGTTGTCAGTCATCATTTTCATGCAGTTTTGCTTCTGTCAGGGGTAAATCAGCTGCCTTGTTCATCAGGTCCAGCGCTTCCTTGCTGTTCGACTGCGTAAACGCATACCAGCAGGACGGAATATGTTTATAGCCTTCTTTCGCGCTGTTATCCAGGTAGCCGTAGTAAATCTTGATGTGAATCGGATCGGAAAGGCTAGGTACAACAGTGCCGTTCACGCAAAGGACCTCGTGACCCATAAATGTCTCTTTTGCAGTCGATTCAACTGTAACTCTGCCGGCACACTGGCATACAGCATTAAACTTCTCGATAATTCTGTCTTCCAGCGCTTCTAATTCGGGCAGTTCCTCAACTGTGTGACCCTGCGATTCATCCAAATACTCACTCTGGTTGTATACCTGATCAAACGAATAGAAAACAAGATCAGACTGTGCGCCGCCTTCCCAGCATTCAACATACTGCTTTTTTGCCAGCACGGATTCTTCCATCTCTCCCGGAATCGGCATATCAATACCGTACCAGTTCTCAAACTGTGTCTCTTTCACCTCTGCCTCAGAGGAATCCTCTTTCCCGGATTTGGCATCCGCTGAAACCGCGTTTGCTGCAGGGGCACTGCTCTCCGCAGTGCCCGCTGCATTTCCGCAACCTGTCAGCAGCAAAGCTGTCATCAACAATACTGAAACCGATTTCTTCATCAATTAGACCCTTTCTGCATCAATAGCCGTTTATACCGCAATAATTTACCGTTACCGTTCCGCTCCGTATGTTATTCAGATCGAGCTGCAAACCGGTATCCGGACTGGTTTCATCCTGCACATCCTTCACAGGCCAGGGGAACAGTGTCATCATGCGAACCTGTGCATTCACAGAGAACATCGTATTTGCGTGTGTGATATCAAATGTATCCTGCGCACGGACGATTTCGTCAGTGTCAGTTGCGACGGGCATCGCATGCCGCATATTCACGGTGATTAAAACCGCTGCACGCTGAAGAACCGCATTCTGATTCGTACTGACAGCCAAAAGCATAAAGATCTTGCAGTATTCCTTGTAATTCAGTGTAATACCGGAGCTTGCATTGGTGTCAATATCCTCACCCTGCGGTATATCCTTCAGGAAATCCTTAGTTCCTTCTTTGATTTTGCCGGTCAGGGCGGAAGATGCTTCATCCATCTTTTCACGCATAATGCTCTTTGCAGTATCCGCAGCCTTATCACCGGCTTTATGGATTTCATCAGAGATATACTGCTTGGCTTTATCAATCTCCTGGTTCACGATTGCTGACAGCCCGTCTGCGAATTTCTCCTGAAACGCATTATCCATCGCTTCTCTTAACTTTGCTTCCAGGTCAAAGTTTTTGAAGTCCTCCGTACCGAACAGCTTCATGTAATCATCAATCACTTCTGTGATTTCTTTTTTCAAATCCTTATAAATCTGACCGCAGTTGATATCTTTGCCTTTCACATTGACGGTCACATTCTTGACCATGTAGCCGCAGATCGTTCCGACAACGCCGGATTCCGTCGCACTGTTGAAGTTTTCCTCAATCACAGCGAATGCTTCATCAACCTTCGCCGCGACCAGCTCGGAAGTTGCCTTTGCATCGTTATACATCGCACCAAGCTCCAGTGCACTGCCCAACGGGATGATCTTGTTCAGAACAGGTGTGATAAACTGATCACAGATACCGTCGCGGATCGCTTCATACTGTCTCTTACAGTATGTATTCAGTATGCTGTCTTTGCCGTCCACAAGTATGTCTGCGCAGTCATCGAGTTTTTTATTGGCAAAATCTTCGCCCTTTGCAACCATTGTTGCTTCAAACTTGTCGATTTCCTCATCCAGCTTGTCTTCCACAGATTCCACAACCGCAGGGATCACTGTATCGGTAACCTTTTTCACGGCTTCCTCTGCGATTGTTCTCAGAAAACCGGTCGGAGAGCAGACAAATGTGGACTGATTCTTGTAGATCGGCACTTCGCGTCCGTCATGGAGCAAATACAGATCATAACCGCTTTCAGCCAGTGCAATCAGAATGGTAATGCAGACCTGAACGATCGGGACACCGATGACGGTCCAGCCTGCGATTGCCGTTGCGAGCTCCAGCGCATAGCTCTGGATATCCGGCGCGGTGAATGCATAAATCGCATTCAGCGCAAAACGGATCGCAAAGATCATTGCATCAGTATAGGTCAGGTTTTTATTCAGATCTTCGCAGTTGCCCCAGAGCAGGAATTCGATTTCCTTGCCGTACCAGTCGGTTTTCTCATTCAGAAGCTGTCTGTCGCCGATGATGCTCGACACAGCACCCTGGTTATGATAACCGTTCAGCAGAATGACCGGCATCGAACCCTTATCCGGTGTCTTTGTCAGAGAATTGAGCATCTGGTTATCTGTACGGCAGGTGAACATCTCCGTAAAGTATTCTTCCAGATAGACATTCTCTGCAACTGTAGATGCAAGACCGGCAATTTTGGCTAACGCCTTTTTGGCTTCGCCGAGTCCGTTTTTGCTGTTCGCATCAGATTTTTTGTCGCCTTTGCCAACAGTCGGACTGCCAATCGTCGGCGCTGCCTCCACCTGGTTGGCTTCGGTCTGATCACAGTAGTCCTCGATGCTTTTCATGATGGCTTCGTAATCTTCCGGCGCTTCCTTGTCATCTCTTTCATCGGTCACTTCTTCATTCGCGCTGTCAATCATGCCATCCGCAGTATCAGAAATATTATCTTCCGGTGCAGTCTCACCTTCTGATTCCTTTTCCTCAACTTCTTTTTCATGCTCGACTTTCTTTTCATGCGCTTTTGCCTCGGTATAAAGCGTGATCATGAATGCTTCGGCGGGATCCATAAAGTCTTTTTTGTCTTTGTACTTCTTGTTCAGTTCATCAAGATCTGCCTTTTTCTGATCCGCACGAGTAACAGCATAGCCCAGATCATCCTGAATACCGTCCAGAATCTGGAAATGTCCGAAACCGTCTTCATACGTAATCATTGTGTCGCCCTTAAAGACAGCACCTTTGAAGACATACTTTTCTTTTACAAGCTTATCGACTACCTTCAGGATGTAATCATCCTTGTTGGCATCTGTCTGCTCGGCATTAAACTGCTTCTTGACTGCCTTAATATCGGCGTGATGCTGATAATCCGGCAGCTTAATTGTTGTGTTTCTCTTTACGATCAGATCCCACATGGATTTGCCTGCATCCTCAACGATGTCAAATGCGCTGTCATCACATTTGGGTGATCGGCTGGTATCACCCTTCAAGCCAAGATTGAAGTAATCACCGAGCGGTCTCTGCGACTTGCCTTCCGTCAGCAGCTCCTTCACAATCTTGCCGGGGTTCTTGTCCTTGTAATTTGAGAAGTACGGTCCCCCCTGATCAATCGTAAGCAGCGGCTCGCCAAGGAACGTGACCTTCTGAATGCCTTCCAGCATCGGTTCAACATGCTCACTCTTGAGTTTATCAATGAGCTTCTGAAATTTCTTTACCTCTTCCTGATCAAACTGACCGGCAAGGGTCTTGAAATCACTTCTCATGGAAGCCTGTGTCGAATCCGAATTCACTTTTCCGATTGAGGATTCCCAATCATTCTGGACATTCTTCAAACCGGGATAGTCACTGTTGCCGGGTACACCGTCAATCACCTTCATGATCTCTTTGAGCTGATTCTGAGCTTCTGTCAGACCGTCCTTCATAATCAGAAGGGTCAGCGCAAGCGCCATCAGCTCGCTGTATCCGGTTTCCGTATATGCCTTGCCGTACTTGCCGAAGTATTCGTCATTATGATGTGCCAGCTTGGAAATATACTTATTGATACGGTCATGATAGCTGTCCCAGCCGTTATAAACAGAATTGCTGAAATGATTCAGTGCAAGCGCACTCTTTTCCATTGCATTCAGTGACGGGACAGCCTGTAAAACATCGCTCCAGACTTTATCTTTATCAACCGGATCAACTGAAACCTGATAATGATCCCACAGCATTTGCAGATCACTATCCGATATTTCATCAGCTGACTTGGAAGAAGGCGGACCGGGTTCATCAGCATCTGAATAATATTCTATTCCGTTCTCTTTATAAGTTCTGGGCTCTGCCGGATCAATCTCATTTCCGTCCTTATCTATTTCTCCATCTCTGAACTTCTGCCAGTTGTCACGTATGCCGCTGCCTTCAATATTCCACTTGTTCCACCATAATTCCCCTTTGCCGTTGTCCAATAAGAGGTCAGGCGCGGTTTCATTTTTGTTCCAGCGGTTATTCCAAACTGTTATGCCTTCGTTCCAGGCTTTTACCTTGTTTGCATCCTCCTGTCTTTTTACCTCTTCCCGATATCTCTTCTGAAGAATACCGGTCATGTCCTTCCAGATTTTATCGTAATCCTCTGCAAGCTGCTGGAGTTTCTTCTGATTTCCTGCCAGATATGCAATGCCCTTTCTCATCTGATCGTTCAGTTCCCACTGCGCTTTCAGAACCGCAAGAGACTGTTCCATCTGGCTCTTTGTTGCTAAATCGCCCAGGAAATGCGCCGGTGTCGTATCAGACGGCGGAACATCAGAATTATTGATTCCTTCATTGGAGGCATACTTATCCAGATCAATAAACGGATCAAGCGGCGCATAATAGCTTACAGCCTTGCTGCCGCCGGTTCCGAGCTCCCGTGTTCTCTCCTTTTCATCAAGCAGCTCATAATTGGGATAAAGGATCTTCTTACTCGGATCATCCGACTGATTCTTTTTATACTCATATTTTGCATACGTCGTATCACTGGGGTCAAATTTAGTCAGTGAGAACTTGTTGAATTCACCCGGTGTACGGTTACCTGTTGATATTTTCAGGCTGACATCCTCAAAATCCATTTCAATCTTCGCTGTACCATTATGACTGTCCAGTTTGAATCCGCAAAGCTCATCTGCCTTCTGGATGATATCATTTAGTTTCTTCATATCCTCCTGGATTTTGGTGTTCTCATCTTCGGAGGTATCAGGCGCATAGCGGGTATCGACACCGGCAGCCTCATCCAGAAATGCCTGATAATCATGATATTCTTTCTGAACGGTATCATCTGTATTGAAAATACGGATGTTTGCAGAGGCGGCATCGTCCTTATTATTTCTGAAAAAGGGCGACTGCTCCTCCATCAGATAGAATGCAGTTGCATAGCCAAGCTCCTGTTTGCTGTAATCGAGCGCCTGCTTCATATGATCTGTCGTGCCTTTAATGACGCCTTTGCCTTCTTCGCCGAACAGCTCATTCATCAGGAGCGCGCCGGGGTTATACTTGGACTCGATCTGATCATAGGTTGCAAGGCAGGGATCCTCTAATTTATCCAGCTGCTCTGTATACTCGATCTTCTTCTCGCAGGCATCGACCTGCTGGGTAGAGTCAGAGAGATAATCGAGCTTGCCGAGCAGTGTGCTTGCAATCGAGACCGGTCCGCGGTATTTCATATACTCAACGATCTGCCGCTTCATGGTATTCGGGTTTGCAAGTGCGGAGCCGACAACCGGATCTGCCGTGAATGTCTGAAGCTGGAGCTGTAAGAAATCGGTCAGCGCATCCTCATCAATCGCGCCGTCTGTGCCCAGACCGTAATCAATCAAACTGTTAATCGTATTCTGAACAAGCTCGCCGTCCTTGCCGATTGTCGGAACAAATTTGCCTTCAACCGTCTGCTGGAAATACGCCTTCAATGCATCCTGAAGCGCTTCCTTATCCTCTTCGCTTCTCAGATTCGTATTCGCAAACAGACCGTACATTTCCTCAAGGAGGATATTATAATCCGACATGATTGCATTCAGTGTCAGATCACCCGCGCCGGCAATATTGGAGCGTACAGATTGCAGACGCGACGCATCAATTATCATCGTAGAATATGTAATCATCGGAAGCAGTACCAGACATAACAGGACTGATACCGATCCCCTCACACGCTTACTCATTTGCATAGTCAATTTGCTCCTTCCGTCAATCCAAGCCAAGTGTCTTCTTAACTTCATTAACCTTTTTCGCAATGTCATCTACATCAAGATGCAGTTTTTTCGCAATCATCTTAATTGCGTCACATATAAAATCCGTTGTCCTGATAAATTCGTCCTCATCATTTACCGAAGCAAGAGCACAAACATGAACTGAAGGCTGCTCGACGCCAAGCGCATTCAGCAGCTGGTTGTTCATCAGATCCTGACGGACATCCACAGTCACAGTCTGCATAATAATATAGTTTTGGCATGTAATTTCAATTTTCGCATTCTGCTTGCCGAGCAGCATCGTATGCTGGTTAACCATAGTACGCATAACATCCTCTAACAAAGAGCGGGAATTATACTGCCGGCTCGCAGTAGCACCTTCGCCTTCGCTGAGGCTCGGCTTGAGCGGATCCGAAGACCAATAACGGTAGTTGCGCGCATTCACGGCTTTTGTATCCGTAGAAAAGACGATCACATTGCCGTTTGCCTTTGTCTCGTCGCCGGATGCAGCCTTCGTATAGTCATTGAGTGCAACCTCAACCGCAGAAGTATCCACTTTTCCTTCGGTAAACATACTGATGTATCCGGGGTACGCAACCTCCCGCGCAGAAAGCAGTGCGACCTTCTGCGCATAGGCGCCCACAGTTATGTATTGCAAAATAAAAAGCCCCATATAGATAAGGCCAGTCAATACTAGAAGTACAAACGGATAAATCAGTGCTGCTTCGATGAGCTCCGCACCGTCTTCGCGGCGCAGAATGTGAAAACGTCTTTTCATGCCTGACTCCTTTGAATCAAATTGTAAATGTCTCAATCTGTACTGGCTTTCCCCACAGCAAAATGACGCTTATGCTGCGGGGAAAGCCAGTCATCCGCACTGTCTACGCGGATGACTGACATGTACTTTGTCTGAAATGTCTCAGTTTTTATCATTCAGTAGGATTGACGGATGTATCGGTGGTGAAGATCGTCTTGATCGACTCGCCGATCTTGTTAAACATGTAGCCGATCAGACCCTTGTCGCTGCCCTCGAACTTGCCCTTTGTCAGGAAGTTGATGATGAAGCTGGCAACGATCACTGCGATTGCGATC
>JAFZPP010000026.1 GCA_017550285.1 Oscillospiraceae bacterium
CAAATCCTTAACTTCAATCGGAATGATTCAGAAAGATGATGACAATATCATTTATCTGACTGAAAAAGGCGCTGAAACCGCATTGCACTATCAGCAGTATTACACGAAACTGAATCTCATGATGAAAAAGTGTTTTCCTGACCTTGAAGAAAGCGAAAATGCAATCTTCGCATTGCTCTCTGAAATTCCGGAACACAGTTTACAGCAGATGCTTCAGCGGGATTGAATCAGGATCGCGCAGGAACGTGACATTTTTCGTGCAGACCTTCGCCGGACAGCTTTTGCTGCACAGAATCAAATGAGAAGAAGGTGCTTTTATGACTGAATCCGTGACAAAGGCTGAACGGGAAATTGCAGAGGACACAGTGGCATTTTGCATGAAGCATATGCAGGAGCATTATACAATTCAGCTCCTTGCAGAGCGTGCCGGTATCTCTCCGACCAAGCTGAAAATCATATTCAGGCGTGTATATGATACACCGCTGTTTGCATATATTCGCGCAGAAAAGATGCGTTGGGCTGCATGAAGGTTAGATGCTTCTAACTTCCGTGTGATTGATATTGCATTGTCATGCGGATATGACAATGCAAGCAAATTTACTGCTGCATTCCGTGCCGTGATCGGGTGCAGTCCGAGAGAATACAGAAACCGCGTCCGTTCGGAGTAGAAAACTGAAAAGCGGTGTGCTATAATGTTCTAAATGGAGCATATGCTCCGGAATTTCAAAAGAGGTGATCTGTATGAGCCGTGTGCCATGGGGAAAACTCGGGCTTTTTGCAGGCGGTGTGCTGTTCGGTACAGCCGGCATCAAGATTCTGAGCAGTCAGGATGCGAAAAAATGCTATACGAACGCAACTGCTGCTGTTCTGCGTGCAAAGGACAGCGTCATGGAAACCGTCACAACCGTGCGCGAAAACTGCGATGACATTCTCAGCGATGCAAAGGAAATCAACGCAGAGCGTGTTGCTGCCGATGCAGAAGCTGTCATTTCTGATGCAGCAGAAAGCATCATTGAAGACGCAGCGGAAGCGATTGACAAATCAGAGAAATAATCAGATGCAGACCGCTCCGGCGGTCTGTTTTGTTCAGAGGTAATCATATGAAATGTAAAAATTTACACGAGACAAAAGGGCGTATCCGCGTACATTTCTGCCAGAAATACATGACGCTGCATCAGGCGGATATGGCAGAATATGCGCTGTCTGCAATCAGCGGCATCACGAAGGTACAGGTGTTTGACCGCACCTGCGATGTGATTTTATATTATCGCTGTGACCGCAAAACCGTTCTGTCTGCACTCGCGCATTTCTGCTATAATCAGAAAGCAGAGGCGCTTGTACCGGAGCAGACAGGCAGAGCACTGAACCGCGAATATGAAGAAAAGCTCGGTTCGGCAATCATGCGGCGCGTACTGCACAAATTCCTGCTGCCGCTGCCGTTCCGCCGCCTGATCTCATTGATCAAGGCGCTGAAATATCTTCTCAGGGGGCTGCAATGCCTGCTGCGCGGAAAACTCGAAGTCGAGGTGCTGGATGCGGTTGCAATTACGGTGTCGATGCTGCGCGGCGATTTCAGTACTGCCGGAAGCGTGATGTTCCTGCTGAAAATCGGCGATATTCTTGATGAATGGACGCATAAGAAATCGGTCGATGATCTGGCGAGAACGATGTCGCTCGGCGTGGAGCAGGTCTGGATGCAGACGGCGGACGGACAGGAGCTGCTTGTGCCGGTTTCGCAGGTGCAAAAGGGCGACCGTGTCATCGTGCGCACCGGCTCGATGATTCCGCTGGACGGCAAGGTGCTTGCCGGCGATGCAATGGTCAATCAGGCATCCATGACCGGAGAATCCGTGCCGGTTCATAAGTCAGAGGGTGCATATGTCTACGCAGGAACCGTTGTCGAGGACGGCGAATGCACCGTTCAGGTCGAGAACACCGCAGGCAGCGGCAGATATGACCGCATCGTCAAAATGATCGAAGAATCGGAGCAGATGAAATCCTCCGCGGAAAGCAAGGCGGCGCATCTTGCGGATAAGCTGGTTCCGTGGTGTCTGGGCGGCACGCTGCTGACCTATCTGCTGACGCGCAATGCGACAAAAGCCGTGTCAATTCTCATGGTTGATTTCTCCTGCGCATTGAAGCTCGCCATGCCGATTTCCGTTCTGTCAGCCATGCGGCAATGCGCCGAAGCGGGCATTACGGTCAAGGGCGGCAAATTCCTCGAAGCGGTTGCCGATGCAGATACGATTGTATTTGACAAGACCGGCACACTGACGCATTCGCAGCCGCGTGTTGCGCAGATTATTCCGTTCGGCGGGCGCGATGAAGCGGAAATGCTGCGGCTTGCGGCGTGTCTGGAGGAGCATTATCCGCATTCGATTGCAAACGCGGTCGTCGCAGAAGCAGAACGGCGCGGTCTGCTGCATGAGGAACGCCATTCCAAGGTCGAATATGTTGTTGCGCACGGCATTTCCAGCATGATTGACAATGCGCGTGTGGTGATCGGCAGCTATCATTTTGTGGTAGAAGACGAAGCCTGCAAAATACCGGATGAACGTATTTTCCGGCATTTGCCGAAAGAATATTCACATCTCTATCTGGCAATCGGCGGCGAAATCGCAGCAGTCATCTGCATTGAGGACCCGCTGCGGGATGAGGCAGGAACCGTCATTCAAACGCTGCATGAACTTGGGCTTTCCAATATCGTGATGATGACCGGCGACAATGAACGAACCGCAAAATCCGTTGCAGAAAAGGTCGGTGTCGATACGTATTATTCGGAGGTTCTGCCTGAGGATAAGGCGGCATTTATCCGCGCAGAGCATGAAGCCGGACGCCGTGTCATCATGATCGGTGACGGCGTGAACGATTCTCCGGCGCTCAGCGAATCCGATGCGGGCATTGCAATCAGCACGGGTGCAGCAATCGCAAGAGAAATAGCAGATATTACAATTTCAGCGGATGATCTGTACGCTCTGATTTGTCTGAAACAATACAGTGATGCACTGATGCAGCGGATTCATTGGAATTACCGTACCATCATCGGCTTTAATCTGGGACTGATCCTGCTCGGTGCTGCCGGTATTCTTCCGCCTGCGACCTCTGCGCTGCTGCACAATGCTTCTACTCTGGCAATCGGGCTGAAAAGCATGACCGATCTGCCGGTTCCGGAATTGTCACGCAGCTGACACGAACAGGGAATATGCTGTCATGTCATATACCCGCACAATCGGAAATGATCTATCTTGCTGCGGATAAATCGGAAGAAAAGCTGATCAAAGCACAAAAAGCAACACCGCCTGATGTTCATGAGAACGCAGGCGGTGCTTGTTTTACTGCACACAAAATCGCACACGCTTCATAATCAGAACCGTGATTTTACAATTCAAAATGGGACGCTGCCGGTTTTCTGCTGCTTGACAAAGCCGCGGAGAGCTGTTATAATAACGGTATCAGCAGTATCCTGCGCGATGCCGCCGTGAAACGCAGCAGCTTCTACTGTGATCTGAAACAACAATATGACTGTGCAGAAGAGACTGCAAGACATGCAGAACCAAGTCCTTCCAAGGACGCCAAGCCAGACAAAAAACCATAGTGAACATACCGAAAGGGAGACGAAAATGGCAGAAGCAAAACGATGTCTCATGTGTAAGAAGCAAATGATAGATCACTATGGAATTTGCCCTGCATGTACCGAATTCAATGAAAAGATGCGAAACCTGACACGCGATCTCACCGGTAAAACGGCTGTCGTCACAGGCGGACGCATCAACATCGGCTATGCTGTATGCATGCGTTTGATCAGACAAAATGCAAATGTGATCGCTGTCACCCGATATCCGAATGTAGCGCTGCAAAACTATATGAAAGAGCCTGACTACAGCGAGTTTAAGGACAGACTTCATATCATCGGTTTTGACCTCACCTATGTAATCAGAATGGATGAGCTGCTTGCCGAAATTGCAAAAATCAGCGGCGGAAAAATCGACATTCTGATCAACAACGCAGCGCAGACTGTCCGTAAATCAAACGAATACTATGCATCGCTTGAACGCAAGGACAACCAGCTCAGATCAGAGCAATCAGGATACCAGCTTATCTGCATCAAAGACGACAAACAGTTCCCTGTGCTTGCAAGCATGTCGCCTGTTGAATACGGTGAAACATCTGACGATAACTCATGGGTTCGCAAGCCTGCCGATATCTCGACAAGAGAAATGGTTGAAGTTCAGCTCATAAACGTAACCGCGCCGTTCATTCTGACGACAAGAATCGCCGACACAATGATGCAGCACGATCCTGATGAAAAGAAATTCATTATCAACGTAAGCTCAGTTGAAGGCAAGTTCATGGATAAGCCGGCAAGACATTTGCATACAAACATGGCAAAAGCATCCCTGAACATGATGACACTGACGCTTGCAAATCTCTACAAGACACAGAATATCTACATCTACGCATCGGATCCCGGCTGGGTATCAAACCAGTTTCCGCCGGATCACAGCTTTTCAAAATCATTCAAAGCCTACCTCACACTGGAGGACGGTGCAGCGAGAGTATTATATCCGATACAATCGAACATCGTAAAGAGCAAAATCAAAAATGCAGGTTCATTCTACAAGGATTATAAGATCATCAGCTACTGATGCAGCGGCTGATGATCAACATACAAATATGCGGCGTTGACCGATTGGTGAAGGTTTGCGGTCTCCGGATCGCAGGGCTATTCCAACCAGCTTGCACATCTTGCTAAGATGTTGACTGCATTGACCTGTAGTCTGTCGCAAAGTCTGCCTTGACCGGTAGCCTGGTGGGTTCAACTCCCACACGCCGCACTGAACAGGGGGCATCTCCGGAGAGGAGCATGCCCCCGCTGTTTTTTCCGTCTGCAATGTTATGATTTCACCTTATAAATTTTCCGCAGACAGTCCGCATATTCCTGCGGCAGCGTTTCGCAGAGTTTCAGCGCATAGCGTTTGTGCGTCAGCAGGTATTGCCGGTACATTTTCCGGTTCGGGAACAGCTCCGGCGTACTGCGCAGGACATCCGCGGCAAGAATGATCTTCTGCCGCTGTTTCAGGACAGGGACACCGTTTTTTCTGTACAGCCCCGGCGAATAAGGATAACCCGCCGGAATGGCACCCCGCGAACCGCAGGTATTATCCTGCTGCCGGAACGCACGGTCAAAGATTTCGCTGCGGAACAGGTGCTTCTCCCAACGCGCAAAATATTGTTCAAACGGTGCATAATACGCATGGAACGCTTTCAGCAGATACCAATGTACCCATTCACCGATCAGATCGGCAGAGGGCAGATAAACCTGCACCTGTTTCCGCGCTTGCAGCCAGCTCACATAATGCAGGCTGCGGCATTCCTCTGCAAACAGCGGTTCGTCTCCGCTCAGCGGCATTTCAAAAGTGATGCGTTCCAGCGTACGGCTCTGCACAGCCTCTTTTTCATAGCAGATCCGGTAATCGCGCCAGCCGTAATGGTGAATCGTTGTGCCTTTCAGGCGGATGCTTTTTTTCTCCGGCGGCAGCGCACATGCCGGCAGATCTTCGCCGAACACTTCATAAACCGCTTCGCTGTCATCCTCGCTGATTTGGGTCAGAAACGGCGGAAACGGTTTGCCGTCCGCATACCGCACTTCGGTCTGACCTGTGTAGAAAAAGCGCTGTGTATCCGACGGAACCGAGATGCACAGCGGCTCTCTGCTGCGCGTGCCGTATTGCGCGCCGCGGTGATGGACAATCGCATAATTGTCCACTTTGACACCGGTACACTGCGAGCAGTCCAGCATATTGACTCCGCCCTTCCGATCAGGGATCGAGTGCTTTGCAAACTCTATGTTGACTGCCGGCAGCCTGAGTGCGCCTTCATTCCTGCCTGCCAGCACGACTCTATAGTAGGTTTTGCTGAATGTCAGCTGCATAAGCAGCTTATATTGTTTCCAGAGCGGTGTATCCTCGAAAGCGGAACCGCAAAGCTCACCGCGCGCGTTGCATGAAAACATCTGCAAGCCGCTCCCTCGGAACGCGCCCTCTTCAACGATTGCCTGGTACTCCGGACAGATGCTGAACTGCTTCAGGTCAATGCAGTTTTCAAACGCACAGCGCCCGATGATTCGGGTTTCAAAGTGATGCTGTACTGTGGACAGATGCCGGCAGCACGCGGCAAATTCCGCCGGAATCTCATCCGCCGCGCCGGCGATTACGAGCTTTTTCACCGTACTGCCGGCAAAACAGCGCTCGCCGAATTTGCGGACAGTCTCCGGAATCTTTGCGCTGCAAATATTTGCTTTTTCAAATGCACCGGCGCTGATCTCGTTGATGATATGCGATCCGATCTTTGCCGGAATGACGATATTCATTTCATTTCCGCGGTAGTGCGTGATCTTTGCACGCTTTGAGCTCTTGACGCGGAAACGCCAGCCCTGTGCGAGTGCTTCTTCCCTTGTCAGCGTGATGCGCTCGACCGGTTCGGGGTCCTGCCAGCCGCCGTCCGGCAGACTCGGAAACATATAAATGTCCTCCCGTTTGAGCGTGACGTTATCCGCCGTAAGCGGCGGTTTCGGCGGCTTTGCAAACTTCTCCGCTTTCTGCTTTTGGAGTGCCGGCTGCTGCACATTTGCTGCTGTCGGCGGGACAGGCGGTGTATCGCTCTGACCGTTCAGATATTTTGTAAAGGCATCCAGCCAGAAATAGAAATTGAAATCCATTTTGCACCTCAATCATCATGATCCGATTATCCGAGATAAAAGCGCATTGACAAAAAAGCGCCTTTATGTTACAATAAATTTGCCGGTGCTGAAAAAGCGCTCCTTCTGTCCGAATGGGCTGCGGTTTGACCGTCCGGCGTGCCTGCATCGTTCAACGTGAGGACGCTCCCACGTATGGGATGGACGGCGGTTCAACTCCGCCGGCAGGTTTCATATTCTCAAAAGCATACCTTCGGGTATGCTTTTATTATACAACAACGGATGCAGAAATGCAAGCACATACAGCAACAATATAAACTGTTTCATCATTCCGGCTTTTCCGGATTCTAATATCGGAAAATGAAAGTACGGAAAGTCAAACAAGCAAAATGTCCGGTCAAACAGGGGGCTTCCAAAAGAAGTTTTGTAATCCTTATGTTAGGTTGCGTAACTACGGTTACGCAAGAAACGCACAAGATCATGAAAGGATGCAACCGCGGCGTTGAAACAGGCGATGCATCATGCTACAGTTGCCTTCGTAATTATTACAATCAAAAGTACCACGATAATTTGAAACGTTCTGATGTGATTGAATTGCTAAACCGAATTCTCGTTTTCTCTTGATTCGCTTGGTTTTACTGCGAGATATAAAGACTTCTTAGCAATGCATATTTGATTAAAATATTTGCCGCCTACTTTCCGCAATAATAAAAAGCAATATAAACAGCAATAAAAACAGCGTACTGACGGGTGACTCCATCCAACAGTACGCTGTTGTGATATATTCGCTTGTCTTATTGTAATTTGGACAACTTTTGGTCAACCATAGGGGTGAAAAACGCGCCAAAAGACACTAAGCATATTTGCTTTGCTGTTGTGGAATGCACGATACAGCGCGATTTTCGTGAGATACTGGTTGTTTGCGATAAGCTGTAATTATAATAGCATATTAAGCTGCAAATTTCAATGGGAGAGCAGCGAAAAAAAACATAATGTACTGCATGGGAGCGAAAACGGCGGCGGGTTCTACCCGCTTATAGCACATTATCATGCAAAAAGCAAGCGGAGAGAAGTATCTTTTATGCAATCAATCGACCTGCCGGAGAACTTTAGATCAAAGGAGGGCGGCACTGCCGCCTTATAGAATATTATCATAAAAAGTGCAATGGAACATGAGAAAAAAGGAGGAAGGAGAAGGGAGGAAGGAGCGCGGGCGGTTGACAGGGAAGGGGAATTGTGATAAAATGATAACATGAGATTTATATCCGTTTTCGGAATCAAGCAGGAAGGAGGTTCTGTATGCTGACATTGCTGTCTATGCTCTGCCGGAGCCTGTTCTGGTTTCCGGTCTGGCAGCTGCTGCTTTCCCTGCGGAATCCGGCACTTCTGCTTCCGGCAGCGGGAATTCTGCTCGGCAGCTCACTGCTCTCATCCTGCGGCACCCGTTATCTCCGGCTGAAGCTGTATCCGCGGAAGAGACTCGCGGCGCAGATATCCTTCCTCATAATGTCGGCATGTGCCGTACTCTGTGCGGTATGCTGTGCGCTGCTGAAAATTCAGCCTGCGGTCTGCATTCTGCTCACCGTCTGCACCTTCCTCGGCACACACCGCAAAAACGATGCCCCTCCCGAATCACTGTTCACAGTCAACAGCTATGCTGTATTCCTGAGTGTCTCGGTCATCGTCTCGTTTATGCTGTCTGCCGCGCATCTTCCGGCAAATATGAGCCTGACGCTTGCCGTCGTCGGAACGGTCTCCGCGCTCTTTTTCCTGCAACGGAATCAGTATATGCTGCGGCGCTATATCAACCGCAGAACAAATATCGAAACCGATGTGCCGCAGGAGATTCGCCGCGGCAATCTGATGCTGGTCGGCGGAATCATTCTGCTGCTCGCATTTGTTTTCCTGTTCCGCGAACCGCTGCTGCATCTGCTCACGCAAATCCGGAAATGCATGATCGAAATTGTTTCCGGCATTCTGCATCTGCTGCATCGCATTATATTGTTTTTCAGCGGAAATGATGTCCCTCTGCCGGAGGAGGCGGAGGAGATCGTCGAGGAAGCGGAGGCATTTCCTGTTCCGGAAAAGACCAATCCGCTCTGGAATCTGCTTTGGATACCGTTTTTTGCAGTGGCATGGATTATATGGCGCGAATTTTTGTCCGACTGGGTCTATGATATCCGGATCGCGGTGCAGGACCTGATTGCCAGACTGCGGCATGCTGATCCGGAAAAAACAGCCGTCCGCCGTACCGAAACGGATGAATACTATGATAATGAAATGACGGTCGCGCGCGAAACACGCAGCAGGCACCGGCAGCGCGCATGGCGCAGAGCACTGCGGCAATGGCAGGCGATGCCGGAAAGCAGCGAGAAGTTCTATGCCGGATACCGCTTGCTGCTGGATGCGCCCTGCTGGCAGGCGGAGCTGCTGCATCCCTCGGATACCGTTCTGGAAATCCGCGAAAAATGGGCTGCGTATTATACACCGCAGGAGGCGCTTGACGCCGTCACCGATGATTTTCATGCAGACCGGTATGCCGAAAACGGTCTGCCGCCGGAGGCAATCACCGATCTGACAAAGGCGCTGCAATGTATCCGGCATACTACCTGAACAAAACGGAGGTTTCCACATGGCATTAAACCCGACAGAATTCTGCGGTCTGACCGGCTTGCAGTATGACAAATCCGCACGCACATTCTGGGGCAGCCTACAGGGCTATCCCGTCTTTCTGACAGTCGTGCCGCGGCGCGATACCGTCATCTTCCGGACGATTGCGAAGACAACCTCGGAGGATGCCGCAGCAGCGCTGAACAGTCAGGCATCTGCATGGTGCAGCGAGCATGCCGGCGTCACGGGACTCGCACACAAGGAGCGCTGCCTGAGCGCTGCCGTCTCACTGACCCCGAAGGAGACCGCGGAGAATCTCTCAGCGGTGACTGCTGCGCTCGTATCCTTCGCCGCAGCACAGGGACTCATCCCCTGCTGCATGTCCTGCGGTACGGAATCCGGCTACCGCCCCTATCTGCTCGATGCAGGCGGCGTAACCGTCTGTGATGCATGCAAACCGTATGTCGAACAGAAAATCCGTGAAGCGGCGGAGGATGCTGCCGCCGTCAAGCCGAATACAATCGGTCTGGTGATCGGCGCCGTCCTCGCTGCGGCTGCGGTCTTCTTCCTGACCTATGTTGTCCTGAAGCTCAGCTATCTCAGCATGCTGACCGGCTATGCAGGCGTGCTGCTGGGACTGTTCCTGATGCGGAAGCTCGGCAGAAAGCTGACTGTTCCGGCTGTTGCAGCCTGTGCCGTACTCTGCCTGATTGCCGGAATCTGTGCACCGATGCTGCATTTCGCCGGTACAATCGCGGAATTCAACACCGAAAACAGCGCACAGGCACAGCAGGTCGTTGATGCATATGATCAGCTCGAAGCAATCGTTCAGGATGCCTCGGAGGAAACCGAGCTGCCGGACGAGCTCGCTGATACCGCACAATATAAAGACATGCGTGACCGCGCGCAGATGATTCTCTCCCATACGGATACGATGCACTGCCTGAAAGACATGCCGCAGCTGCTCAAAACGGAGACCTACAGTGCACTGAAACCGGAGCTGATCAAATGTCTTCTGTTTACGGTCATCTCTGTCCTCGCGTGCATTCTGATCTCGGCGCCCTCCATGCTCAAAGCAGATCAGGGCAAACATACGCTGCGGGAGCTCTCCGCATGAGCCGCTCGGTGATCGTTGTCGGCGGCGGCGCATCGGGTCTTGCTGCGGCAATCGCTGCGGCGGAGCTGGGCGCATTTGTCACGCTTCTGGAACAGCTGCCGCGCGTCGGCAAAAAGATTCTGCTGACCGGCAACGGCAGATGCAATCTCGGCAATCAGGATACAAATGATTCGCATTTTCACGGCACACTGCCGCAGTCGAAGCAGATTCTTGCAGGCTTTGATGCGGCACAGTATTTCCGCAGATTCGGTCTGCTGACGCGCACCGATGCCGAGGGCAGAATCTATCCGATGAGCGGTACGGCGGCATCCGTGCTCGACGCACTGCGGTTTGCTGCGGCGCAGAAGGGCGTCCGGACGCTCTGTGAGAAGCAGGTCACGGCGATCATGCCGAAAGGAAACAAATGGCAGGTCACAGCCGGAGATTCTGTTTTCACCGCAGATGCGCTGATTCTGGCGTCCGGCGGTTCGGCTGCACCGAATTGCGGCACAGACGGCAATCTGCTGCCGCTGCTGAAAAAAATGGGCTATACGATCAATACACCGCGGCCGGCGCTCTGTCCGGTTCTGACAGAGCCGCAGACCGTGCGCGCGCTGAAAGGGCTGCGTGTACGCGCGGAGGCATCCGCCGTACTCGGCGACCGCATCCTGAAAACGGAATCGGGCGAGGTGCAGTTCACAGAGCAGGCGCTCTCGGGCATCTGCATCTTCAATTTGTCGCGGCTGGCTGCGATGCACGGTGACAAAATGCAGATTGCACTGAATCTGCTGCCGTCATTTTCCGATGCAGAGACAGAATCGCTGCTGCATGAACTGCTGCATCAGCGCGGCGATCTTCCGGCAGGCGATCTGCTGACCGGACTGTTCCCGAAGCGAATCGGAGAGATGCTGCTGCGGCAGGCAGGCGGAAGCTGCAATATCCCCGCATCCGAAATCTCAGATGATACGCAGAAAAAGCTGCTTTCACTGCTGCATGATCTGCGGTTTCCCGTCAAAGGCACGGCGTCCTTTTCGCAGGCGCAGGTCACAGCCGGCGGCATTGCCGGACAGTGCGTGTCCAAAACGCTCGAATCGAAGCTGCACCGCGGCATCTGGTTCTGCGGCGAGCTGCTCGATCTCGACGGCGACTGCGGCGGCTATAATCTGACATGGTGCTGGGCATCCGGACAGACCGCCGGCAGCAATGCCGCAAAATCCTGATATGCTGATAAGAAAACTGAGAACATCAAAGCCCCGATGCATTCGCATCGGGGCTTTTTGTATCACATGTTACTGAATGGTATAGAAGGTAACAGGATTGCCGGCAGTAAACGTGCCGCCGTCCTTATCCGGCGTATAAGTGCCGCCGAAGTAGACGTAGTGATCGCCGCTGCCGTCGGTGCTTCCGCCGTAATTGACTGCATATTCTGCATTGAGCAGGAGTTCCGGACCGGAATACACAACATATTTGTAGTTATTCGGCGAGGTCATCGTGAAGATGCCGTTGTTGCCGCTCGTGACATTGACGAGTGAGCCGGCAGGCTGCGAATTTGCAAACATCAGACCGATGACATTTGCCGTCGTGAGCGATGCATCGGGCGTGGTGCAGGTATTGCCGATTGCCCAGAAGCTGCCGCCCGTGACAGACAGCGAACCGTCGCAGTAGATTGCGCCCTTCTCCTCGCGGACGCCGCCGATGAACACCGAGGAACCGCCGGTAATGTTGATAAAGCCGTCGGTCTTGATGCCGTTCGTACCGCCGAGGCAGTAGTTGACGCCTGCGTTGATCTCGATGCCGTCATTGGAGTGCAGACAGGATTTTGCCGCCTCGATATTCAGCGTACCGCCGTTGATGACGATATCATCGTCGCTCTGGATGCCGTGGGCGTAGTTTGCCTTGATATTGAGCTCGCCCTCGCCCTTGATCTGCACGGTATCCTCAGAGAAAACCGTACCCTTATCCTCATCGTGCACGCCGCCGTCCTCGAGATAATTCACCGTGCCGGGCAGCGAATTGATCGTCAGCTTTTTCGCATTCTGACAGTTGATCGCGGAGCCTGCCTTATTGGTGATACTTGCGCCGTTGAGGTGCAGCTTGACCTTTTTCTTATCCGTGGTAATCAGAATCTGACCGTTGGAGAGCGTACCGGAAATCTCATAGGTGCCGCCCTTGCCGATTGTAATCAGACCGTCCTTGACGGTGATGCCTTCGCCGGAATACTGTGCCGTTGTATCCTGCAAGTAGATGTACTTGGTCGGCTTGACCTTGTCTTCATCGTCCTCGTCATCGGGATCGTCAATATTCTCCGGTGTCTGCGTCTTCTGCTCCGGATTCTGCGTACCGCTGTCGCTCTTGCTTTCGGTCTTGTTTTCGGATTTGGATTCCTGCTTTGCATCGGTCTTGGATTCGCTGCTCTCCTTTGAAGATTCCTCCTTCGAGTCCTTGGAATCAGCCGATGCCTTGGAGTCTTTCTCCGCTTTGGAATTCTTTTCCGTCTTGGAGCTGCTCTCCTCCTTGCCGGATTTCTTGCCTTCCTTTTCGGCTGCACTCGTCTCCGCCTCGGATTCGGTGCTCTCATCGGCAGCAGAGGTCTCCTCCGTGATGCTTTCCGAATCAGCAGGCTTCTGTGCGCTGCCGGACGGCGTACTGCTGTCGCCGCAGGCAGTCATGCCGCCGAGTATCATCAGCGCCGAAAGGAGCGCTGCCAACGTATATTTTTTCTGTTTCATAAGCCTAACCCTTTCTTGGCATCAGAACAAAAAAGACCGAGGCAAGGCACCTCAGTCTTTTTGCTGTTCTTATTTCTGCTTTACATCATAGATCTGATCGTCATATTTGTAGAGCACCAGCGTGACGTTGAGGTTGCCGTTCAGCGCGCGGATCTCATCAATAAACTTCTTCTGGTCGGCGTCAGTTTTGACACGGATCGAATAGATCAGATCAAACAGGGTTCCGAAGTCTGTGGTCTTGACACGGCGGAGCACATAGTTTGTGGTGTACTTCTCAAAGACCTTATCAAACAGACCGTTATAGTTCAGATTCTCCGGAATCGTGACCTTGAGTGTCATATCCTGCGTCTTCGGTGCTGCGAAATTGCAGAGATTGAAAACGATCAGGAGCGCTGCGATGATCAGGAAGATCAGGCAGGCATATCCGACGAAGCCGATGCCGCAGACCGTACCCATGACCATTGCAAAAAAGATATACGCAATATCACGGGGATCTCCGGGTGCGGAACGGAAGCGTACCAGCGAGAATGCGCCGGTCAGAGAGATCGAAGCGGTGATGCCGAGCGTGCTGTCAGCAAGCAGGCACATCATGACGATAATCGTGGAAACCAGACCGCAGAGCATCGGCATTGCGATGACGTAGCTCTGTGCGTAGCCTGTTTTCCGGTGTGTAAACATATAAACCAGACCGATCAGAATACCGAGCACGATTGCGGCGCCGATGCAGGAAAGCACCTGCCCGACAGACGGGAAATCGAGGTTTGCGGCTGACTGATCGTCAAAAACACGTCCGAATAGATTGGTAATTGCTGCGAGATTATGCATAAATGATCTTCCTTTCCTCTTCCTGTGCAGCGATCTGCTCGCGCACGTAGTTCTTGTATGCAGTTCCGTACTTGGAGAAGCTGACCTTCCGGATCTGGAATTCCGAAAGCGCCTGCGTCATCCACATCGGGAACGCACCCGGAACCTTGATCTCCATTAAGCGCTGATCGGGGAGAATGAGCTGCGAGCCGTAGCTTTCCTTTGCGAGCGTCAGATCAAATCGGCGCGCCGTGATCTCGCGGTCAAAGGTCAGACGGAACTCGGAATCATCCTTGCCGAAAAACGCCGCGCGCTGGTAGCTGATATACTGCCGCGGCTGAACGGAGTCATAGAAGTTCAGGAAGACATCCAGCTCACGCATGACCTGCTTGTCGATGAAGCGCTCATAGTGCGGCTTCACGCGCGACTGGATATAAGCCTCTGCTTCGGAGAGCGTCATGGCGACTCTGCGCTTGGTCACGATGCCGCCGATCTTCTTTTTGACTTCCAGAAAGACAGAGGAATCCGGTGTTGCCGGAGAGTAGTAGCTCCGAAGGCGGAGCTTTTCCTTGTAATAAGGTTTTTCGAGGGACTGCCGGATCAGGAAATTATCGGGCGTATCATAATAGATATTATAGATACCGTATTCCTTGCCGTCCACACAGTATGCGTCCGGGTTCATGTGCTCATGAACGATCGGCAGAAGCGCTTCAAACTGTTCCGCAGAAAGCAGGAACTTCACCTCACGGCGCTGAAACGTACTGATCGCCATAATAATTGCCTCCTTGCATCATAATGGTAAAAGGGCACAGTGGTATTCTCTTCCACACTCTTTCTTATGATCTGCGCGTCTGCACAGATTCCCCCTATTGATTCCATTTTATCGGAAGCAACTTAAATGAACCTGAAATTAACTCAAATAAACATGACAATGCGATGAAAAGACAGTGTCAGGGCTGTGCTCGCGCCATTCTTTTTTATACAGCTGCGGGCAGTCTGCCGTCCGGATCAGTCCTTGAGCGGAAGACCCTTTGCGTCCTTGTTGATCGAGCCTGTCAGACACATAATGCCCTCAACAATGCCCCAGATTCCGGAAATGAAGCTGAGTGCGCCGCAGGACAGAACGGTCAGCAGGAGCTGAACGATCGCTTTTGTCGTATAGCCGAGATAAAAGTTATGCACGCCGAATGCGCCGAGAAAAATGCCGAGCAGACCTGCTGCAACCTTGGATTTATAGGTCACGCCCTGATAGAGCTGACCGTTTGCATTCTGCTGGAAGGTATTGGGTGCAGAATACCCTGTTGTGCTCTGACCGAACGCAGAAGCATTCGGGTCTGCCGAACGGAAGGTCGAAGCGCCGGGCTGCTGGAACGCCGTATTCGGCTGAACCTGCTGGAAGCCGGGCTGCTGAAAATCAGGCTGCTGGAATGGCGCCTGCTGGAACTGCTGCTGGAAATTCGGCTGGGGCTGCGACTGGAACTGCATACCGCCGCCGCCGAGGTTGTTCACCGGCTGACCGCAGATCTCACAGACAACAGTATTGCCCGGTGTCTCGGAGCCGCAGGTCGCGCAATATTTGATACCTGTTCCGGCGGCAAAACCGCACTTCGGACAGGTGATATCTGTTTCGAGCAGGACCTCTGCACAATTTCTGCAAAACATATATTTGTTACCTCCTTTGGCGTGTACATACCGGTACATAGTACACTAATTGTATTATACTCTGTTTTCCGCGTTCTGTCAAGAGGATTCTGCGCTTAATTTTTCCTGAAAGCGCTGCGGATTTTTTCAGGGTTACCCATTGCGTTTTTTTGCAGAATACGTTATAATACAATGGAATGTATCTGAAAATCCGGAAAGGAGCGCATGGCATGCAGCCGAAAATGGTCCTCGCAATGAAAGGCACCGTTGACGAGGTTATGTTTTATAAGGAAGAGGACGGCTATATCGTATTTGATCTGGAGACCGAGGAGGCAATGGTCACGGTTGTCGGCGAGCTCGGTCTGCTGGAGCCCGGCGAGGAGGTCGAGCTGACCGGCGCCTTCGTGACGCATCCGCGCTTCGGACAGCAGTTTCGGGCAGAAAGCTGTGTCCGGTCGCTGCCCTCAACGATTGTGAATATTGAGCGCTATCTCGCAAGCGGCGTCATCCGCGGCATCGGCAAGGCGCTCGCCAAGCGGATCGTGGATGAATTCGGCGAATTTACGCTGCAAATCATTGAGAAGGAACCGGAAAAGCTCTGCCGCATCAAGGGCATCTCGCCGCAGAAATGCAAGGAGATCGCCGAATCCGCGCAGCAGATTTTCGGACTGCGCAGCTTAATGGGCAGATTGCAGGCATTCAGCATTCCGGCATCGGTCGCCATGAAAGCATACCGCCGCTGGGGCACACCTGCATGGGAGCTGATCGCGGAAAATCCCTACCGGCTCTGTACCGCAGGCATCGGGCTCGAATTCCGTGCCGCAGAGCGCATTGCCGCCGCAATGCAGATTCCTGCAAATTCGCCGAAACGGCTGCTTGCAGGCTTTCGCTGGCTGCTGGAAACTGCCGCACTCGAAGGACATACCTGTCTGCCGTATGCGGATTTTCATACAATCGCGCTCGAAGGTCTCGGCATTCAGGAGCAGGATTATCAGGCAGGCTATGCGGAGGCAATCGAAGAACGCGAGATCGTCCTTTATCACGCGGCAGAAGGCGATTTTATCTATCTGAACGATTATTTTCAGGCGGAGGATTTCATCGCCTCGCGGATCGCGGCAAAGCTGGCATTCTCCTCACCCGAGGAATTTGACTGCGCGAAAGCGATTGCACAGGAGGAAAAGGAGACCGGCATCACCTATGCCGATCAGCAGAAAAAGGCAATCTCTGCTGCCTTTTCACGCGGTATCATGGTGCTGACGGGCGGTCCCGGCACCGGCAAGACCACAACGCTCAACGGCGTAATTCATCTCTGCATGAAAGCAGGCAGCACCGTCCTTCTCGCTGCCCCGACCGGCAGAGCCGCCAAGCGCATGACCGAGCTCACCGGCAGGGAAGCAAAGACCATTCACCGCCTGCTCGGCACCGAATATGACGACAACGGCGAGCTGACCTTCCGTCACAATGAGCAGAATCAGCTACAGGCGGATGTCATTATCGTGGACGAGGTCTCTATGGTCGATACGCTGCTGTTCGCCGGCTTGCTGCGTGCCGTGCGGATGTCTGCGCGGATCGTGCTCGTCGGCGACGTCGATCAGCTCCCGTCCGTCGGCGCGGGACATCTGCTGCATACGCTGATCGAGAGCCGCCGGATTCCGGTCGTCCGTCTGACGGAGATTTTCCGGCAGGCACAGGAAAGCTGCATCATCCGCAGCGCACATCAGATCGTAAACGGAGAAATGCCGGACCTGCGCGAAAAATCCAGCGATTTCTTCTTCTTTGACCGCCGCAATGCGAATGAAGCGGCAGCATTCCTGAAAGACCTCTACAGCCGCAGACTGCCGCAGGCTTACGGCTTCACGCCGCAGACCGATATTCAGGTCATATCGCCGACGCGCAAGGGCATTCTCGGAACGGTCATGCTGAACGGCATGTTGCAGGAAACCGTCAATCCGCCGCAATACGGCAAAATGATTATGAAAAATCTGCTTTATTCCTTCCGCGAGGGCGACAAGGTCATGCAGATTCAGAATCAGTATGAAATGGAATGGGTCAAAGAGACCGAACGCGGCGCCGGCATCTTTAACGGCGATATGGGCACTGTCACCGAGATCAACAAGGCGGCGAATACGCTCAAGGTCGATTTCGACGGCAAGCTCGTGACCTACCGCCCCGACCAGCTCGATCAGCTTGAGCTCGCCTATGCGGTCACGGTGCATAAAAGTCAGGGCAGCGAATTCGAGGCGGTGATTCTGGTGCTGCCGGAGGGCAGAGACCGGCTCAGCTACCGCAGCCTGCTCTATACTGCCGTGACGCGCGCGAAAAAGCTGCTGATTCTGATCGGTTCGCCGCGCAAGGTCTGCGAAATGGTGCAGAATCAGGAGCGTGCCGTGCGGTATTCCTGCCTGACCGATATGCTGCAAAATATGCTCTCGCGCGAGGAGGATGAGGGATGAACCGTGCACAGATGCTCCTGCTTGATGTTCTCTATCCGAACCGCTGTGACTGCTGCGACAGCCGGATTCCCTATGACCGGCTGCTCTGTGATGCATGCACGGATCTGCTGATGCAGCAGCGCATATCATATGCGGACTGGGCAAATGCGCATCCGGAGACGCCGTGGCAGCAGGGAACCGTACTGTTTTCCTATGCAGATGCCGCACGGACCGGCGTGCTTGCCATGAAGGACGGCAGGCGCGGATTTTGCAGATTTTCCGCGAAGCTGCTTGCCGAATCTATCGCTGAAACGATGGATATCAGCTGCGTGACATGGGTACCCGTGACGGCAAAGCGCAGACGGCAGCGGGGCTATGCACATGCGGAATATCTTGCGCACTGCATCGCGGAGGAGCTCGGGCTTCCGGCACGCGGCGGCTTTCTCACGGAGCATGCAGGCAATGTCCGGCAGCATGATCTGCCTGCGGAGGAGCGCCGGAAATATGCCGAGCGTTTCCGCGGGACAGGCGCCGATCTCAGCGGCATGCACATCCTGCTCACAGACGATATCCTGACAACCGGCGCAACGCTTCGCCGCTGTACAGCGCTGCTGCTGGAAATGGGTGCTGAACGTGTCGATATCGCCGCAGTCTGCGCGGGCGTGCACAAGGCAGATTGATGACGGAATTACCCATTCCGTCATAACATCCGCAAAGCAAATACTTTATCGAAAAACATCCGCTTCAATCAGCATGAAAGCCTGACGGAAGCGGATGATTTTTTATTTTATATGCATCGCAGCACCTGCATTCACAGCGCGGACTGCATCACAAGAAGTGTGCCGGTTCCGAGGGAGATTTCTGCCGCATCTGCGGTAATATGATTGCTGACGCCGAGCGGAAAGCTGCGCGTCAGGCTGCCGTGTGCAAGCGGATAATATACGCCCGAAGCACAGACATCCTCACATTTCTCCGACCACGCAAACAGCGAAAGTGTCCAGTCCGGACGCGCCCTCAGCCGCAGCGATTCGCCGCCGCAGAGCATCCGCGCACAGTCGCGCACGCCGCAGAGCAGACCGTCCGCGCCTTGCAGCCGGAGGTATTCGAGCGTTTGCAGATTTGCAACGGTATGATCCAGTCTGCCGCCGAATCCGCCGTAAATACGGATATCCCGAAACCCGCGTTCCAGTGCGACGCGCACGGCAAGCATGGTATCCGTATCATCCTTCTCGACCGGCACGGTCATATGCGGCAGATGCGCCGGCACCGCGCCGAGTGAATCAAAATCCCCGAGCACAAGATCGGGCTGCCGGCACAGCCGCTCCGCCAGATGCAGACCGCTGTCCGCACAGAGGATAAACGCCGATTCCGGCACCGGCTCGCAGGGTATCCCCTCCTCCGGTCCGCCAGCAAGAATCGCACAGATACGTTCATTTTCCATAACAGTCTCCTGATATAACAGAGACTGCTTCAACGCATTGCCGAAGCAGTCCCGTATTGCTTATACTTTGAATCCGCCGTTGAACAAAAAGAGCGAGATGAAAATCGAAATACATGCCGTCAGCAGGCACTTTTTGCCGGTTTGCTTTTTCTGCGCATCTCCGGAGCCGAGCAGTACGATACTGACGATCAAACCGATAAAAACGGACGGCAGACACCCGCAGACGAGATAATCCCCGCTGCGCTTTCGGCTTTCGTCATCCGTTCTTGCCCCGAGCACCAGCCCGAGAATGATGCCGAAAAACGGCACAAAGCAGCTGAGAATATAACAGATGACCGTCAGCGGACTTGTCTTTTTCGGCTCCGGCAGCGGTGCAAGCCGTTCCGCAATCAGCGCCAGCTCCTCATCGGAATACATATCCTGCTGTGTCGTGTAGATCAGCCGCAGATCATCCTGCGAATATCCTTCGATTTCTTTCAAAAATTCTGTTCTGTCCATAATCTTCTCCATTCTGTCACGTCAAGCTGTTCGATCCGTTTAATGCGTATTTGCCCAGATGATAATGAATGCGAGCGCTCCGACAATCGCACACAGCTCGCATCGCAGACCGACCTTTTCCCTGACTTTGTCATGCGAGGTACATGTCGCAAAAAATACGATCAGCCCGACCGGAAAGCATAGAAGACTCAGAATATAGAGCCAGAGCATACTTTTCTGCGGTTCCGGAACAAGCGGATGCTCCTTCTTCTGAATCATTTCATAGATCAGATCGCGCTCCTCCGGCGAAAACATCTCCGCCTGATCGGTATAGATTGTTGTCAAATCTTCGAGAGAATATTTTTCATATTCACTGATAAATGCATCTCTGTCCATTTTATTTCTCCTGATATGTCATATCATATAATGTAAAATCGTTCAGCGTACATCACCGCTGATAGAGCCGGTTGCTCTGGAACTGCGGATCGCAGGTCACATTGATGCCGAGACGTTTCAGCGTCCGCTCATCGACCTGCGAAAGAATCACGGTCGAGTGCATTTCGCAGCCGCGGAGCTTTGCAAGCTGCGTCATCGCGCGCTCCGCAGTCGGATTCGTCGCCGCGGAAATCGAAAGTGCCACGAGTGTTTCATCGGTATGCAGTCTCGGGTTTTCGTTGCCCAGATGATCGGTCTTGAGATGCTGAATCGGCTCAATGACCGTCGGCGAGAGCAGCAGAATCGCATCATTGATTCTGCCGAGCGATTTCAGTGCATTGAGCAGCATCGTCGAGCAGGCACCCATGAGATCGGTCGTCTTGCCGGTGACGATTTTGCCGTTCGGGAGCTGCAAAGCGGCTGCCGGTTCACCGGTTTTTTCCGCCACTTCACGCGATTTTGCAATGACCGGACGCTCCTCCTCGGTCAGCTTCATCTGCTGCATCAGCAGCTCGAGCTTATTGACCGTTTCGGCATCCGATTTGCCCTGCCGCAGATTACAGCGTTCAATGAAATAGCGGCGGATGATCTCCTGACGGGATGCAGCCTTTGCCGCTTCGTCATCGACAATGCAGAAGCCCGCCATATTGACGCCCATATCCGTCGGGGACTGATACGGCGAGGTGCCGTAAATCTGATCGAACATCGAGCGCAGCACCGGAAAGACCTCGACATCGCGGTTATAGTTGACCGCAGTCTTGCCGTAGGCTTCGAGGTGGAACGGGTCGATCATGTTGATATCATTGAGATTGGCGGTCGCGGCTTCATACGCGACATTGACCGGATGCTTGAGCGGCACATTCCAGATCGGGAATGTCTCGAACTTTGCATAGCCAGCCTCCTTGCCGCGCTGATGCTCCTGATAAATCTGCGAGAGGCAGACCGCCATTTTGCCGCTGCCGGGACCGGGCGCGGTCACAACAACAAGCTGACGGCTGACCTCGATGTATTCATTTTTGCCGAAGCCGTCCTCTGAAAGAATCAGCGAAAGATTCGAGGGATAACCCTCAATCGGATAATGCCGGTAGACACGGATGCCGAGCGCCTCCAGACGCTTCTGGAATTTTTCGGCAGCAGGCTCGCCGGTAAAGCGCGTCATGACGACGCTGCCGACATACAGCCCCTTCTGACGGAACAGACCGATCAGGCGAAGCACATCGGTATCATATGTGATGCCGAGGTCGCCGCGCGTCCGGTTCTGCTCGATATCAGAGGCATTGATCGCAATGACGATCTCGACCTCCTTTTTCATTTGCAGGAGCATCCGCAGCTTGCTGTCCGGCTGAAAGCCCGGCAGCACGCGCGAGGCATGATAATCGTCATAGAGCTTTCCGCCGAATTCCAGATACAGTCTGCCGCCGAACTGGGCAATTCGCTCGCGGATATGTGCGGACTGTGTTTTGAGATACTGAGCGTTGTCAAAGGCAAGGTTCTTCTTTTTCATAATGCGCATTCCTTTCACACGACATTTCCGATTACATACTGTCTTATTATAGCACAAATCGGAAGAAATATCAATGGGAGAAATACAAAAAAACATAGAAAAAAACAAGGCGCGAATCGCTGCCGACCGGCTGCTCGTGACTTTTGCGATACGGTGAACGAAAAAAGCCTGAAAGCATCGGATTCGCTTTCAGGCTTTTCGTATTTCATGATTTTGCAGCCGGATGCTCCGCCTGGGCGGTTTCCTTCTGCTGATGCTTTTTCAGTTCCATTTTGTTGAATTCCTCCGGTGTCACGAAGGTCGGGACCATTTCATGCAGCGAAGATACTGCGATGTCCTCCTTGTTCTCCTCCGCGGCATCGCGCAGGATGCGGAGCCGTTCTGCAAATGTCTCCGTATCAATTTCAATCTGCTTGCCGATATAGATCAGCTTATTCGCGGTTTTCTGGAGTCCCTCCTCATCCATGAGCAGCTCCTCCTTGATCTTCTCTCCCGGACGCAGACCGACAAACTTGATCTCGACATCCTTATACGGCACTTTGCCGTACATGCGGATCAGGTTCTCCGCAAGCGTCACGATGCGGACAGGCTTGCCCATATCCAGCACGAAGATTTCGCCGCCGTGCGCAATCGCAGCAGCCTCCATCACCAGCGAAACAGCCTCCGGAATCGTCATAAAGTAGCGGATGACATCCGGATGCGTGACCGTAACAGGCTTGCCCTGCTCAATCTGCTTCTTGAAGAGCGGAATGACAGAGCCGTTCGAGCCGAGCACATTGCCGAAGCGCGTGGTCACGAATTCGGTACGGTTTGTTGTATCCTTCTGCTGTGCGAGATACTGCACGATCATCTCACAGCAGCGCTTCGATGCACCCATGACATTCGTCGGGTTGACCGCCTTGTCGGTCGAGATCATGACAAACTTTTCGACAAGGTGGAACTGTGCCAGCGAAGCGACATTGAACGTACCGACGATGTTATTCTTAATTGCCTCCATCGGAGAGACCTCCATGAGCGGCACATGCTTATGCGCGGCAGCATGGAACACGACCTGCGGCTTATAGCGCTCAAAAATCTGATTGATGCGGAAGTAGTCGCGGACGGATGCGATCAGCGTGACGAGATTGAGCTTGCCGCCGTACTCCATGACGAGCTCCTGCTGAATCTCGTAGGCATTGTTTTCGTAGATATCGACAATGATGATCTGCTTCGGATTATACTTTGCGATTTGGCGCACCAGCTCGGAGCCGATCGAGCCGCCGCCGCCGGTAACCATACAGACCTTTCCGCCGATGAATCTGCGGATATCCTCATTGTCAAATTTGATCGGCTCTCTGCCGAGCAGGTCCTCGACCTTGATATCACGCACCTGCTTGAGCAGCGAGGTCTGATTGTTCTCATCGAAGATCAGATTGCCGATGAACGGAATCGTCTTGACCGGCAGATGCGTCTTCGAGCAGATTTCGAGCACGCGCATGCGTTCATCCTCCGGCGCGGAAGGCACCGCGAAGATAATCTGCTCAATCTCGCGCTCCTCGGCAAAGCGGACGATATCCGCCGTTGTGCCGACAATCTCGACGCCCATGACATCCTGACCGACTTTGTTGTGGTCATCGTCAATGATGCAGACAGGCAGGTATTTTGCCGAGACCTTGTCGCCGTCATAGGGCGATTTTCTTGCATTCTCGATCTCGGTCAGCAGCATCTTGCATGCCACGCCGCCGCCGATGATCATGGTACGCTTGTATTTGCCGAGCGCCTTCGTCGTTTCGGACATCTCGATGAATGCCGTGCGGAAGATCAGGCGGAACAGGCAGATACCGGCAAGTGCAATCAGCATATGCGTGACTGCAAATATGCACGGTATTTTCTTATCCAGAATTGCGGCGAACAGACATGTCACGGCAAGACCGCAGGTGACGCCGAAGACGCAGGAAAGATAATCCTTTCCGCGGAAATAGCGCCACATCTTGCTGTATGCGCCGAAAATGAAGAGAAATGCAAAGCAGCAGATCGTTCCGATGACAATCGGCACGACCATATCAGAGGTCGGAATGCCGCATCCGACCAGCGAAAGCAGAAAGTTGGCAATCAAGGAAGCGGCTACCAGAATAAAGGCATCTGCAACTGCAAGCAGCATTTTCCGGTGCGTAAACGTACCGGCATATTCTTTGAGCTTTGTTTTCATGATGAAAACCCTTTCTTATGACTTTTCAAATTTCCGAGCCTCATCTCACTACGCTCACACAGCGGATCACGGATGCAGACTGCATGATCCGTTGTGTCAAAGCAGTGAGTGAGGTTTTTTCATAATTTCCGCAAATCACAAATCATCCGGAACGGACAGACCCCGGCTGCTTGCCGGCTGACCGCTCCGGAGACCGGATTTCTCAGACTGCGGCGGTTTCCTTTACGATCCGCTCAAGCTCCGCCTGCTTGCGGATGATATCCTTTGCAAGCGCGAGCTGACATCTCGTGCGGTCGAGATTGTGCAGCGGATAGTTGATCTTGAAGTAGGTATCTCCGGTGAGATAGTCATCGAGGAACCGCGAAGCGAGTTCGATTGTAATGGAAAATGCGGCAAGCACGAGGCTGTCGCACTCTGCCTGTGTCAGCGATTTGCCGACAGCACCGAGAAAGCCTTTGCAGAATGCTGCAAACTTTCCGGTATCGAAGCTGACCTTGCTGATATCAGGCTCGTCCTCGGCGGCAGTATTGGCGATAAAGCGGACCGCATCCGCAAAATCATACATTGCCATGCCGGGCATAACGGTATCGAGGTCAATGACAACGAGCGGCATTTTCGTCTCTTTGTCAAAGAGCACATTGTTCGATTTGGTATCGTTGTGCGTCACGCGCACCGGAAATTCGCCGTTTGCAAAGCGGACGGAAAGCGCCGCCGCCTTTTCGCGGACTTCGGTCAGATAGGCGATCTCATCCTGCACGGACGCCGCCCGCTTGCAGGGGTCCTCTGCAATATGTGCAAAGAGCGTATCCAGACGTTTTTTCGTATTATGGAAATCCGGAATGGTCTCAAAGAGCCGTGCGCCGTCAAAATCGCTGAGCTGATTCTGAAATTCGCCGAAGGCTCTGCCGGTCGCCTCGATGACAGCCGGGTCATCGCAGGTATTGAAGGTGACCGAATCAACATAGTTCATGATGCGCCAGAAATTGCCCGCATCGTCAAACAGATAGTTTTTGCCGTCCGCTGTATGATGAAAATGCAGCGTCACGCCGTCCGGATTCTTGTTTCGGATATGTGTTGTGACAAGGTCGATATTCTGCATGATCTGAACCGGATTGCTGAACACAACCGTATTGATCCGCTGGAAGATATAGGATTTGGGATTGCCGTCCGCATCGTTATAGGTGACCTTGAACGTCGCATTGATATTGCCGTTTGTGATCGTTTCAAAGGCATCGAACGCACCGGGCAGCCGGAATGCCGCACCGATCTTCTGGATTGTTTCAAGCATATCAGAATCTCCGTAAAATTGAATATAAATGAAAGGAGCATGCCGCTCCGGATGCCTCCCGCCGAACGAGGGCGGAAACCGCAAAACCGGACAGATACTCTTATGAGTTAGTATACCACGAACCGCGGCGGTTTGTCAAGTCTTTTCGGCGATGCGCATATTTTTCCGCGGCAGAATCCGGCAGTCTCTGTACAGAAAAAACCGCGTACCCTTTCGGATACGCAGTCAGGCTCGGATTCAGAGCGTAATTCCGTTGCGGCGGAGCAGTTCGCGCGCCGTTTCGACGGAATCCACGCCGGTTTGATTCTTGATCGGCGCAAACTCCTTTTCGCGCTCGATTTCGTAGGCGAGACAGTTCTTTTGCAGCTTGACAAGGTCGAGCGCCAGTGTCTCGAATTTGTAGGCATTCGGCGCCTCAGGACGGACAGTATTGCCGTTTTCGTCCATATAGCGGATTTTCTTGAAGACCTTGTGCAGCGGCATTTTATAGGCGAGCGTATTCTCCAGCTCATCCACACGGAAGAGATAGTTCAGGATCACGCCGAAGCGGTAGGAAAGCGTCCCGTCCGGCTCGCGGCGCGTCCGCATTTCCTCCGTCATTTCGTAATATTCGACAATCGAGGGTCTGCCGTCCTCCAGACAGAGCACGCCGACCTTTTCATCCGGTGCCGCCTTCGCAACGACCTTCGCGCCGGAGACATTGCCCGACTCGATCACCGCGCCGATGAAGCACGGGTCCGCAATCGCCTGCAATACATTGTCAACCGCAAAAACATTGAGCCATTCAATCCGGCTTCTGCGCAGCTCGCTGAGCATGCCGGTATTCTCCATGGATGCATACCAGCCGCCGTTGCCGTTCGGTGCAGTCGAGATCACGCCGGGCGCAGAGAGCATCAGTCTGCCCTCCGGATCGACCGTCGGGAGCTGTTCCTGCCGGAAGAAGCGGATATGCTCCCTGCTGTAGCCGAAATAATTTTTCTCGGCAAAGAACGCCTGTGTTTCATTGTGATTTTCCGCGCTTGTCATGATGAACAGCGGCACATAGGCGCCTGCCTGATCGGTGACGCGCTTTAAGTTATTCATCAGGCACTCAAAGATGAAGAGCTCTCTGGTGATGCCGATATCGACCATACCCTTGGCATGCTCGCAGCCGAGCCGCGTACCCTGTCCGCCGCCGAGCAGCACCGCCCCGACCTTTCCGGCACGGATTGCCGCAAGACCTGTTTCGGTAAAGCGGGCGCGGTTCTGCGCAATCTCCCCGAGTGTGGTCGCATAGAGCGGCGCAAAGCTGCCGCGCTTTTCGTCCGCGCATTCCGGATCGAGGATGCTGAGATCGAGCGTGTCGATCTGCCGGAGCATGGTCTCCTGCGCAGTGTCATTGAGCTGTTTGAGATAATCGCTGATATGCGTCTGTCCGAGCGCGGAAAGCCGCGCACAGATGCGCTCCTTCATTGCCGGAAAATTCTCCTGCTGTTGTGTCATCCGTTACTCCTTTGATTCGTTGCTGCCGGCGTCCATGCAGATGCATTGCCGTTTGCAGAAAAAATATAAAGACATTATACCATATCTGCGGCACATTGTCAAATTGTTTTTCACTTACCGCCGGATCCGGAAGAATGCCTCGCGGTAGCGCTTCGGCGTATAGCCGGTATATTTGCGGAACACCTGAATAAAATGGCTCTCCGAGGAAAAGCAGAGATAATCCGCAATCGCAAGGCAGGAAAAATCCGAATACCGCAGCATATTCTCCGCAGTCTCGATACGCTTGCGCGTGATATATTCCGAGACCGTGATGCCGACCTCCTTGCGGAAGAGCTTGGAAAGATACGGCACCGATAGTCCGGCGACATTTGCCAGCTCCGCAAGCGTCAGCTTCGTGTGCAGATTGTCATAGATATAATCCACAACGACCGTGATTGCCTTCGGATAGCGGTTCCGCTTGCGGATGATCTGCATACGCTGTGCATAATCAAGCACCAGCTCGCTGTGCAGCATATTGATCTCATCCTCCGACGCGCACTTGTCGATTGCACGGATATAGATATCGCTCAAATTGTAAGCCTCTTCCATTTCCATGCCGCCCTCAATGCAGGAGCGCGTGATCAGTGCAACGGTGATGATCAGATGATACTGCAAATTCCGCAGCGGATTGTCGCTGAGTCTGCCCATATTGGAGGTGCCGAGCGGCGCATAAAGGCGCTGCATTTCGGCGACATTTCCCTCCTGAATACTATTAAAAAACGCATTTTCACGTTCATATGCCAGATGCGAGATGCTGAGCTCACGGTTCAGGAACGCCTGATGCGTGAGCTTTTGCTCGATATCCATACAAAAACACCCCGTTTCTATTATACCTTATATGACAAAAAAATGCAATACCGATTTGACAAAAAAGCTGTTTTTATGATATTGCGTTACAGACAAGTATGCTATACTGAAAAAAAGCTGTCAGGTAGACGGCTGCAATGAGAGAAATGCGATAAAACAAGGAGGATTCGGGATGAAAAAAAGATTTCGTATCATGGCTGCAACGAGTGCGCTGCTGATGACAGCAGGCATCCTTACGGGTGCTGCACTTGCAGGCATGAACGCAGACCTGAACGGCGACGGCACCGCAAACCGCAGTGACGCCGCAATGCTGGTCGATGCGCTGCTGGGCAAATCCTCGCGCATGACAAAAGACATGGACCAGAACGGTGACGGAAGAATTGATGCAAGTGACCTTTCCCGTCTCAAGGGCGCGATTCTGTCTCCGTCCTCGCAGCAGACCGGCAAGATCGAGGACAAGGGCACGCAGCCGAAGCTGCCTGCAACCATGTACTCCAACTTCCGCAGCGGCGATGCAGGCGATTTCTTCGCTTCCGACGGCTGGACGAACGGTTCTGTCTTTGACAACTGGTGGTATGAGAAGAACACCGGCATCAAGGACGGCTACATGTACCTGACCATTGATCAGGACTGGGACGGTCACAAGAATGACGCTGACAAGAGA
>JAFZPP010000027.1 GCA_017550285.1 Oscillospiraceae bacterium
CAGGCATCCGGAGCGGGAAGAAATGCTCGAAGAAATCTACAGCGAGCAGATTGACGAGCTGACACTCCGGCTGGAAGGGTTACGCAATCAGATGCAGCTTGCCGCTGACAAGCACAACATGATCGTCAATGTCAACCGCACGGCGAAAACGGTCATGGAAGTGTTTGACGCGATCCTGAACAAGGACAGCCTGACAAAAGCTGATGTCGATTTCATCATTGAGCGCATCACGGTCTACGAAGACCACATCGACATCAAACTGCGTCCGGATATAGATATGCTGCTGAAAACCGGTACAATGCCGGAGCGTAATTACGAGGAAGCAGCCGCAAATTTTGAGGAGGGAAAACTTTTCGCGGGAAATTTTCCCGTGGGCACTGAGAAATCCATAGAATCGTCACAGTTTGCCGTTGTTACGACAAGTACCGGCAAAATTCTCAGTGTCAATGTTATCAGTGACGGCGACCCTCTTGAGATATACACGAGTCCGGAGGGGGAGGTTGTATTTCGGAAATACTCTGCGCTCGGAGAAATGGGCGAGAATGCGGCACAGGTGGCGGAAATCATGCAGCGGCTGGCGGGCTGCGGCGTACTGGTCTTTGACCGCGATCATGTCATTGCGGTCTCGGGGACGCAGAAACGCGAGTTCACGGAGCGGCGTGTATCGCAGGAGCTGGAAGCACTTATGGAAAATCGCCGCACATATTATGCTGCGGAGCATGACAGTACGCATTTGCGTCCGGCGGCGGATTTGCAGCGGACCGCTTTTGCTGCGATGCCGATTCTGACCGCAGGCGATGTGACGGGTGCGGTGGCATTTCTGGATGCGCCGGATGCAAAAACGGTTCCGACCGATTTGCAGCGTTCATTGATCTCGGCTGCATCGCAGTTCCTCGGCAGACAGCTTGAAGCATAAGAAAACGGGAGCCGTGTACATTTGACACAGGCTCCCGTTTTTGTATGATGAAACAGGTCAGCCGCCGGCTGCAAGCAGCAAACCGGCGGCTGACACTCCCGCTTTGGTGAGAGATCACAGACTGGTGTCTCCGGGCAGCATGCCGCCCGTTTCAAAGAACAGCTTTTCGATTGCAAGTGCGCAGCCTGCGCGGTATGCATCGGTATTGTCAATGCTGCTGAACCGGAGCAGGATCGGCTTTTCCTTGCCGGTCAGCTTGCGCAGCTCATCATCGAGCTTTTTATGTGCCTTTTCGGAGATGCGGAAGCATTGCAGCGTTGCGCAGTATACACTGCTGCCGGTGCAGAGGTTATAGATCAGTCTTGCGAGATCATAGAGATTCTTCTCATAGACCTTTGTGACCTTCGGATTGCCTGCGTCATATTCTGCATTGAGCTGATCCATGGTCATGGTCTGACCGGTTGCGGCAGCCGCCTTTGCAAGCAGTGCGGCACGCGTCAGCTCGGCATGCACGGAGCCGTCCGGATAGCCCTCACAGGCTGCACCGCCCGGCACAATCACCATGCGGTCAATGACAGAGGTATCGCGGCTGAATCCGCCGACCGGCTCATTTCCGAGTATGATAGAATACTGGAATTTCTGACCGGAATAAATCAGAAGCTGATTGGATGTCACGGCATTTGTATAGTCAATGCCGGCGAATGCGTAAAGATTGATTGCACTCTCTGCGAGCACCGGCATGCTCAGTTCCATTTCGAGCAGATAGCAGAGCTTTGCAAAGGAAACCTTGGAATCCTTCTCCTCGGCGCGGAACATTTCCCAGCGTGCCGGAACGATGCCGACGCCCAGACCGAGCATCTGCTTATTGCTGAGCGAATGCTTCTGCATCAGCTCGCGGCAGCTCGAGACGATAAACGTAATCAGCTCCTCGGTTTTGGAGTCATCGCTGATTTCGAGATAGCGGTTGTCAATCGGTGCACCGTTGATATCGGACAGACCGACGCTGATTGCGCGCTCATTGACCACGGCACCGAGTACGTGCTTGAAATCCGGATTGATGCGGATCATGGTCTTTTTTCTGCCCTTTTTCTTCGGTTCGCCGACAGCCTCGGCAGCCGGACTGTTCATATCCTCGAGGATATTCTGTGCGATCATCTGGTTCGTGATGATCGTGACGGCAGCGCGCGTCAGAGAGAGCTGTGCGGCGATATCCACACGTGCGAGCATGCCTGCCTGCCGGATTGCCAGCAGGATTTGTTTGCGGTTTCTGCGCTTGAGATCGAGTTTACTGATACCCTTTGTGTCCATAATAATTCCTTTCTGTTTGTTATTTTGAATGGAAGGGCTGCCGTCTGCGCATCCAGGGGAAAGGGAAGGCGAAAACGACATAATTACATGAAAATCGGTACATTTTCATATAATTTTATTATAGTCACAGAATATGTATTTTCTGTGAAATACGAGTAAAGAAATTGTAAAAAGAAACATATTAAACTGCTGATTTTTTCAGATAACATGCAATTTTTGACGATTAGTTAATTGCGTCACGGAGTTAACACGCCGTATATACAGAATACGAGCGGCAGCAGATATACTGCAAAGAGCACGAGCACGAAGCCCGCCTGTAAAAGCACTGCCGCGCCGCGTCCGGAAAGTGCGGAGAGGCGCTTCGGGATATGCTTCCGCAGCAGGAACAGCAGCAGGGCTGCCATAAGGGAAACGCCGCAGAGGATGCATGCGGTGCTGAGTCCGGGCGTGTGATAACGCAGCGTGACGGTTCCGCTTCCGGCAGGGAGCTTCACGGCAAGCTGACAGTCATTCACGCGGTAAACAGGTACCGGCACGCCGTCGATGTCGGCGGTGAAGCCTTCGTCATAGGCGGCGGCAAGCACCAGCGTCTGCGGATGATCGGTCTGGAAATCTGCCGTATAGACGCCGCTTTGATAATGCAGCGCGGTACCGGCTGCATTCCGGAGCACTTCCGCCAGCGGTTCTGCCGCGATGCCGAAGACGCCGAAGCTCTCGCAGGTGAAATCATGCTTGACGCGGATGCTGACAACGACATATTCCTTCTCCGGCTCGCCGAGCATCTGTATGCCGTTGCAGTTGTTTTCGGGATAATTTCCGCAGACGGTGCGTCCGTTGCAGCGGATCGAAACCGCATCGTTCCGGTCATTGCCGAGCTCGGTGCCCGTCTGGGAGTAGAGATCGAAATAGAGAATCTGCTTTTCGGGGATAAACAGCGAATAGCGGATTTCTCCCTCCGTGTCGGGATCGTCGAGCGTGCAGACGGTCTCGCCGCTGCTGTTTTTCGTCAGCGAGAGATTGTGCAGCGCGGTCGGTTCATATTCGGTGATGCACTCCGGATCGCCGCCGAGCTGCTGCAAAAGCATCTTCTGTACTGCGACGCGGCTGCCTTCCGGCAGGGATGCAATTTCTTCCGGTGTACATTCGGTATAGTGCGCGGGCGGAATCCGCAGACGGCTCTGCGACACGGACAGCTCACCGTTTGTCCAGCAGAGGTCTGTCCACGAGGGAAAATCTGCCTGCACGCCGAGCTGATACTGCACATTCCAGAATGCATCCGAAAGGACTGTGCCGCCGGTCGAGGGAACCTCCATCCAGTAGGAGCTGTAGCCGAAGCGCTTGACGCCCTGAATGAAATCCTCTCTGGTCAGCGAGGTGTAATGCGCGAGTGTCGGGATGCCGAGCGCACCGACCATATTTGCATGTGCATATTTTTTCGTCAGGCGGATTCTTGCGGTTGTATCCTCCGGCTGTACGGCATGTGCTGCGTGCACTGTCTGCGCATAGAGCGCATCGTCATTTGCGGCGTGTCCGATATAGCAGTCATACTGGAAGACAAATTCGCTGAGAAACAGCACGGCAAGAAATCCCGTGCAGACGCGCGAAGAGAGTACGCGGTGCTGCCGGAACAGAATAGCAAAGGCATAGACCGTTGTCAGCAGGAACATCAGGATCAGCATGCGCATCGCTGCGGCGTCACTGACCCAGAGCGTCGTGACATAGGAATAGATATGCTCTTTCTGCTTGAAATGCAGAATCAGCTCGCAGGCGAGGACAGCGGCAAAACCGGTGCCGAGCATCACAAGCGCAGCCGCCTTCGGAAAACGGGCGGCTTTGTTTTCATCAAACTGTACCGAGAGCTGCTTGCCGGCAAGCGTCAGCATCAGCAGAATCGGGATCATGCCCCAGCGCAGCGGAAATGCCTGATAGCTGCCGCCGTGCCACATAATATTGACCGGATCGAGTACGGCGGCTGTGAGCAGCAGCAGAAAGATTCTGCGGTCACGCCGTCTCGAGGAGATGCGCGGCGATTCCTTCTGCCAGAGCAGAATCAGTGCGCTGAATCCGATGCAGGTGCAGCCGAGCAGACAGATTTTGTCGCCGAGATGCTGAAACAGCTCTGACTGCATCAGGACATCCGGAATACTGACGCCGCGTGCCGACTGCATGACCTGAATGAGACAGGGCAGCCAGACAACCGATGCGATGCCGCCCGCGCTCAGGCTTGCGAGCAGAAACCGCAGCGAGATCGCGCCGCGCCGTGTTTCCGGAACGGTTGTCCGGACGGAAACCGCCATATAGAGCACGATGAAAATGACGATCATATAGCCGATATAGAAGCATGTCAGCAGGATCGCAGTCAGCACCGGCAGAAACGGCAGCGGGTCGGCGCGCTTGAGCAGCCTGCGCAGAGAGTACATCAGCAGCGGCAGCAGCAGCATGACATCGAGCCACATCAGATTCTGATAGTAGAAGAGCCCGTAGCCGGAGCAGCCGTACATGACGCCGAGCAAAACTGCCGTCGCTGCGCTGCATCCCTGAATCCGGCTGCGGAACCAGAAGGATGCTGTCGCGGCAGCAAGCGCGAGCTTCAGAAAGACAATCAGCGTCACGAGCTGATCGGCAGGAAGATCCGTCACCAGTACAAGCAGCGAAAACGGATTACACAGGAAAAAGCAGAAAACTGCATAGAAATGCATGCCGCCTGCATCCAGCGGCGAGAACCAGACGGATTCACCGCTTTGCACCAGCTCTTTCAGCTGTACCAGCAGCGGCACAGCCTGCTGTTCCATATCACACCAGACGATACTGTTTGTGCCGCACGGGAAAATGCCGTAAAGGGCATTCATCACTGCAAAGAGCGCCAGCGTAATGCCGCAGCTCAGCAGCGGAACCCCTGCCAGTGAGCAGATGCGGCGCGGCAGGGAACGCCGGTCGGATTGTTTCAGTGTATCCATACATTTATCATATCATATTACAAGTGAAAAAGCAAGCAAATTCAGAAAATCTTCATGTTCGTTCCCAATGATTGCGAAATGCAGATCAAAGATTGCTGTTTTCGGTCAGATTTTGAAAGAATCGCATAGAGAGCACGCTTTTCATTGCAGAATGATTGAGATGATAGCTTGCCTATCAAATTGTTATTTTACGAAATGATATGTTCATTACGTGTATGCCTTATGAAAATTTCAGGAAATCTTAATTGTTTTGCGTCTTGTTTCTTCATGCTGACTCTGTTATAATAATGATACGGCAATTTACGATGGGATACGGTTCCCTGTTTCAGAAAGGACACTGCATATGCTGGAGACAAAGAATCTTTGTAAAACATATCAACCGAAAAAAGGCGTGCCCGTTACGGCGGTCGATCATATCTCGCTGCGCTTTCCGGAGAAGGGAATGGTCTTTCTGCTCGGTAAATCGGGCAGCGGCAAATCGACGATGCTCAATCTCCTCGGCGGACTCGATCAGTATGACGAGGGCGAAATCATCATCAAGGGCATTTCCTCCGGCGATTTTACGCAGCAGCGCTTTGACAGCTACCGCAATACCTATGTCGGCTTTATTTTTCAGGAATACAATGTGCTTGAGGAATTCACCGTCGGGGCGAATATCGCGCTTGCGCTGGAATTGCAGGGCAAGACCGCAACGGATGAGATTCTGAACAATATTCTGAAAACCGTCGATCTCGAGGGCTTCGGCGACCGCAAGCCGAATGAGCTCTCCGGCGGACAGATTCAGCGCGTGGCGATTGCGCGTGCACTCGTCAAGAATCCGGAGATCATCATGGCGGATGAGCCGACCGGCGCGCTGGATTCCAACACCGGCAGACAGGTGTTCGATACACTCAAAAAGCTCTCCGCGGATAAGCTCGTGATTATCGTATCGCATGACCGCGAATATGCCGAGCAGTATGCGGACCGCATCATTGAGCTGGCGGACGGCAAAGTCATCCGCGACGTCGAGGCAGTGCCGGATGCGGCGGATGCACAGAAAAAATCACTGGTATTCCGTGCTGCATCCATTGAGATTCCGCCGGATTATCATCTGACAGAGGAGGACCGGCAGCAGATCAACGATTATCTCGATCAGCTCCGGACGGGCGCGACCGTGATGCTGCCGGGACGCACCAAAACCTTCCGCGAGACCGACACCGCGGCGATTCCGGAACAGGACGGCTCCGCCTTTCATCTGATTCAGTCCAGACTGCCGATGAAGAGCGCCTTCAAGATCGGATGCAGCAGCTTAAAGCACAAGCGCTTCCGCCTTGTCATGACGATCCTGCTTTCGGTGGTCGCATTTACGCTGTTTGCTTTGGTCGATACATTCAGCTCCTACAATCATATCCGCGCCTGCACGGATTCTCTGATCGACAGCGATGTGAGGTATCTCTCGGTCAACCGTTCCGTTCTGCGCGGCAGCGGTCTGCTGGACAGCTACTGGTCTACCGCCGGACAGCGCATCTCCGATGCGGAAATGGAGCAGCTCCGGCAGGATACCGGTCTGCCGGTGACGGGGCTGTATTTGCAGCGCGCCGCGGATTATTCCTTTGTGGAGCAGTTTGATGTCGAATATGAACCGTTCCGGAACACCTTGTTCCCGATACATCTGACACATTTCTGCGGCTTTGCAGAGCTCACGCAGCAGTCGCTCGAGGATATGCATTTCAAGCTCGCCGCCGGAAAGCTCCCTGACGGCAGCAAGGATGAAATCGCAATCAGTACGGCGGCTTGCGAGACCTTTATCAAGGCAGGCTACCGCGCGCCGGTACAGAAGGGCGAAGCAACGCTGCCGGAGCTTCAAAAGATCGGTTCGCCGGTCAGCATGGTCGGCAAGGTGATCCGGCTCATGGGCGTCGATTACACGGTTTCCGGTGTCGTGGATACCGGCTTCGATATCAGCCGCTATGACCGCCTGAAGGAAGCCTCCGAGAATGATTCGGCAGCAGATAATATCATCAATTATATGCTCTATAATGAATTTTCGCTTGCGACGAATTACAGCCTGACCGGTGCGGCAATGGTCGGCGCGGGCAAGGTAGAAGAACTCGTGAAAAGCGAAGCGAAAATCTTTGAAGCACATACACGCGGTCATATCAGCATGATGCTGGAGAGCGATGCGATGTTCGGACACAGCTATGCAGATTACATCACGACCGCCGATCTGATTCCGCCGGAGGAGATTGTCTGGCTCGACGGCGAAAAATCGGAGCTGAAAGAAAATGAAATTGTCATTACGCTTGACAATCTGCATATCGAGAGCGCCGGTTCTTCGAACGGCAAGGAGCCTCCGATACTGGCGAGCCTGCATAACGGCGGAACGGAGCTGACAGCGGATTCCCTGAAAGCGATGCTGGACGAAGCGGGGGGCAGCTGGAATATGCACTTCGGCTATGATGACGATGCGTCCGGCGATTATGTCAGCGAGGAGATTCCGGATCTGAAAATCGTCGGATGCGTGAAGCCGGACAGCAAATATGCCGCTGCTATGGTTGTTGCGGAGAAATATGCGGAGATTCTGATTGACGATATCGACGGCGTTTATGACAGCGCGGTCGGTCCGATGCCGGAGCGCAGAGCCGAAATTGAACAGATTGTCCGCTTCTGCTATCCGGAAAGCAAGGATGCATCAGTGCGCTATGAGATCAATCATCCGGTGATCTTTGAACTGGATGCGGTCAATGAGATTCTGCAAAAGGTTGCAAAGGTCTTCTTCTGGATCGGGCTGTTCTTTGCCGCTTTTGCAGCGCTGCTCATGGCAAACTTCATTTCGACGAGTATTCACTACAAGCGGCAGGAGATCGGTATTCTCCGTGCAATCGGCTCACGCTCTGCGGATGTCTTCCGCATCTTCTTCTCCGAGAGCTTTGTGATTGCAATGATCAATTTCGCATTTTCCTCGCTGTTCTGCGCCGCGGCGGTCTTCGTGATCAACTATCTGCTGCGGAAGAAGGCAGGCATCCTGATTACGCTGCTGCATTTCGGCATCCGGCAGATGCTGCTGCTGGCACTGATCAGTGTTGCAATCGCCGCCGCCGCCAGCTTTATTCCGGTTTGGCGCGTGGCATCGAGACGTCCGATTGACGCGATCCGTGATAAATAATATATAGTAATCTGTGCGCCGCCTGTGCCGGATTTTCCCTGTTTCTCTATCCATGAGCTTTAGAAAATTCCGGTGCAGGCGATTCAATTTTGTGCACTGTAACAGAAATTGCGGCTGATGCTTTCTTTTTTTCGCGTTTTCTGGTATGATAGAACCAGTTATAAGTATTTTCGGAAAGGAGTCTGTGCATCATGGCAGGAGCAAGAGATACCGGCCCGCATCGGAATGCGGGCGGCTCTGCGAATAAAAAAAGCAGCAATCAGAAGAAGCAAACAAAGCAGCTGATCATCATGGCGGTCATGCTGGTCGTCTGTGCCGCGTTAATTACGTGGACTGTCCTGCTGATGAAGGAAAAGCTCGCGCAGCAGCATCAGATGACCGAGCAGGATTCCATGGTCGATCTGGTGGAGATGAGCCGCGGTGAAACAAGTGAAACCTCTGAGGTGACATATCCGACCGAAGTGCCGGAGTTTACCGCTGCGACAACAACTGCGACCGCTTCCGGCACCGGCGATACATCTACAACCGCAACCACAATGACGCATGCGACCGCACCGAAGCGCGTGACCGTCCAGACGGTCAGCTTCAGTCGGGTGACGCTCACCTCGACAAAGGCGCAGCATACCACACCGGCAGGCGGAAAGCAGACAACACAGGCGGGCGGCAAAGCAACCACGCAGGCAGGCAGGACGACACAGAGCAGCAAGGCGACCGCGCAGACAACTGCTTCGACGGCGCAGACCACGCATACCGATGCGCAGAAGCTGACGCCGAATTCCGCACCGACTGCCGCGCAGCTCCCGTTTAATGAACTGCTTGCGCTGTATCTCGGCGCACAGGCGCAGGGCGATTCCGCATATTTTGCAGACGGCGATGTCCCGACGGTCATTCTGCACGGGGATAAGGCATACCGCATTGCAACGGCGGAGAATGATTATGCCATGACGCACTGGCTGGGCGGTACCGGCGGAACAGATGAGAACCCGTGGCAGACCGACAAGCCCTATACGCTGAAAGCATATCAGGACGGCGATCCGTATATCTATTATACGAGCAACAGCGGCACAGGCGGCGAGTATCAGGTCATCGGCTACTATAACTGCAAGACCGGTGAAAATATCTGGGCGCGTCTGCATTATTATCAGGTCGGTGTCGGCTGGCAGGCGGAGTACCATATTATGAACAGCCAGAACGGTACTGCGACCGAGCTGTTTACCAGCACCTCGGATGCCGAAGCACTGTATGAATCCAATGCTGCGATTGAGCAGCTTGAAAAGGAACTCCAGAGCCGCGGCATGTCCGCAGGCAGCTGGAACAGCTATGTTTCGCTGGAGCCGAATCAGCAGAGTGATGCACTCTGGAGCAAGGCAGGCGAATATAACAAGGGCTTTGCACCGCAGTCCGGCGAGACCTGCGGCGCGGTCAGCGGCACAGGCAATGCAACGGTGTATTCCGCTGCGAATACGACCTCCGCTGCGGCAGCACTGCTTCCGGCAGGTACGCTCCTGAGCATCCCGAAGAACGCCGTTCCGGCCGGCACGGATATGGTTCCGGTGAAGGCAAAGGTTGACGGCACATGGGTCTCCGGCTATATGCAGCCGCAGGATGTCCTTGCATGGGCGGAATAATCACAAAACAGCAAAAGCACTTCCGGTATGCAGCCGGAGGTGCTTTTTTATCGGGAGGAATCTGCATGCAGGCGGCACAGAACGGGATTCCGTTCACCAGATAATATAGGCGAGCGCGAGGATCAGTCTGCGGTCGGCATGCTCCTGCCAGAGCAGCCAGAGCAGTGCGAGCAGCAGCAGCGTTTCCGGATCCGTCTGCCGGAGGCGTGCTGTCAGTGCCGTGACAGCGTCCGGAGCGGGATGCTCCGGCTGCGGCGTATGTACGGGCGGTGCATCGCAGGGTGCAGACTGCTCCTGCGGCGGATCACAGCGGCTGCTGCGCATGCACCAGACCGGAATATTGTTTGCCATGAGGCGCCTCCTTTGCGTTACGGTGCATCGCCGCCGAAGAAATCGCCGAGGATGCCGTTTTCGCGCAGAATTGCGGCAGCCGACCAGAGCCGCAGCATCCGGACGGCGTTTTCGGCGCGGCGTGCGCGTTTTTCGGAGAGATGCGGTTTCAGCGCACGAATCAGTTCGGCGGTTTCATCTGCCTGTGCAGCCGAAAGAGCCTGCCCGACGGCAAGCATCTTCTCCAGATCGAAGGGCGGCACGGCGGTGCTGTCCTGCGCGGGACCGGCAGCCGTTGCAGTATCCGGCGGTACATCCTGTTCTGTATCCTGCTGCCGCAGCATGCCGGCAAGCTCCGAAAGATTGCGCATGCTCTCCGGATCGGAAAGCAGCGATTGCAGCTTCTGCGTCAGATCGTCCAAGTCTGCCGTCTCCTTTCGGGTTCGGGATTATCTGCCGCCGGTCAGCTTTTCATAGAGCGCCTTCGCCTGACGGCTGCTGAGCAGCTTATTGAGCTTTGCGGGATCGGCGAGCGCCTGCCGGAATTTATCGGCATCCTGCGGGCTGAGTCCGGCGATTGCGCGGTCGAATTTCCCCTGCTCAAGCTCTTTGCGGAGTGTTTCCGACTCCATGCCGAGCTTCTGTCCGACGATTCTGAGCATGGATTGCAGCTGTGCACTGTTCTGCGGTCTTTCCATTCGGAAGCTCCTTTCAAAAAATGATTGACGCTGATACATTTCTATGCTATAATGAAACAAAACAGAACGGGGGACATTTCCATGCAGATTCTTGTGATATCCGATACGCACGGCAGATATGATATTCTGCGGAAGGTGCTGTCGGAGCACCGGGATGCGGCATTCGTGATCCACTGCGGCGACGGCGAATATGAGACCGAGCGGCTGATTGCGGAGCATCCGGAGCTGAAACAATGGATATTGCAGGTGCGCGGAAACTGTGACCATGACCGTGCTATTCCACTTGTGCGCGAAATCGAACTGCCCTACGGGCATAAGGCGGTCGCAGTGCACGGGCATACCATGATGCACGGCGATTTGCAGCAGAATCTTGTGAATCTCGCAAAGGAATGCGGCGCGGATATTGTGCTGTTCGGGCATCTGCATGTGCGGATCGACCGGAATGTCGAGGGCATCCGGCTGTTCAGTCCGGGCAGTGCAGCGCAGCCGCGCGATCAGTTTCCGCCGGGCTTCGGTCTGCTGGATGTCATGGAAGGCGGCATTCTGACCTCACACGGCAATATATCCCGTTCCTCTCTGGATTCTATGCCGGAGTGGTGAAAAATGTGCATCGCGGAATGCACGGCAAGGGGGCGAACGATATGCACCGGAGTCTTCGGGGACGGTTTTTTATCATCAGCTGGATATTGTTGATGTTGTTTCTGGCGGCGATATGCGCCGGCGTCAGTCTCTTTCTGTACCAGTCAACGGAATCCGAAACTGAGAAGGAGCTGCGGAAGACGGTCGAAACAGCGATGATGGCGGACAGTACGCGCGGCATGGTGAGCTTTAAGCTCGGCGAAAACGGCATCATCGGCGGTCCGAAAATGATTGCGCAGCGGCATCTGCATCTCAGCGACGAAACGCTCGTCAGTCTTGCAGGCAGCATTGAGCTGAAAAACGAACCGCAGACCGGCAGGCTGGTTCAGGACGGAATGCGGTATCTTTATTATTCAGTGCCGAATGACGGCTATACATGGGTCGTGATCGTAGAATGTTCAAAAGAGCAGGAGCTTGCCAAAACGCTGAAACGCAATTCGATTCTGTTTACACTGCTCGGGGCGGTTCTGCTGATTCCTGTCTGCGCATGGCTGACAAAATGGGTCAGCAAGCCGATTGAGACAGCATGGGAGCAGCAGAATGATTTTGTATCCGATGCGACGCATGAACTGAAAACGCCGCTGACTGTCATTGCGACGAATACAGAGGCGGTCATGTCGAATCCGGATGCGACAATCGAAAGTCAGGAGAAATGGCTCGACAGCATTCAGGGTGAGACAACGCGCATGGCGGGTTTGGTCGGCGATCTGCTGTTTCTGGCGAAGATCGACGCGAATGAGATACATCCTGACCCTTCGGAACTGGAGATTTCCGATCTGCTCGAGGAGATGTGCATGGAGCGCGAATCGCAGATTTTTGAAGCCGGACGCAAGTTTGACTATGAGATGACGCCGGGAATCCGTTACCGCGGCGATGAAAGGCTGATCCGGCGCATGGTCGAAGCGCTGCTGGACAATGCGGAAAAGTATACGCCGGAGGGCGGCAGCATCCGCATGGTTGTCAACCGTGACCGGAAGCTGCGTCTGCGCATCGTCATCTCGAACAGCGGCGAGACGATACCGCCGGAGGCGCTGCAAAAGATTTTTGACCGTTTTTATCGGGTCGATCCGGCACGTGCACGGGATACGGGCGGCTACGGACTCGGCTTATGTGTCGCAAAGAGCATTGCAGAGCTGCACGGCGGCAGTATTACGGCGGTTTCTGAGAACGGAATCAATGTATTTACAGCGATTCTGGCAGAGATCCCGACAGACAATAGCAAAAACTAACAAAAAGCTGCTGAAAATCCACGCTTTGTTTTACGCGATAAGGGGTTGACTTTTTTCTCGAAATATGATATTATATACAAGTCGCCGCAAGAGAGCGGGGGCAGAGATAAGAAAAAAGTCCGAAAAAGGGCTTGACAAAATCTCAAAGATATGGTATAATGAGGGAGTCGCCTCAAAGAGGGGACGGGTCAAAATACCATAAGCGGCAC